>CAJXVZ010000023.1 GCA_913062845.1 uncultured Psychroflexus sp.
CTCTTTTGTGAGATGAGTATTCTCATCTTGAAGGATCTTTATTTTTTGTATCTGTTTTAGAATTCAATTCCATTAACAAGAAATAATCATTACTATTTGATATGATGCAAATTACAATTTTTTTAACTTAATTAATGTAATATAAATCATTTTGTGATAAAAGTCTTTAACGGTCATTACAATTATCAATTGAATTTCTATTGTGGAAGATTTTTTTTAAAATAGAGATACAGCTTTAATTGATTAATAGATCAAAAGCTCTAAAAGCTGATTTCTGCAGAAATTATAAAACTCCGTCCCGGTCCAGATATACCTGAGCTGTAGGGACGGTAACGCTGGTCGGTGATGTTTTCGATGCCGCCTGACAGGTTGATGGTGTTGTTGAATTGGTAATTGGCTTTTAGATTCAGCGTATACCAAGCCGGCGCATAATTGTTACCGTTTTCGTCCTTGGCATAGATCTCATCTTTGGAGCGTTCGCTTTCAGCCAGGTTTTCAAACGACTGTTCGCCCTGAAAGATCGTATTTAGTTCTACGGTTAATTTACTGTCGTACTTATAACGTAAACGCGTCACTCCAAAAAAAGGCGCGGCATGTCTGGAAGGGCTAGTGCTGCCATCGTCCAGCTCTTCTCTTCCCTTTTGGTAGTTTAAGTCGGTTTCAAAAGTGAAATTATTCAGGAATTTCGCCTCCAGGCCAAATTGAAGTCCATAAACATAGGCTTCAGCCGCATTCTGCAAGGCCTGCACTCGGCTGAGCGTTCCATCATAATCAATAAATTCCTTACCATTCAGTTGAAAATCCCGTCTAACTAAAGCATTGTCCAAAATGGTATAATAGGCTGAGGTGTAAAGTTTCAGGTGATTGTTAAACACTTTGGCTATACCAAAATCCAAATTATAGGCGTATTCTGCTTCCAGATCCGGATTAGGAACCACAACAGCACCTGGTTCCGAATCGAACACTTTTCCAATATCATCAACATTCGGTGATCGAAAGGCCGTGCCAAAATTCATTTTCAGCTCCCAGTCCTTTCTTGGTCGATACACCGCTCCAAGACTGCCTGTTAAAGCACCACTATTAATTTCTGCCGACTCAAAATCAATAGGATAGAAAGGGGTGTTATTGCTAAAATCGGCATCCAAAATAAAATGATTGTACCGCAAACCTGCCTGAAGGCTCAGTTTTTCAGTGGCTTTCCATTCATCATTGACATAGGCTGCGATGGAATTCCAGGTCGACAACGGATAGCGATCTGCCGCATCTGAAGTGATGTCAGTCGAAATATTTAGGGCTGTTCCATCAGAGTTTACATCATTCAAAACATATTCAACCCCATAAAATAAGCGATGTTGTTCGTTGATGTTTTTGGTCAGATCCAGATTAATGGAATAGGCATCGACATTTTCAACTCTCGTTGTTCGGATATCGCTGTTAAAGTTGCGAACTATTCTGCTTTCTTCAAACCATTGGTGTGCTAAACGTATCGACAGGTTATCAAACAGTCTGGTCTCCTGTGCGTAGGAAATGTTCAAATTGTTCATGATCCATTGCTGCGGGCCGTAGTCCCATTCGGCATGTCTTGGAAGGCCATCTCTTTCGCGGTTATAACGGTCGTACCTGCCGTAGGATGAGGTTTTGGAATAGTGAAACCCGTAGTTGAATTCCCAGTTTTCATTGGGTTTAAAACTGGCTTTTTGCATAAAATTGAACTGCGAGTAAGCCGAAGGGATTTGCAGAAGTTCGTCTTCCTGAACGGCTACGGCATCTTGTCCATTTTCCCGAATAGGATAAGTATTTTTGATGTAATCGTCAGGGCCATGGCTCCCTTGCCGCAGGTCGTCGTAATCCCAGGCACTAATGCTGCTGACAAAAGCCCATTTTTTCCAACCGAGATTCACATCGGCATGACCGGTGAGTTCGTTGTTTGCTGAAGAAAGCCTTCCGGTTGCATGTCCATGAATTTCAAATTCGTCTGTAGCGGAATAGGTTGGTTTTAAGGTATTAAAACTCATCACACCACCTATGGCATCGCTCCCGTAAATGACAGAACCCGGTCCAAAAAGCACTTCCGTTTTTTCAACCGCAAAAGGATCGATGTTGATGACATTCTGAATGTTCCCGCCTCTGAAAATCGCATTATTCATGCGCACACCATCTACCGTATAGATCAACCGATTGGTTGAAAATCCCCTGATCATTGGGCTTCCGCCACCTTGCTGACTTTTTTGAATAAATACTTTACCGGAAATGCCTAAAAGATCTGCCGCTGTTTGCGGGTTTTGCAGTTGAACAGCTTCAGAATTAATGGAAATGATGGTTGAAGGATTATTACGAGAATACTGCCTCCAGCGCGTTCCTGAGATCACTACTTCATCCAGCGTTAACCCATCAGGTTCCAGCTCAATTGTAAAACCCAATTGCTGAATGGTTTTAAAGCTCAAACGTCTTGGCAAATACCCCATGAGCTGAATGGTAATCATTTCCGATGTTGAAAGATTGGAAACATTTACCTCGCCGTTGTCGTCGGTAGTTAAAAAAACGGACGTGCTGGAAACCACAGCACCTGCCAGAGGTTCAGACGTGTTTTTGTTTACAACCTTGAGCGTTTGCCCGGTTGCTGACAGAAATGCAGCAAAAAAAACAACAACCAACAATCTCCTCATCATAACATGTTCAATTCAGATAAGGTCATAATGAAAAGCTTTTGAGTTGTGGTTGAATTTTCATTCAAAATACAGGTGTAACTCATCGGACAACAAATTTAAATTAATTAAGGAGTGTACAAAACCATTCTCGATAATCTAACTAAGTTTTAAAAATGAAGATGATCACATGTAAAAGAAATGCAAAAATTACGAAAGGACAAACAGTGTTAATGGGAAAAAACGTCCTTAACCATAAAATGTAACTATATTTGAGGGATTCAATATTTTATTCTTATGAAACAATTCCAGACGCTCCTTTTTTTAGCCTTATGTTTAGTTTGGCTGATGCCAACAGAAGTTGAAGCACAACGCAAAAAGAAAAACAACAGCACTACATACGACGAATCCTTGTACAAAGATGCCATTAGCTGGCGGAATATCGGACCCTTTCGTGGTGGACGATCGGCTGCAGTTACAGGTGTTTCCGGTAAACCCAACTTATTTTATTTTGGATCTACCGGCGGTGGCGTTTGGCGGACACAAGATGGTGGGCAAACCTGGGAAAATATTTCAGACGGCTATTTTGGCGGTTCGATAGGCGCTGTTGCGGTTTCCGAATGGGATAACAATGTGATCTATGTCGGTGGTGGCGAAAAGACCGTTCGTGGAAACGTGTCTTATGGCTACGGTGTTTGGAAATCGGTCGATGCCGGCAAAACATGGGAACAGATGGGTTTGGAAAACTCACGTCACATATCACGGATTCGTATTCATCCTAAAAACCCTGACATCGTTTATGCTGCCGTGATGGGCGACTTGTATAAATCTACTCAGGAACGCGGTGTTTACCGCAGTACCGATGGCGGAAAGAACTGGGAACGCATCCTCTTTGCCAATGCAGATGCCGGCGCAGTGGATCTCACCTTCGACCCGACAAATCCCAGGATCTTATATGCCAGTACATGGCGCATAAGACGAACACCTTACAGTTTAGAAAGCGGTGGTGAAGGTTCAGACCTTTGGAAGAGTACCGATGGCGGCGACAATTGGGAAAAACTTTCCACAAAAGAAGGCATGCCCGAAGGCACGTTAGGCATAATAGGCGTAACGGTCTCTCCTGTAAATCCGGAACGCGTCTGGGCATTGATCGAAGCTGAAGATGGCGGCGTTTACAGATCGGATGATGGTGGCGAGACCTGGAGCAGGATCAATCAAAGCAGAGCCTTGCGTCAACGGGCGTGGTACTACACTCGAATTTATGCGGATACGCAAGACGAAAATGTGGTGTACGTCATGAACGTCGACTATCAAAAATCTACCGATGGCGGACGCACCTTTAAATCAGCACGTGCGCCACATGGCGATCATCATGACCTTTGGATCGCGCCGGAAGACCCAAACCGCATGATCATAGGCGATGATGGCGGCGCTCAGGTGTCTTTTGATGGTGGAGAAAACTGGAGTACGTATCACAATCAGCCTACAGCGCAGTTTTATCGCGTCACTACAGATGATGCCTTTCCCTATCGCATCTATGCCGCCCAACAGGATAATTCAACCATACGAATTGCACACCGGACGTCCGGTTATTCCATCGGCGAAGACGACTGGGAACCTACTGCAGGAGGAGAAAGCGCGCATATCGCCCCACATCCTGAAAACCCGGAAATTGTGTATGGCGGTAGTTATGGTGGATTTTTAACTGAATACAACCACGAAACCGATGAGGTTCGTGCCGTAAATGTATGGCCGGACAACCCGATGGGCTATGGTGCAGAAGGCATGAAATACCGGTTTCAGTGGAATTTTCCTATTTTCTTTTCACCGCACAATCCTGATAAACTCTATACGGCTTCAAACCATTTACACATGAGCACAGATGGCGGTGCTTCCTGGGAAATCATCAGTCCGGATTTGACACGCAACGACCCCGAACGCTTAAAATCTTCGGGAGGACCGATCACTCAGGATAACACTGGTGTTGAATACTATTGTACCATTTTTGCAGCCACCGAATCACCTTATGAGGAAGGTTTGATTTGGGCCGGGTCTGATGATGGTCTGCTGCACGTTACAAGAGATGGAGGAGAAAGCTGGGAAAATGTAACCCCTGAAGGCATGCCGGAATGGATGATGTTTAACAGCATAGATCCCGACCCGTTCACTAAAGGCGGTGCTTATGTCGTCGGAACACGCTATAAAATGGGAGACTACAAACCTTACATCTATAAAACGGAAGATTACGGTAAAAGCTGGACAAAGATTACCGATGGCATAGATGAAGGCCACTTTACCAGAGTGGTTCGAGCTGACCCTAAACGTAAAGGCTTGTTGTACGCCGGAACAGAATCGGGCATGTACATCTCTTTTGATGATGGCAAAAGCTGGAATTCGTTCCAGTTGAATTTACCTATCGTACCGATTACAGATCTAGCCATAAAAAACGATAACCTGATTGCCGCAACGCAGGGGAGAAGCCTTTGGCTGATAGACGACCTGACGCCGCTGCATCAGTTAAGCGATGAGGTTGCCAACAGCGATTTTTACCTGTTTGACCCCATGCCAAGCTATCGCATGGACGGCGGTGCGGGCAGACCTTCAAAAACTGAAGGACAGAACCATCCCGGTGGTGTGATGGTGTCTTATTTGATCAAGGCGTTAACAGATTCTACAAAGGTTCGCCTTGAATTCTTCGATAGTAAGGGCAAGTTGATCCGCGCGTTTGACACGAAACCGGATAAAGAGAAAAAAGAGGTCGAATTAAAAGGACTTAAAGAAGGAGGAAATATTTTTGTTTGGGACATGCGCTATCAACCAGCATCGGATTTTGAGGGGATGATCTTATGGTGGGCAAGTATGCAGGGGCCAAAAGCTTTACCGGGCAAGTACACGGTGAAATTAAGTGTTGATGGCAAATCTATGGAAAGTGATTTTGAAATTTTAAAAGATCCAAGAAGTAAAGCCACCATGGCAGATATGCAGGCTAAATTCGATTTCCTGATGAAGGTCAGTTCTAAGGTGAGTGAGTCGCATGAAGCGATTACGGAGATGCGTTCTGCGAAAGCACAGATCAATCAGGTGATCGATCGTTTGAAAGACAAAGAGGTATTTGAAGATGTAGTGGAGAAAGCTAAGACTATAAACAAATCAATTACTGAAGTCGAAAAAGCCCTGTACCAGACGAAGAACAAAAGCCTTCAGGACCCGTTGAATTATCCGATCAAGCTAACCAACAAACTGGCACACTTAAATTCACTCGAAGGCATGAGCGATTTTGCACCGACCTCTCAGAGTGAAGCGTTTAGAAAAGAAGTGACGTCAAAAATTGATAGTGAACTAGCTAAGTGGAAAGCCATTAGACAAAATTCTATACCTGAATTTAATATCATGGTTAAGGAAAATGATATAGATACTGTTTTGTTGAAAAACTAATACCTTATTTTTTCAATAAACCGCAATATGTGTTGCTTTTTCAGTTAATATTGCGGTCAAAGGCATGTTTTTACAGGACCTATCGCCTCATTTTGTATTCAATACACAAAAAAATTAGTCAATAAATCTATCTACGAACTCTGCAAAAACTGATTTATGTTTCTCCAAATCCAGATCAGGAGAAACCGAAACCCGTGCAATATAATCTTTATCCTCTTCTTTCGTTGTGCCTTGTGTAGATGTTGCTGGTATGGTCCAATAGCAACCTTTAAGCTGACCATAGCTCACGCAATATTTGCTTTCTTCAGGTATTTGAGTTATCATCATGTTTATGAGCTTATGATTTAATTTACGTTTAAAGGTCTCTCTTTCTTCTGCAGTACTCCCTTTGGTAGGTAAGTCCAGAGAAAATACCGAAGGCATAAATCCCATATCTGCAAGCGTCTTCGAAACAAAATTTATTTTAGCTTCAGGCAGTTTTTCTTTAATAAATTCCACAAACTCCCTCGTGTTTTGGTAGGCTTCTTCTATTCTTTGAAGCATGGACGGCAGTTGTTCAGACAGAATATTTATCTGGAAATCTCTGGCTTCATTATCACAGAGTATTAGATGCTTTTCGATAACCTCAAGCAGGTATTCTGCCTTTTCGTTAGCCACTAAATATCCTGCTGTACATTTTCCTCCACTTGGAAATTTTGATCCGCTGGCGTAGGCAATAGTCTCTACCTGCGATAGTATTTTACCTTTTCCAAGAAAATTATAGTTGGGGCAAAATGTTTGATCCAGAATAAAAATGGGTTCAACAGCCTTAGAACCATTTGGCGTTATTCTTTTTTTAGTAAGCACTGCTTTTAGTTTTTCAAGATCAGGGACTTCAACTCTGGGGTTAGTTGGTATTTCTGCAATGATTAGTGGCACAGCATCCATTTTTTCAGTTTCGTTTAAAACAATATCTGTGCTTTGTACCATATCATTTTCACCATCAACCGGTAAGTCCATAATTTCGACATTTTTAAGACTGGCAGCTACACGCCTTGCCTGATCATTAGTGCCGCCGTAGCAGTTTGGTGGCACAATGATCTCTATTGGTTTTTCTGGATATTGAGATCTTGCATTATCAATAAGCCCCATCATGATGGCATATTGAACGGAAAGTCCGCATGACCCTAATAGAGGCTTTGCCGAGGTGCTGGTTATATCTTTAATTTTTTCCTCTACAAATTTAGTTTTAGGTTTTTCAAATTCCTCTGAGGAAGTGTCTGTAATACCGGCTAATTTTTTAAGTGCTTTCAGGCTATCACCCGGTGTAATGGCAACTGTTTCTCGTCTGCGAACATGCTGAATGTCAGAAACGTAATCTTTATTTTTGTTACTGATATGAATTATACTGCCAAAACCTTCATGAATGTTGATGTAGAAGTCGATATTCTGATGCCAGTTTATTTTTCCTAACTCCGAGGATTGGTCCAGAAAGATATTGCTGCCACTAAAATTTAAAATAGAATCAAAATCATCTATAGCCCTGAGTTCAAAGTCATAATCGTAAACACGGCGAACTAAATCTGCATTAAAACAATCCGGAACATTATTAAAATAAAAGAGCTGTGTTTTCTTTCCTTCTAAATGATTTTTCCTCAATACAGCTAAAATGGCCATGGTTTTTGAAGAAAAGCCAATAACCTGTTCAGGTTTTAGAGCATTCAATTTGGAAATTGCCCATTCCAATACACAGGATAGGGGATGACCAAGACGTATATAGTCGTATGCCGTGGGCAAATTTTCCAGACTTGTTTTGCTGAAATCATTTACCTGGTATAGCTTTTCTAATTCTTCCAGAAATTCAATTTTAGCTCTGTCTTCATTGTAGATATCGAGCCTGTGGGTTGTTAGTTTTATCCATTCTTCCGGAATATTATCTAGTAAATTTTTAAGGTAATTGGTTATGCTGCTATTTGACATTTGCTGATTTTTGGCTCAAGATAATTTAAATCAATAAGCCTAAGAAACGACTTTTGTTTATCTTGTCTTAAAAATTAGTTTGATTACACCGATTATTTAATATTAAAAGAATCCTAATTTAACATCAAGCTATTTAATAAAAGCTACTATATTAACTATATTTGAATAAGATTGATACGATATGAAGTATATTTATGTTTTTCTGATAACCTTTAACATTGCTGCTCAAAATACTGTATCTATCCCGGATTCTAATTTTGAACAGGCACTTGTAGATTTACAATTGGATGATGTCATCGATGGGAATGTCGCAAGTAATTCAATAGATACACTTACTTTTTTAGATATTTCTTCAAAAAATATTTCAGAATTAACCGGTATTTCAGAATTTGCAGCTTTAGATACCTTAGTTGTAAGCAATAATCAATTAACAACGATAGATGTTTCATCTAATATAAACCTTAAATATCTGGATGTTTCGGATAACGCCTTATCAGACTTTAGCCTTAATCCTTTAATTGAAGAAATTTATTTTCAGAATAATAATCTGGAAGAGGCCGATTTGTCTTTGTTTGGAAATTTAAAAGCCATACGATTAGAAGATAATGATTTGAATTTTTTAGACATTTCAAATGGCAACAATGAGAACCTCATAAAAACCATGTTTACAACTCAGCATTTGGATTTTAGAAACAATCCGCGTTTGGAATGCGTAAAAGTTGACAACATAAATTATATGTATGTTGAAAGGGAATATGCAATTGACACAACGAATACTTTTTATACTGAAGAAACCTGTCCGGTATTTTGTGACACGCAGACAACTGCTCCTCAGGATTTTCTGGTAGGGACATACGTAATAAAGACTTTACAAAATCCTACATTACAATTTGAAAATGGTGGTATATATGAAGAAGAAGTCTTTCCACCTCTGCAGCTTAGAGAAATTAAAGTAGGTGAAACGGCTTCAGATCGCTATTTTCCGGCAACCGTATTTCCTAACATTATTGGTTTTAACCTTAATGTCAATGATACTATCAGTTTAAGGCTAAATTGTGATAAAATTCAATTAAATGAGTTGATGCCCGTTATTCACGGTGGCCTTACTTACCAGAATGACTACTCATCACATCACAATGTCCTGTTGGTAACTCCAACGAATGGTAGGGCATCTGTTCCATCTTACAGTAGTGATGATGTAAGCATAACTTATAAACTAGTTCCGATTGAAGCTAATGAATATGTCCTTAGTGATTTAGGCACAATAAAGTTACTTAAAATCGAAAACTTTTACAATGTGAATGATGCCAATTTCGAGCAAAAGCTAGTTAATCTAGGGCATGATGATGTCGTAGATGGAAAAATTTGGGCACAACACATTTATGATGTAGAAACCTTAGATTTAAGCAATGAGAATATTACTGACCTGACAGGTATTGAAGGCTTTAGAGTGCTGAAAACACTTAACGTTTCTAACAATTCTTTATCTGATCTTAATTTAAGTAAAAATCTAGAACTTAAACATCTAAACCTGTCACATAACAATCTGACCAATTTGGATTTATCTGAACATGTTTCACTTGAAAAGGTAATAGTTAATAACAATGACCTAAATTCTTTCAGCATAGAAAACGGGAATAATTCAAATTTAATAGCAAATTCAAGTGATCCAAATGAAATTATTTTTGATGCCCGTAATAATAATCTGAACTGTATAGAAGTGTCTGATGCAAATCACATGATTACACATTTTGATAGTTTCATTGATAATCAAACTACCTTTTCTGAGGTTCCCTGTGAAACTTTAAATGTTTCGGAACAAGAATTTTCATTTTCTGTTTATCCAAATCCTGCAAAATATTACATCGTTATTGAAAATAATCAGCATACTATTTCTGATATAGATGTTCTGGATACTACAGGAAGGATAATAGAAACATATCAACCGAAAAATACAATGGATACTCAAAGACTTTTGCTTTCAAATTTTCAAAGCGGAATCTATTTTATAAGAGTTAAGGGATTTGATGGTAAAGAGTTTGTAGAAAAGATTATTGTAAATTAAGATCTACACTGGCAATGTAGTCAATATAATTATTCAAATGAGGTTTAGCAATATGTATTAATTTTGAATAATTAATTTTATACAGATAAAATAAGTTAAGTTTGTGCTTAAAATTTATATTATGAAACATCTTATCTTCTTGTTTTCTTTACTTATCATTACATCAATCAATGCCCAAAATTTTGAAGGTAAAGGCGACAAAAAAATGCAGATTGGTGCTAATTTTCAAAATAATTCTACGGGTATTGTCATGACCTACGATTATGGATTAGGAGAAAATATTTCCATGGGTCTTTTAGGTACTTATGCTCTGGATATAAGTAATATAGATGCTGATTTTGGCGACAGGATAGATGTAAGACTCAGATTTAATGCCAATATTGGCAACGTGCTCAAAATAGATGATAATTTTGACCTTTATCCGGGAATCAGTTTAGGTCTTAAGAATTTTGGAGGACATTTAGGTATGCGCTATTTCTTTACTGATGGTTTTGGCATATTTACTGAATTCGGAACTCCTTTTGCAAAATATAAAACAGGAGATCTAACACCAGCAGAAGAAATTCAAAATCAATTTACATTGAATTTTGGTGCTGTTTTTAATCTTTAATTACTTTTAGCAGCTAAATATCCACTGGTCCAGGCACTTTGAAAATTGAAACCACCGGTAATGGCATCAATATTTAAAGCTTCGCCAATAATTTTGAGATGAGGTTGTATTTTACTGCTGTAAGTTTTAAAGTCAATATCTTTAAGATCAACGCCGCCGGCTGTCACAAATTCTTCCTTAAAGGTGCTTTTTCCATTGACTTCCAGTTTGAAATGTAGTAAATTATCTTTCAAATCTAGGCTTTCAGTTCTGGAAAGGTCTGCCCAGTTTTTTTTTGGGTCTATTCTTGACTCGTCCAAAATGAACAGCCAAAGTCGTTTTGGTAGGTCAAAGATGGTTTGATTACCAATATTTTTTCTTGCAGATATTTTCCTTTGGAGTTGAATTTCTTCAATCACTTCATTTTCAGTATGATTCATTATCCAATTGACCATAATATGGCAATGATAATCTAAAGCTTCAAGTTTTCTAGCACCCCAGGCAGAAAGTTTTAGGACACATGGTCCGCTCAATCCCCAATGTGTGATCAATGTTGCGCCTTCAGATTCCATAACAAATGCTTTACAAACTTCATCCTTATATAATTTGATTTGGGTGTTCAGGCTTAACCCTTGAAGTTTAAGTAATTGCGGATGATCTATGTTGAAAGTAAACAACGAAGGTACGGGCTTAATGATGTTATGGCCAAGACTTTCCAATGACTCCCAGATTTTTTTACTGCTGCCGGTAGCTACAACCAACTGTTCTGATGAGTAAGAATTATTTTTAGTTTGGATGTTCCATAAATCCTTTTCATGAACAAAACCCAGGACGTTTTCAGAGTTTTTTACCTCAATACCTAAACGCTTTGTTTCATTAATAAAGCATTCAATGATGGTTTGGGAACTATCGGTTACGGGAAAAATTCTTCCGTCCTCTTCAATTTTTAACTCAACGCCGCGCTCTTCTAACCACGCCATCATATCGCCGGTCATAAAAGTATGAAAAGGACCAATTAATTCTTTTTCTCCTCTGGGATAATTCAGTGTTAGTGGTCTTGGCTCAAACTCAGCATGGGTGACGTTACAGCGTCCACCACCGGAAATTTTTACCTTTTGGAGTACATTTTTGGATTTTTCCAGTATTAAAACAGAATGATCGGGATGATTTTCTGCATAATTTATAGCAAAGAAAAAACCACTGGCACCACCACCGATTATTATGCAATTGTATCTACTCATTCAATAATCTCAAAAAATATTGACCTCAGCTTCCAGTGAAATACCAAATTTGTCTCTGACTTTTCCCTGAACTTTCACTGAAAGATTTAAAATATCCTGACCGCTTGCATTACCGTAATTCACTAAAACCAAAGCCTGTTTTTTATGAACACCGGCATCACCTTCACGGTAGCCTTTGAGACCGGAATGTTCAATCAACCAGCCTGCCGGAACTTTAACATGGTTCTCGTCTATATTGTAGCTGGGTATATCTTCATAAACACTTTTTAGGTCTTTGAATTGGTTTGTGGGTATGACAGGATTCTTAAAGAAACTGCCTGAATTCCCAATTTCTTTTGGGTCAGGTAACTTCGATTGTCTTATGGCAATAACAGCCTTTGCGACTTCCTCAGGTCCCGGATCGCCAACTTGCATTTTGCTCAATTCGCTTTTTATAGCCCCGTATTCTGTTTGAATTTTATGATTTTGATTTGTAAGTTTAAACCGGACACTCGTAATAATATACTGGTCCTTAAGCAAACTTTTAAATACAGATTGTCTATATCCAAATTTACAATCTTCCAGATGAAACAATTTTTCATCTAAGGTCTGTCGATGAATAGCTCTGCAGGAAACAAAAGTATCTTTTAACTCTACACCATAAGCGCCAATGTTCTGCACAGGTGCAGTGCCGACATGACCTGGTATCAAAGCCAGATTTTCAAGGCCACCGTAGCCATTATTTACGGTCCACATTACAAATTCGTGCCAGTTTTCACCAGATTGTACTTCAATAATGGATTCATTTTTATTCTCTTCAATAATGGATATGCCTTTATTGTTGATGTATAGAACCGTTTTTTCTATATCCTTGGTCAGCAACATATTACTGCCACCACCCAGCACAAAGATCTCTTCTGTATAAAAACGTTTGAGCACATGCTTAAGTTCGTCAACAGATTGTATTTCAATAAACTGTTTTGCCTTTACATCTATTCCAAAGGTGTTGAAGTTTTTTAATGATAAATTGGTTTGTGCATCCATTTAAGCCTTGTATTCTTTTAAGGCTTTCTCCAGGAGAGTCACACAGCGTTTAATGATGTCAACCTCTAGAACGTAAGCAATTCTTATTTGATTCAAACCTGTATCAGGTGTTGAGTAGAAGCCCGCAGCCGGGGCTACCATGATGGTTTCACCGTTATCCTCAAAACTCTCTAAGAGCCATTTTGCAAAATCCTCTGTATCTTTTACAGGTAATTTAGCAACGCAGTAAAAAGCACCTTTAGGTTCGGCAACATTAACCCCTTCGATTTGTTTCAGGCCTTCAACCAGTGTGTTTCTCCTTTTTGTATATTCAGCGTTGACCTCCTCAAAGTAGGTGTTTTCAACATCAAGCGCAGCTTCACTTGCAATTTGAGCCAGGGTAGGAGGGCTTAGTCTGGCTTGAGCAAATTTCATTGCGGTTTTCATGACATCTTCATTTTTAGAAACCAAACATCCTACTCTGGCACCGCACATTGAAAATCGTTTTGAAACTGAATCAACCATAATGGCGTGATCTTTCAGTTTTTCGATTTTCATTATAGAATTGTGTTTTTCGCCATCATAGGTAAACTCTCTGTAAACTTCGTCAGCAATAACAAAAATATCATGCTTCAATGCCAAATCTGCAATAGCTTCTATTTCTTCTTTGGTATAAAGATAACCGGTAGGATTACCTGGATTGCAAAGCAATATAGCTTTAGTTTTATCTGAGATTTTATCTTCGAACTCAGAAACAGGAGGTAAGGCAAAATTGTTTTCCAGTGAAGACATAACAGGCTTAACATTTACACCATAAGCTGTTGAAAACCCATTGTAATTGGCGTAAAAAGGTTCAGGAATTATAATTTCATCACCATAATCTGTTATGCTGCCTAAGGCAAATGATAAAGCTTCACTTCCACCAGTGGTAACAATGATATCTTTTTCTTCAATATTAATGTCATTTTTTCCATAGTATTTCACAAGTTTTTCAAGATAGGAATGAAAGCCTTGAGAAGGACTGTAAGACAATACTTCAATATCGGATGTTTTAACCGCATTTATTGCTTTTGGCGGTGTTTTTATATCAGGTTGACCGATATTAAGATAGTAAATATGTTTACCTTTATTTTTTGCAATATCTGCATAAGGTTGGAGTTTTCTGATTGGAGATTCCGGCATGGAAATCCCTTTGTTTGAAATCTTCGGCATAAGTCAATTTTTAAATTGAAAACAAATTTAAAGTTTTAATTTTTGATTAATAAATTATACTTTCAAAACTTTGTATATTTAAGATATGTATAAAAAGTCAGTTGCGTTTTTTTGCTTGGTTTTGGTTATTAGTTTTCCTTTATTTTCTCAAAGTAACGAAGGCTTTCAGTTTCACAGGCCAAAAAAGAAATCTTACAAAATACCATTTAAAAACTACAATAACCTTATAATTATTAAGGCTAAGTTGAATGGCGTACCATTGAACCTGCTTTTGGATACTGGCGTTAATAACACTATTTTATTTGGTATAAAAGGTAACGAAGAGCAAATAAAAAAGAACTCTCAAAAGATTCTCATAAGTGGCGTTTCGGGTAAAAAGAAAACTTACGCCTATAAAAATGAAAATAATACGCTTGAGATCGAAAAACTTAAAAATGAAAATCAGGATATTTATCTGATATTTGATAAAGATTTTAATGTATCCGACAAAATTGGATATCAGATTCAGGGAATTATAGGCTATGATTTTTTTAAAGATCTCGTCGTTAAGGTTAACTACATAAGGAATTACTTAAAAGTTTACAATCCAGATCAATTTTCCAAAAAACTGAGAAGATATGATAAGCTCGATTTTAAATTAATCAATCAAAAACCTTATATCAAAACAAAAATAAAACAGCAAGACGGAATTTTTGAAGATTATGTGTTTTTATTAGATATCGGTTCAGGTGATGCAGTATGGCTCAAGCCACAATCTGACCAATCCTTACCCCAGAAAAGTTTCGAAGATATTTTAGGTTACGGTTTTGCTGATATTATTTCCGGCCTGCGTTCTAAAGCAGAAGCATTGAAATTAGGACGTAAAACGATTAATGACTTAAAAGTGGCTTATCCGGACAGTTTGTCTTATAAAGGATTAAAATTTACTTCAAAAAGTGGTGTAATTGGATCAGAAATCATGAGAAGATTTCATTGGTTTTTTAATTACCCTGAAAGAGAAGTGTATTTTAAACCAAATAGTGATATTGCCGATGTCTTTAACTACGATATGAGCGGTTTATTACTGAAATACGATGGCTATCAGGCAATAACGACTTACCAGAGTTTATTTCCTGATGTAAAAGCGCAGACCGATAATCGTAGTGGCTACAATAAAATCAGTAAACAGCTAAGTAATGTTATGGTTGAAATGAAGCCTATTTTAAAAATTGGTGCCATCCGGCCTAATTCTTCGGCATTTGAAGCTGGCTTTATAGAAGGAGACAGGATTGTAAAAATTAATGGAAGAGCAGCCTACCGATATGACCTTGAGCGTATCTCAAAGTTACTTTGTTCTGAAGAGGGGCTGAAAGTAAATTTTGAGATCGAAAGAAATGGTAGCTATTATGAAAAATCCTTAACACTTAAAAGCCGTTTCCTGGAGTAATTAAGATTTTTGTTCCAACACAAGGCTAATATTGCTTAATGATATGAACTAAGCTCAGATATGTTGACTTAAAGATTGATCCATAGCTTCAAAATTTGCGGGTTTCTGAAAGTAGTCTAAGATTAAATTTTCATCAATAGCCTCTTGAATTTCTTCGGTTATGGCATAACCTGAAAACATAAAAAACTTTTTATTTTCAAATTGTTTATTTGCTTCTTTAATGAATTCCAGACCATTCATTTCAGGCATGCTCATATCAGTAATGATCAATTCTATTTCAGAATCTTTATTTAAAATATCAAGTGCTTTTGCACCACTCAGCGCTGTAATGATGTTGTACTTTTTTCCAAGAATCTTCTCTAAAATTAAAAGATTAATCTGCTCATCATCAATACACAATATTTTCTTTTGTTTTCCCATATTACTTATTTTTAGGTAAGCTGATTTTTACTTCTGTTCCTTTGCCGGGTTTTGATGACAATTTGAGCTTTCCACCATAGTCCTTTATAATTGAATTCACTATCGATAGACCTAATCCTGTCCCTTATCCCGGTGGTTTTGTTGTATAAAAGGGATCAAGTACTTTGTCAATTTTATCTTCAGGAATACCACTTCCGGTATCACTAATACTCAATATGATTTTATTCTTCTTAACCGTAGTAGTGAAACGTATCTCGGCATTATCATTGATAGCATCTATAGAATTTGTGATTATGTTCAGAATGACTTGATGAAGTGTGCTGTAATTGGCACTAACTTCAGCCGGTTTGTCGGAAAAATCTTTAATGACATTGATTTTATCAGTCAGTCTGTTTTCTATCATTACAAGGCAGTCCTCTATAGTCCTGTGTAAATCACAAACTTCTCTTTTTTTCTCATTTGAACCGCTAAATAAATTCAGGCTTCTAACAATTTTAGTCGCTCTCTCACCTCCTGTTTTAATCCACGATACATATTCGTTTATCTCGTCTTTATTGATTTGGTCGTCATCTTTGAGATGGTTTTGTAATGCCGAAATACCACCTATAATGTAATTTAACGGATTATTCAATTCATGGGCAATTCCAGCTGTCAAAACACCAAGCGAGGCCATCTTTTCAGATTGAACCAAGGTGATTTGCGCTTCTTTAAGCTCTTTTAATGCGAGCTCTTTTTCATCAGCAAGCTGCATTTCGCGTGTTACATCATAGTTTGTACCGTAAATAGAAACAGTTTCTCCATTTTCATTGACTTCGGCTTTAGCCTTTGCTCTTATGTGACGGATTTCACCATTATCCTTTCGAATTATTCGAAATATTGTATCAAAATCGACTTGGTTTTCAATAGATTTATTCAGAGCCGTTACGGAAGCATCATAGTCTTCCGGATGCAGGCATGACTTCCATTCTTCTAAATTGCTATTAAACTTTCCTTTATCTACACCATATAGTTCATACATGATACTGTCCCACTCCAGTATTTCATCGTGAATATGATACTCAAAAACGCCTGTTTTAGCATGTTCTGCTGCAAGCCAGTAGCGCTCTAGCTGTTTTGAGAGTTTAATAGCTTTTTGGGTTCTTTCTTCAACTCTTTGTTCTAAACTTTCATTTATTTCTTTTAAATCATTTTCGGCTCGTTTTCTCTTGGTAATGTCTAAACCTATGGAATCCCAAATAATACTCCCATCGTCTTGTTTTTCTGGAATACCCCTCATATCAATCCATTTAATTCTGCCATCAGGGAATCTCAATCTGTGTTCAAATTTCCAGGTTGAAAGATTTTCGGCAGATTTCTTAATAGACTCCGCGTAAGAGGCCTTATCATCCTTATGCACTCTTTTCCATAAGAGATTATTATTAGCTAATGCTGTTTGAGAGTCTATTTCATACAAGTCTTTAATTCCATGACTGGCATATAAAAGCTCATCACTACCATCTGTATTTAATTTATATTTTATAACCATACCCGGTAGATTATCTGCAATATTCTTAAACCGTTTTTGACTAAGAATTAAAGCATTTTCTGCTTCCTTTTGTTCTGTAATATCCAATAAAACACCGTTATGAATAATATTTCCTTCTTCATCTGAAGAAGCAATTGACTGACCTCGCACCCAAATAACTTCATCATTTTTATTTAATAATCTAAACTCATTAAACCATATCGCATTGTCATAATTGACGTCAAGTATAGAATTCAATGTGTATTTATGATCTTCAGGATGAAGACGAGAAATTAGAAATTCAGTGTTTCTCATTTTTTCAATATCGAAGCCTAGCAACTCTCCACCACGAGCATTCATATATGGCAGAGAACCTGTTCCGTCTTTATGAAATATAAATTGGAAAAGAGTGCCCGGGACAGAATTAGAAATCTCTCTTAACTGTTGTTCTGCTTATAGTTTATCTTGTTCAAGTCTTTCTCTTTGTGTTACGTCTATAAGAGTGCTCAGATGTCTGTTTTTATCTATTTTTTTTGCATAATACTCAACTTTAATGATTTGACCGTCTTTTCTCTTTAATTGAATTAATCCACTCTCTTCTGCTTTTTTCTTAAACTTTTTAAATTTATTTTAGTTTCAATTTCTTTTCCGTTGACTATATCTTCAATGGAAAGAGATGTTAATTCAGAATGAGAGTAACCTAATAATTCGCAGGTCTTATCATTGACATCTATATACTTACCATCATTATCTGCAAATACTTTTGCTACGGGGGAATATTTGAAAATAGCTTCAAATTTTTGTTCATTTAGTGCTACTTTCAACTCAGCTTCTTTTCTTTCAGTAATATCTTGAAAAACCCCCAGAATCCTTACACATTCTCCATTATTGAATTCGGGAACACCTCTGTGGCCAAAACCCACTTTTGTTTACCGGTTGCAGACTTAAAACGTGCTTCAAATTGAAAATCTTTCCCCCGGCTGATAGCGTCATTAACTGATTTTTCGACTAAATGTCTGTCGTCAGGATGGTAATAATTTATACTTTCTTCTGTATTGGGCTGGTGGTCGTAAGGCAAGTCATGTATATCATAAGTACCTTTTGTCCATATTGGTTTTTTAAAGTCACCTTCCATTTTCCAGCCACCTACTTTTGCAATCTCCCCAATTCTTACAAGAAAATCTTTGCTTTCCTTTAGCTCTTTCTCCTGCTTTATTTTATTTGTTATATCCAAAGTAACACCAATTAAGGCTTTGGGTTGGCCTTCGGTGTCATATTCTAATTTTGCAGAATCTTTAACCCATTTTGTTTCGCCGTTTGGCAGATTGATCTTGTGTTTTACATTGTATTCTTCTACGCCTTTGATAGCATTTTCAAAAGATTTTCTTATGTCAGGTAAATCTGTAGGGTCTATAGCAGCAGCAAGTTCTTCGGTAGTTGGCGTGCCTGAGAATCCAAATATTTTAATCCAATTGTTAGAAAAATTCCAGTCTTTGGTTTGAATATTATACTTCCAGGAGCCTTGTTTTGAAATTACTTCAGCTTGGTCGAGAAGACTTGCTTTCTCCTTTAAAGAAATATTTTGTAATTTTTCTTTGGTTCTGTCACGTCCAGTGGATACAAACTCCTCTCCAAAAGGGATAGAAGACATAGACAAATATTGATTTGTAGGTTCAAAATATTGTATCCAGTCGCAAGGGGTTTGGTCTCTAAACATTTTTGAAACAATGGGTCTGAACTTTTCCGTGTAGCCTTCACCATATATTTCGTCTGGTGTTTTGCCAAGAATCTTATCCTTTTCTTTTTTCCATTTGTCCAGCGCTATTTGGTTGGCATAGGTAAGATGCCATGTCATTATTTCTCCATTACTATCTCTTTTCAATCTCCAGGTATGGACTTCGTCCAGAGCGTTAACTTTAATGGATTCCTGTTGATTTTTTAACCTTCTTACTTCGCTATTTGCCTGACGTAGTTTTTTTTCTGATTCAATCAGTTTCTCTTTGAGTTCCTCAATACTTAATCCGTCAAACTTATTTTGCATCTAAAATAACCGTTTGGAATGGTAATATTTTCCTACATGTCATTCCAATTAAACATAAAATACCATTAAATTATTAAATGATATTATTCTCAAAATAGCTTAATTCTATGAATATCCGAAATGGAACATAAAATAATTTGGCAAGAAATTAAAATTATAGGGTAATAATTGAGAATTTAAAAAAATCCATTGAACTTAAAATTTCTTTATTAAGCAAATTCAAACATGGTAATAATCAAAGGTAATAAGATATAATAAATTTAATTTTCAAGAGATTTTTCAAAATTCATAGCTGTTTCAATCAGTGCAAGATGAGAATAGGCCTGAGGGAAATTACCCAGTAGTCGTTTGGTTTTGAAATCTATATCTTCACTGAATAAACCTAAATGATTTGAATACGTCAATAATTTTTTAAATTGCTCGAGAGCTTCTTCAGTTCTTCCGATTTTGTTGAGACTATCGATATACCAAAAAGTACAAATGGTAAACGAAGATTCCGGCAGGCCAAAATCGTCTTTGGTCTTATACCTGTAAAGTAAACCTTCATTTGTAAGTTCTTTTCCTATGGTTTCAACTGTTTTTATAAATTTAGGATCTCTGTCTTCAATAAAACCATAATTATTCATCAACAGAACGGCTGAATCCAGATCTCTTGAACCATAAGCCTGAGTAAACGCACCGATTTCCTCATTCCAGGCATTCTCCATAATATCCTGTCTTATTTCTGCTTCAAGTGCTTCCCATCTTTTTAGTTTTGAGGTTTTACCGAGCATTTTAGACACTTTGATTGCCCGGTCTATAGCTACCCAGCACAAGACTTTTGAAAATGTAAAATGTTTGTCTTCTTCTCGGAATTCCCAGATGCCTTTATCGGGCTCTCTCCAGTGATGTCGAACAACCCAGGCAATACCTTTTGTGAGCGTCCATAACTCTTCCTTATTTTCAGTATCGTTTTTGAACTTTATCAACTCCTGATAAATGACATCCATTAAAATGCCATAAATATCATTTTGTTTTTGTTTGTAAGCTGCATTACCAATTCTTACCGGACTTGAATTTTTATAACCACTCAGGTGTTCCAGAAAATGTTCAGTAAGTCTTTTTTCTTTATTGATGCCGTACATGATTTGAAGCTTTTCATTTTTATCCGGAATCAAATCAACAACAAACTGCAGGTACCTTTTTGCCATACGGTTATGACCGAGTTTGGATATCACGCTCACTACCATTGACGCATCTCTGATCCAGCAAAACCGGTAATCCCAGTTTCTTACTTCGCCAATTGTCTCCGGTAGGGAAGTCGTAGCCGCTGCTAAAATTGCACCGCTTTTGTCATAGCTTAAAAGCTTAAGCGTCATTGCACTTCTCATGATTTCAGTATTAAAGTGCTTAAAATTGGGTGTTTTATCGCACCAGTTGAGCCAATATACGCGTGTACGTTGAAATTCTAATGAAATGTAGTTCAGATCAGGTAGCTCAATTTTTTCATTATAGGTCAAAAGAAAAAAAGCGTCATCTTCAAGTTCTATTTCGGTTTTATCTACTATGCTTTGATGATCTAAATTTGAGTACAAGAATAAGGTGTCAAAATCTTCGTCTTCCTCTATAATACTAACAATGAAGTTGTTTTTTAAATATTTCAGTGTATTGCCTTTGGCATATTCTAACTTAGGCTGAAAATCCACTTTTAATTTTGGAGTACCTTTCTTCACCCTTAAGTATCTTATAATTTCAGGCGGTGCATGAAAGTTCATGTCGTTTTTATGGTATCTCGGTAAAAAGTCAAGCACTTCAAAGGCAGCATCTTCACTTTCAAAAGTTGTTCTCAGGATACAGGTTTTCCTGACGTAGGTTTGAGTAATTTTATACGAATCATCTACTATGAAACCAAAGTGGCCACCGATTTTCTCGTCTAAGATTTTAGCAAATACAGATGCCGAATCAAATTCCGGTAAGCAACACCAGTCTATCGATGCATCTTTTGAAACCAAAGCGGCTGTGCGACAGTTACCTATTATTCCATAATCAAGATTATTCATAAAAAACTTTTAGAAATGAGCCTAAATGAAATACTTTTTTTATTTTAATGCAAATTTTTAGGAAAAAATCACGAAATATTATGAGTAAAACTATCATCGTCTCCAATAGGTTGCCTTTACAAGTAAAAACAGATGGAAAAGATATAAAAGTAACGCCAAGTGTTGGCGGCTTAGCTACAGGAATGAAATCTGTGCATCGTGATAGCAATGGTGTCTGGGTTGGTTGGTCTGGACTTACAGATGAAGAAATAGATGACGGGATGCAAGCCAAAGTCGATCAGGCTGTTCAAAAAGAACAATGCGTTGCCGTAAATTTAAACGAGGATGATATTCAAAATTATTACTATGGCTTTAGTAACAGAACGCTTTGGCCATTGTTTCACTATTTTCTCGAGTATACGGAGTTTGAAAAAGAATCCTGGGAAAGCTACAAAAGGGTCAATGAAAAATTTGCTAAAGTTGTTGTTGATCAGATTGAGGAAGGAGACCGTGTTTGGGTGCACGATTATCAGCTTTTACTATTACCACAATTGATTAAGGATGAGAAACCCGACGTACCCGTTGGCTTTTTCTTGCACATACCTTTTCCGTCATATGAGATCTTTAGAACATTTCCTAAAAGGAAAGAGATTCTGGAAGGTATGTTAGGTTCGGATTTACTTGGTTTTCATACCTATGATTACGAACGGCATTTTTTGAGCTCGGTAAAGAGAATAGCTAACAAAGAGGTTAGATTCAATAAAATCACACACGACAACAGGATCATAAAAGTTGATTCATTTCCTATGGGTATTGACTATAAAAAGTTTGAAGATGCAGCAAAGAAAAACCAGGATCAGTCCAAAAAGCAGAGAAGTGAAGTCCAGCGTCGTTTAGATGAACACCTCAATGAAAGCGACTCTGCAAAAATGGTTTTATCTATAGACAGGCTGGATTATACAAAGGGTATACCAAACCGCATACGTGCCTTTGAGTATTTTTTGAATAAATATCCGGAATATCAGGAAAAAATAAGATTGATTATGCTGGCAGTTCCCTCCAGATCTGAAGTTCCCCAATATCAAAAATTAAAAAAGGAAACCGATGAGTTGGTAGGAAGGATAAATGGTCAGTTTTCTACAGTAAGCTGGACACCAATCTGGTACTTTTTCAGAACTATGCCTTTTGAGAACCTTATAGATTTGTATACATCCTCGGATGTTGCGCTAATAACACCGGTCCGTGATGGTATGAATCTTGTCGCTAAAGAGTATGTTGCCACAAGAACAGAACAGGATGGTGTTTTGGTTTTGAGTGAAATGACAGGAGCATCTAAGGAATTGGGTGAAGCTCTTCAGATAAACCCTTTCAATTTTGAAGAAATAGCTGATACTTTAAAACGCGCCTTAGAAATGCCTAAGGCCGAACAAAAGCGAAGAATGCTCAGTCTTCAAAAAAGAATATCCAGATATAGCGTCGAAAAATGGGCAGAGGAATTTATGAATGCTCTGGAGTCTTCTCAGAATGTGAGTCAGTATATTCAGGCAGAACGATTAACCCAAAAACATCAAAGAAATATTTTAAAAACTGTTGAAGACTCAGAAAACACCATAATTTTTCTGGGTTATAATGGTACCCTGGTAGACTACACCGACAAAACAGAAGATAAAACACCGGATAAAGCGCTTTATGACACACTGGCTAAGGTATCTCAACGTCCAAACGTTGAACTTTGTATTACCAGTTGCAGTGAAAATGAAAATTTACAAAAGTGGTTTGCCGATACCGACTACAGATTGATTTCAGATCATGGTGCCTTTTACCGGAAGCATAACATATGGACTGAGTTGGAAGCCTTAAAAACCGACTGGATGGAAGATGTTATTCCTGTTTTGGAAACTTTTGTAGACAGAACTCCGGGTTCTTATCTGGATATCAACAGATTTTCACTGGCCTGGCATTACGGTGATGCTGACATTGAGATGGGTGAAAAAAGGGTAATAGAAATTAATACAGTTCTCACAAGCCTGACCTCAAATACAGATTTATCAGTATTCCACGGAAAAGAAGTTGTGGAGATAAAAAGTACAAAGGTCAGTAAAGGTTATGCCGCGTTGCAGGTATTGAAGGAAAAGGATTTCGACAATATCATTGTCATTGGTGACGACTGGACAGATGAATATATGTTTGAAGACTTACCGGATCATGCGCATAGTATCAAAGTTGGTATCAGAAAAACCAATGCCAAATATTTTGTAAAACGGGTTGAGGAAGTCAGGGCATTTTTGAATTTACTGGGATAAGTGCGATTCTAATCAAACAAAGCTTTTTGAATTAAAATCAATATTTAACCTGATTGTTTGAGAAAGCAATAAAAGGAGATGTCAGGATAAGCTTCTTTTTAATAAAAATTTAATGAATCATCATTTTTTCTAAAGATTCTATGTTTTTAAATTTTGTATCTTTGCAAAACTCAAAATTATAGCCATGGAGAATACTTTAGTACAGGATAAAGAACTTTCATTTGAAGAATTTCAGCAGCAGGTTATCGAAGATTATAAAATTGCGGTAACCAGCAGAGAGTGTAGTTTGCTTGGAAGACGAGAAGTTCTTACAGGAAAGGCGAAGTTTGGTATCTTTGGAGATGGCAAGGAAGTTCCTCAAATTGCCTGGGCCAAAGCATTTAAAAACGGAGATTGGCGTTCAGGATACTATCGGGACCAGACTTTTATGATGGCTATAGGGGAGTTAACGATAGAACAGTTTTTTGCCGGCCTTTATGCCAATACAGACATTTCTGAAGAACCGATGTCTGCCGGACGTCAGATGGGTGGCCATTTTATGACGCACAGTTTAGATGAAAATGGCGAGTGGAAAAACCTGACTCAACAGAAAAATTCAAGTCCTGATATTTCACCTACGGCAGGACAAATGCCAAGATTACTGGGTTTAGCACAGGCCTCAAAAGTATACAGGGCTGAGAAAAATATCAATGCTGAGAAGTTTTCTGATCATGGTAATGAGATAGCCTGGGGAACCATTGGCAATGCCAGTACTTCTGAAGGACTGTTCTGGGAAACTTTCAATGCTGCAGGTGTAATGCAGGTCCCCATGGTGATAAGTGTTTGGGACGATGATTATGGAATTTCCGTGCATGCCAGGCATCAGACCACTAAAGAAAATATATCCGAAATTCTGAAAGGTTTTCAAAAAGAAAAGGATTCCAATGGCTATGAGATTATAGTTGTAAAAGGATGGAACTATGTTGAGTTAATTGAAGCTTATCAGAAAGCTGAAAATATCGCAAGAGAACATCATGTACCTGTTCTTATTCATGTGACAGAACTTACACAGCCTCAGGGACATTCAACATCCGGATCGCACGAACGCTATAAATCTGAAGATCGATTGAATTGGGAAAGAGAATACGATTGCAATGCTCAGATGAGAAACTGGATGATTGAGAACAATATTTCAACCGATGAAGACCTAACTCAACTTGAGAAAGACATTAAAAAAGCCGTAAGAGATGGTAAAAAAACAGCCTGGAATGCTTTTGGTAAGAAGGCAAAAGAAGAAAGTCAGTCACTACTTCAACTTCTGGATAAAGTCCTTAATGAATCAGAAAATGCAAATTTTATAAATCCATTAGTTGAAGAGCTGAAAACAAATGATGAGCCTTTAAAAAGTAAAGTCATTGCTATAGCAAGAAAGACCTTGAGATATATAAGAGATGAGCAATTTCCTACAAAGAAGGAACTCATCAATTGGATTGACAGATTTATAAAAGAAACGCAACCGGATTACAGCAGTCATTTAGAAAGTCAATCTGAATGGAAATCTACAAACATTCAGCCTGTAGAACCGGAATTCGCTGATGATGCCAAAGAGGTAGATGGCAGAATAATTTTGAGGGATAACTTCGATAAAATATTTGAAACCAGGCCTGAAGCTTTAGTATTTGGCGAAGATTCGGGTAATATCGGAGATGTGAATCAGGGCTTGGAAGGTTTGCAGGCCAAATACGGCGAAACCAGAGTTTCAGATGCAGGTATCCGCGAAGCAACAATCCTTGGGCAAGGTATTGGTATGGCTTTGAGAGGTTTAAGACCAATTGCAGAAATCCAATATTTAGACTATATTTTATACGCTCTTCAAATCATGAGTGATGATCTGGCGACGATTCACTACCGTTCCAAAGGCAAGCAAAAGGCACCGGTTATTATAAGAACCCGCGGACATCGTCTGGAAGGCATTTGGCACAGTGGTTCACCAATGGGAGGTGTCCTGAATTTGATCAGAGGAATCAATGTTTTAGTTCCAAGAAATATGACCCAGGCTGCAGGATTTTACAATACTGTTCTGGAGAGTGATGAGCCCGCATTGATTGTAGAGTGCTTGAATGGTTACCGATTAAAAGAGAAAATGCCCAGCAACCTCGGTGTATTTAAAACACCGGTTGGAAAAGTTGAAACTTTAAAAGAAGGCAATGACATCACTTTGGTGTCATATGGTTCAACGCTTAGAATCGTAGAGCAGGTCGCCAAGGAATTGCAGGAGGTAGATATAGATGCTGAAGTTATTGATGTACAGTCTTTAGTGCCATTTGACATTAGTCATGATATTGTAGAAAGCATAAAGAAAACAAACCGTTTATTGGTGATTGATGAAGATGTGCCGGGTGGTGCTTCTGCCTATATTTTGCAGCAAATTCTAGAGCAGCAGGACGCCTACCACTATCTTGACAGTAAGCCACAAACGCTTTCTGCCAAGGCACACAGACCGGCTTACGGAACAGACGGAGACTATTTTTCAAAACCTTCAGCTGATGATATTTTTGAAAAGGTTTGCGCTATCATGCACGAATTTAAACCTGAAAAGTATCCAAAGCTTTATTAAAAATTGTCAAGGCAGTAAAATTATCAATTATTGAAATTGAAGCATTTGAACTGCAAAAATAACATACGTGTCTCATCGAGTAAATTTGAAATATAGGAGATATTTCAAATTTGTATCGAGATGCTTTAAAAAGTTTTTTAAATATAAATATTAATAATGCCTAACTACTTCTCTTCAAATTTTACACTTGGAATCCTGGGCGGTGGACAACTTGGTAAGATGATGTTGTACGATACACGTAAATACGACATCCGTACCAAAGTTATGGATCCCAGCCCTGAAGCACCATGCAGAATAGCTTGTAATACTTTTGTGCAAGGCGATCTTATGGATTACGAGATGGTAGTGAAATTTGCAGAAGATGTGGATGTTCTTACCATTGAAATAGAAAATGTAAATGTTGAAGCGTTAGAATTTCTTGAATCTAAAGGTAAAATGGTATTTCCTTCAGCAAGTACATTGAAAATTATCCGTGATAAAGTTGTTCAAAAGGAGTTTTATAAAAAACATAAAATCCCGACTTCGCCTTTTAATTTGTACCAAACAAAAGCCGAATTAATATCAGAATATGAGTCTGGTCGTTTTAATTTACCTATCGTTTGGAAAAGTCGAACAGGAGGTTATGATGGTCGCGGTGTTAGTATTTTAAAGAATAGAGAAGATATCATAGGTTTACCTGATACGCCTTGTTTGTTGGAAGATAAGGTTAATTTTAAAAATGAACTGGCTGTAATTGTTGTTCGCTCGGTAAGTGGTCAGATCAAAACTTATCCTGTCGTGGAGATGGAGTTTCACCCTACGGCTAATCAGGTAGAATATGTGATTTGTCCTGCAAGAATCTCAGATGAGGTATCACACAAAGCCCAAACTGTCGCAAAACAAGTGTCCGAGGCCTATCAACACGTTGGCCTCTTAGCAGTTGAATTATTTCAAACCCAGGATGATGAGATTTTAGTCAACGAAGTTGCGCCAAGACCTCACAATTCGGGGCATTACAGTATAGAAGGCGCCTACACCAATCAATTTGAGCAGCATATTCGGGCAATTTTAGATTTACCGCTCGGCGCAACTGAGTCCAAGCTCGGTGCGGTTATGGTGAATTTGGTTGGTGATGAAAACCATGAGGGAGATGTTTACTACCAAAACATCGATAAGATAATGAACTTTAAGGGTGTAACGCCACATATCTACGGTAAAGCCCAAACCAGACCTTTTAGAAAAATGGGGCATGTGACTATTGTGGATGAAGACATCAATATCGCCCGACAAACCGCTGAACAAGTTAAAGGTTTGATAAGGGTGATTTCGAGGTAGTTTGAAGTTTCTGGTTTCTGGTTTCTGGTTTCTGGTTTCTTGTTTGAAGCCTGAAGCCTCATAAATAAGGTTGACAACTTATACGCACGTGTTACTTTTTTTATTCTTGAGCGATATGTAGATTTTGAGGGTTTATCGTTTATGCACTTAAAATGCGAGACAATATCTTTAATGAACTTAAGTTCTTAATGTTTTATTTAAAAGTAATTCTACTCTTTAACCCATTCCTTGAAAACCTTTTCCAAGACATAAGCCTGTTTTAGTCCTCTTAACCGGTTATAACGCGCAAAAAAATACAAGCCAATCCAAAGCATTACAATACTTATCATAAGAATGACATAAGCTAAATAGGACTCATCTAAAACGGACTTGGTATAAGCCATGATGGCGAAACCTATAAATAAGCCAGCCAGAATAAAATGAAAGAACATAAACATGGTCCAGTAAGCTGAATTTGGACTATAAAGTCCTTTTATCAAAAGTTTATCCGGTTTATCATAATTTTTTTCAACAATCTCTAAATGCAGGCAAGGTGTATAAACTTTTTCCTCAGACTTATGGTGGTGTATCCAGACATGCTCTCCGGATATTTTAAATCTAAATTTCGATTTATAAATAGATTTAAAATTTCTGATTCGTTCAATTAAGACGGCTTTATCTAAGTCTGTGTAATATCTAAATCGTGGTCTTAAAGAGATAGGTTTGTCAATCTCCATGAGGTTTTTTGGCTTTGGTTGGGATATAAAAGTAATTAAAAATTGAAAATTAAACCAACCCGATGAAAAGTTTAAAGTAACTTACAAACAGGTCATAACAGTTTTTGGCATCCTTCTTGATATTTCACCTGATAAATATCCGGATACTTTATTGAAGCGAATTGAGCAGATGGCTCAAAAGATTATTTATTGTCAAAACTTTAAAATTAATATCATGCAAATTAAAAAGTATCCTCACAAAAATCTAAACAAAAACAGGATTTTGTATTTCCAGATCGGACTAAGTCTTGTTCTTTTCTTTTCATTCATTTCAATAGAATGGAGAAGTGATGGTAAATCTTATGAACCTGAAACAGTAGATCCTGGTTATGATTTTACAGAGCAGGCTATTGTTATTGAAATTCCTAAAATAAAGCCCAAACCTATTGAAAAGAAAAAAGTAGAGAAAGTCAAAAAAGAACCCGAACCTGTTGAGCCAAATGATGACCCTGATCAAATTTTTAATGAGCCTGAACCGGAGCCAAACCCGGATCCGAATGAAATACTCACGGGTTTAGAAAAACCGATTCCGGACCCAATCTTGATAGTACCGTCAAGGGTAGTAGAACAATTTCCGGTTTTTCCCGGATGTGAAATCTACGAAGACCGTGAAAAACTAAAAGATTGCATGAATGGCAAAATCTATAAATTAATCAGGAAGTATTTTGACACAAGTATTGCTTATGATTTAAATTTGAATGGACCACAAAAAATATATACAAATTTTAAAGTTTCTCATACAGGTGAAGTCATATTTGAAGGTGCCAGAGCCCCTCATCCAGAGTTACAAAAAGAGGCTGAAAGGGTTATTCTAAAAATTCCTGACATTAAACCTGGTAAAATGGGAGGAAAGCCGGTTGATGTGCTATTCAGTGTACCAATCAGATTTGAAGTAAACTGATTATTTAAGAGATTTGGTTTTACATTTTAACAAACTTATGTAACCAATATAACTAACAAGCATCTCTATGTCTGTTATCTTTGAAAAAAAGGATTATGGACGTAGAGATTTTATCGAGAATACAATTTGCCTTCACTGTCGCTTTCCATTACATCTACCCGCCATTAAGTATAGGAATAGGTTTAATTATGGTAGTTTTTGAAAGCATTTATCTGCGGACAAAAAAGAAGGAATACGAAGTTTTAGCCAAATTCTGGACTAAAATATTTGCTATCACTTTCGGGGTTGGAGTAGTTACAGGAATTGTGATGGAATTTGAATTTGGTACCAATTGGGCAACATACTCAAGATATGTCGGTGATATTTTTGGCAGTGCACTCGCGGCTGAAGGTATTTTTGCCTTTGCATTGGAAAGCAGTGCACTTGGTGTTTTACTTTTTGGATGGAATCGTGTTAAACCATGGGTACATTTAACAGCTACCTGGGGCGTATTTTTGGGTTCTATGTTTTCTGCCGTTTGGATTGTTGTAGCAAACTCATGGCAACAAACACCAGCAGGATACCATATCGTAGGAGAAGGCATGAGTGCCAGAGCAGAAATTACAGACTTTTGGGCAATGGTTTTCAATCCATCATCTATAGACAGGCTAACTCATGTCTGGTTGGGTGCCTTTCTTGCCGGTACATTCTTGATCTTAAGTGTACATGCCTATAATATCCTGAAAGGGCGATACGTTGTTTTATCTAAAAAAGCCTTTAGAATTACCTTGGTTGTTGCAGCAATTTGTTCTCTGGCCCAGCTATTTACAGGACATCAGTCGGCAGAAGGGGTTTCTGAGAATCAGCCGGCAAAACTGGCAGCGATGGAAGGTCATTTTGATGCCTCGGCGCCAGCCGATCTTTATTTGTTTGGTTGGGTCGATAAGGAAAACCAAAAGGTGACGGGTCTTAAGATCACAGGCGGTCTGTCTTTTATGCTATATCAGGATTTGGAAGCTGAGGTTACAGGTCTTAATGCTTTTGATAAAGACAACCGACCTACGCAGATTAATGCAATTTTTCAGTTTTATCACATCATGGTAGCTATCGGTATGTTCCTGATTGCTTTAAGTTTGTTTGGCTTATGGCAATGGAAACGCGGAAAGTTGTTTGAAAAAAAGTGGTTACTCTGGACCTTTGTGTTTGCAGCAATACTTCCGCAAATTGCTAATCAATTCGGTTGGTTCACAGCAGAAATGGGAAGACAACCTTGGGTAGTCTATGGTTTATTAAAAACTTCGGATGCCTTGTCTAAAAGTGTCCAAGCCAATCAGGTCTTGTTCTCCTTAATACTTTTCTTTATCGTTTATTTTGTGCTCTTTCTGCTTTTTGTGTATTTAATGAACAAGAAAATAAAGAATGGCCCGGATTCAGATATAAATTTTGACGAAGGCAGTCTTAATAAAGAAATAGCAAAAGTAGTTTCAAAATAAAATAAATATTATGGAAACCTTATTAGGCATTGATTATCCGACATGGTGGTTTTTGGTCGTAGGCGGATTATTTTCCGGTTATGCCATATTAGATGGATTTGATTTTGGTGCGGGTGCCTGGCATATGTTTTTTAGAAAAAACACGAGCAGAGAGACAGCTTTAAAAGCTATTGATCCTACCTGGCATGGGAATGAGGTATGGCTTGTTATTGGAGGTGGAACGCTTTTCGCTGGGTTCCCTGTGTTTTACGGTACTTTATTTTCAGCTATGTATATTCCATTTATTCTGTTTCTGCTGTTTATTATTTTCAGAGGCATAGCTATCAAATTCAGAAATATGGAAGACATGCTTTGGTGGAGAAAAATGTGGGACTGGAGTTATTCAATATCAAGTATAATGTTGGCTTTTTTACTTGGTGTGGTATTGGGTAATATACTTAGAGGCATGCCTTTGGACGAACAATATGAATACATTGGTCGTGGGTTCTTTGAATTCTTAAATCCTTTTTCAATTCTTGTTGGCGTTACGAGTCTTGCTTTGTTCATGATGCATGGCGCTATTTATCTCATATTAAAAACAGAAGGTAAATTATATGAAAGACTTCAGGGGTTTCTAAAAAAAGCTATGGCATTTTTTATCCTTGCTTACATCATAACCACAGTCTATGGTTTCTTTTATTTAGAACATCTTTTGGATGTATTTCAAGAGAATAAAATTCTTTTTGTTGTACCGCTTTTGGTTTTCCTGAGCATTGCCAATGTGCCAAGGCTTGCCAGTAAAAGGAAATACGGTTGGGCATTTATATTTACAAGCATAACTATAGCTCTTCTTCTCGCCATTGTAGCTTTTGAATTATATCCTCGGTTATTATTATCGAATCCAGATATTCAAAACAGCATAACCATTTATAACGCTGCCGCTTCAACTAAAACTCTAAAAATAATGATGGGTTTTGTTGCTGTTGGTGGTCCCTTGGTTTTGTTGTATAGTTATTTTGTTTACAGAACATTTTGGGGTAAAGTAAATCAGGATGATTCTTCATATTGATATTTACCTATTTTTTTAATTAAGGACTTTCCCCATTTGGGATCAATTAAAACCTTAAGGACTTTTATTTTTTGATAAAGTTATTGTTAATGTATTATCTTTATTAAATTGCAGGATATTTCATAAAATAAAATTTATGTCAGTAGAAATTACAGGAGTAGGTTCTTATATACCAAATGTAATCAGAAAAAATGAAGACTTTTTAAATCATAAATTTTACACTCCGGACGGTCAGGGATTTGATGATCATCCAGAGGAAATCATTAAAAAATTTGAAGCCATTACAGGTATCAAGGAGAGGCGATATGTAGAAGATCATCTAAATACATCCGATATTGGTACCATTGCGGCCCAAAAGGCAATTGAAAACGCAAAAATAGATCCGGAATCACTGGATTATATTATCGTAGCCCATAACTTTGGTAATGTAAAACATGGCACTACACAAACCGATATTTTACCGAGTATTGCTGCGAGAATTAAACAAAATCTGGGCGTTAAAAATCCTTCAGCTGTAGCTTACGATATTATATTTGGTTGTCCGGGTTGGTTAGAAGGTAGTATTCAGGCTAAAGCTTTTATAGATAGTGGAATTGCCAGAAGATGTCTTGTTGTAGGCGTTGAAACTTTATCCAGAGTCGTTGATCCTCATGACAGAGACAGTATGATTTATTCTGATGGGGCAGGAGCGACCATTTATGAATATTCAGAAAATAAGGGGCATGGGATATTATCTCATCAATCTGCATCTTTTACAGACGATGAAGCTTATTATATATTTTTTGGAGAAACCAACAAATCAAAGACTGAAGATAAAACCGGATATATTAAAATGTACGGCAGAAAGATCTATAACTTTGCATTGATTAATGTGCCTAAGGCTATGAAATCCTGTCTGGAAAAATCCGGAAAAGATATTTCTGAACTTAAAAAAATATTTATACATCAGGCTAATGAGAAAATGGATGAGGCGATTGTTCAGAGATTTTATAAATTATACGGTATGGAAATGCCTGATAAAATTATGCCAATGAGTATAGGTAAGCTTGGCAATAGCAGTGTGGCAACAATCCCTACTTTGTACGACCTGTTCATCAACGGTCATTTTGACGATGAAGAATTAAAGGGAGGTGACGTTATCATGTTTGCCAGTGTTGGTGCTGGGATGAATATCAATGCCATGATTTATCAGCTTTAAAATGTACAAGGTCTACCCGGAAAAGCGCTATAATATCACACTAGATTTTCTAAAAAGAGTCCAACCGGATCCTAAAATAATATTAGACTTAGGGGTTAAAAATCCTTTTTCTGAGATCATGCAAAAAGAAGGTTACACTGTTGAAAATACAAAAGGCGAAGATCTGGATGTGGATTTTTCAAGCGTTGAAGATTCAGAAGCCGAGTTGGTCACTGCCTTTGAAATATTTGAACATCTCATTGCACCTTACAATATTCTTAAAGCTATAAAAGCAAAGCATCTTGTGACCAGTGTGCCTTTGAACTTATGGTTTGCAAAAGCCTACAGGAGTAAAAGTGATAAATGGGACAGACATTACCATGAATTTGAAGACTGGCAATTTGATTGGTTACTGGAAAAAGCAGGCTGGCAGATACAGGAGCGCATGAAGTTTACAAATCCTGTGAATAAAATAGGTGTCAGGCCTTTATTGCGTTATTTTACACCAAGATATTATTTGGTATATGCCACAAGAGTCTGAACATTTAAGATTTGTAATTATTATCCCTGCCTACAATGAGTCTGAGAACATTGGTCAATGCCTGGATTCCTTGTTAAGGCAAAGTCATAAAGCCAAAAAGATTATAGTAGTGGATGACGGATCAACGGATAATACTGCTCAAATCATTCAGGATTATGCCCTAAAATATAATGGTTTAGAATCGGTGTCTACCAAAGCTGAATCCAGACATGAACCTGGTGCGAAAGTCATTAATGCCTTCAAAAAAGGATTGGATACCATAAACCTGAATGAATTCGATATCATTTGCAAGTTTGATGCAGATCTTGAATTTCCTGAATATTATTTAGAACATCTCAATAAACATTTCCTGTCCGATGCTGAAATTGGTTTATGTAGTGGCGTTTGTTCAGTGCTGAAAAATAATGAATGGCAAACCGAAAAACTTACCAATTCAGATCACGTTAGAGGTGCATTAAAAGCCTATAAAGTTGAAGCTTTTGAAGATATTTCAGGTCTGTTATCTCAAATGGGCTGGGATACCGCAGATGAATTTAAACTGAGGTATCGTAATTGGAAGGTCAAAGTAGATGAATCGCTAATCGTAAAACATTTTAAACCAACTGCAGCATTCTACAAGGATGAATTTTATAAAAAACAGGGTGAAGTGTTCTTTGCGCTACGATATGGTTTTTTCTTAACTTTTATCGCGGCTTTAAAGATAGCCTACAAACGTCATCAGATTTTTAAATTTCTTTTGGCCTTGGAATCCTACATATCAGCTGGCCTTAACAAAACAGATTATTTATTATCAAGAGAGGAAGGTATATATCTCAGAAAATACCGATGGCAGAGATTTTTAAAAAAAATTGAGATATAAAAAAACCGTCCATGAAGGACGGTTTATAATCAAAACATGAAAAACTTAATTTACTCTATTTAGGCTAAAGACACTCTTTTAAAACCTGTGATTTCAACATCACCATAGCTTTTTGTGTATTCAGCAACTGTTTTTTTCTCGTCTTTAATGAATTTCTGATCTAACAGACATTGCTCCTGATCTAAAGTAGTATTGTCAGAAATAAATCTTTCCATTTTACCAGGAAGAATTCTGTCCCAAATCTTTTCTGGTTTACCTTCAGCTTTTAACTCTTCTTTGAATTTTTCTTCAGCTTTGGCTAATACTTCAGGTGTCAATTGAGACATAGAAACATATTGAGGTACATTTTTAAGGGTTTTACCTAAACGACCAAGTTCTATATTATCCTTTTCTATGGCTGCAATTCTGGCGTCTGTCTCAGCGGCAACATATTCCGGGTCAAAATCTTTGTATGAAAGTGTAGTGGCACCCATAGAAGCAACCTGCATGGCTACATCTTTGACCAGTGTCTCGGCATTTTCAATTTCATTTGATATTCCAACTAATGTTGCAATCTTGTTGATGTGAACATATTGTCCAACATAAGGCGCTTCAAAAGTTTCGAATGCACCAATTTCAATCTTTTCACCGATTACGCCTGTCTGCTCAGTTAATTTCTCTTCAACAGTTATGTTGTCGAAAGGCTGAGACATTAATTCTTCTTTAGAATCCACGTTCAATGCGATTTCGCCAAACTTCTGTGCCAACTCAACAAATGATTCGTTTTTAGCTACGAAATCTGTTTCACAGTTAAGCGTAAGCATAACACCTCGTGTTTTGTTATCATTAACAAAAGCAACGGCAACACCTTCAGAAGAATCTCTGTCGGCTCTTTTTGCGGCAACTTTCTGACCCTTTTTACGAAGTACTTCAATGGCTTTGTCAAAATCACCTTCAGCTTCCTGTAAAGCTTTTTTGCAATCCATCATGCCTGCACCGGTCATGTCTCTTAATTTTTTTACGTCTGCAGCAGCTATTTTACTCATAATTATTATGCTCTTTACGTTATATTATGATTGTTTGTTTATTCTTCTTCTGATTTATCCTGCTCTTCAGCTTTTTTAGCTTCGGCTTTTGCTTTTTTCTCTGCTTCTTTTTTCGCAGCGTCCTCTTTCTTCTTATAATCTCTTTTTTCAAGACCATCAATGATTCCTTGGGCTACGTGGCCAACAATCTTCTTGATAGATTTAGACGCATCATCGTTTGCAGGTATGACATATTCAACCTCTCTTGGATCAGAGTTGGTATCTACCATTGCAAAAACAGGGATATTCAATTTTTGTGCTTCTTTTACAGCAATATCTTCCTTAATAGTATCTACTACAAACAAAGCACCGGGTAGACGGCTCATGTCAGATATGGAACCAAGGTTTTTTTCCAACTTAGCTCTCATACGATTGATCTGTAATTTTTCTTTTTTAGATAAAGTATCGAAACTACCGTCTTTTTTCATTCTGTCTACAGCAGCCATTTTCTTAACAGACTTTCTGATCGTCACAAAGTTTGTAAGCATACCACCTGGCCATCTTTCTGTAATATATGGTTGCTGTGCTTTTGCCGCTTCTTCAGCAACAATTTCCTTTGCCTGTTTTTTTGTAGCTACAAAAAGGATCTTACGACCACTTGCTGCGATTTTAGCTAAAGCTGTTGTTGCTTCATCTAACTTTGCAGCAGTTTTGTAAAGGTTAATGATGTGAATGCCGTTGCGCTCCATGTAAATGTAAGGCGCCATGTTGGGATTCCATCGTCTTGTGAGGTGACCAAAGTGGACACCTGCGTCTAGTAATTCTTTGACTTCTGCTTGTTTTGCCATTTTTGTGATAGTTTACTTTCTGTTGGTAAAGCAACAACCAAGTGGTTTTTAAGCCTTGGATGTTTAGATGCTAAACTAATTTCCAGATAATTTCAATCCGGATAACAACAAAATTGATTGATATAAAATTTGATTAACGTTTTGAGAATTGGAATTTCTTTCTCGCTTTTTTCTGGCCAAACTTCTTACGCTCAACCATTCTTGGGTCTCTTGTAAGTAGTCCTTCGGGCTTAAGTTTACCTCTGTGCTCTTCATTGACTTCGCAGAGGGCTCTGGCAATTGCCATTCTTATAGCTTCAGCCTGACCGGTGATTCCTCCGCCGTAAACATTTACCATTATGTTGTATTGTTTTTCGGTATCAGTAAGTTCGAAAGCCTGATTAATTTTGTAGAGTAGTGGACCTGTAGTAAAGTACTCATTTACCTTTTTGCCATTTACAGTTACATCTCCGTTTCCTTCAGACATGTATATACGAGCAACTGAAGTTTTTCTACGGCCTATTTTGTGAATTGTCTCCATGTATTACAATAATTCGTTTAAGTTTATCTTTTCTGGTTTTTGAGCATCTAGGTTGTGGTCTTCTCCAACAAAAACTCTTAAATTTCTAAACAAATCAGCCCCAAGTTTGTTTTTAGGAAGCATGCCTTTTACTGCTCTTTCAATCAATCTTTCTGGGTGTTTTTCAAAAACCTGTGTTGCCGTTTTGGTACGTTGACCACCCGGATAGCCTGTGTGACTGATATATACTTTATCATCCCATTTTTTTCCGCTCAGGCTAATTTTTTCTGCATTTATCACAACTACATTATCTCCACAATCAACATGTGGCGTGTAAGTAGGTTTGTTTTTGCCTCTTAGAATCTTTGCTACAACAGATGCTAAACGTCCTAAAGATTGGTCTGTAGCATCAACCAGAACCCACTGTTTATCAACTGTTGATGGCTTTGCTGAAACGGTTTTATAACTCAATGTATCCACTTCTATATATTTAGTATTAAAATAAATCCTATTTTTAAGGGGTGCAAATTTACAATTATAATTTTATAATTCAAGTTTTTACATTAAAATTTTAATTAATAGATCAGTAGCATTTGAAAATACAACAAAATACATTTTTCAGGCTTAAAAATATTAATATGATTCTTAAAATGATCATGTCAGCTCACATCTTATCCTGGGCCAAATTAAATTTTAAAAAATAAAATCAGTAAATAATATTTGTAAAACTATATCATGTTAATCTCGCATTATACCATTCTGAAATGATACGGTTTAACTCACCTAATATTCAAATGTGGATTAAAGACTGTATTCATCTTTTTATGCTCTATTTTGTTTTAGTATCTCACCAGGTTTCTTAGTAAATTTTACACTACTCTGTTTATCTTTAATGGCTTAAGTATTTTTTTCTCACTCTAAATGATTATCACTTAGGGTAAACTTCTATAGTTTATATTTCAAATTAAACTGATCAAAATCATTACCTGAGACCTTGTCTTATTAAACTTATTTGTATAATTTTACTATTCGTCGAAATAAAGCTACATTTAATCGAAATAAAATGGCTTTCTGTCGAAATAAATAACCATCAATTACCAATTATGAAAACTTCAAAATTAACCTTAATGGATACAATATTTAAAGCTTCGTTTTATTATCGTTATTAAAGTTGTTTTTTATTTATTACACTCACCTTACTAAATATAGAAAGTCAGGCTCAACAAAATATTATTATTGATGCCAATTCTCCTTATTTGATAAATAGTCAGAGTTTAGGGAATGATTTGGTCGGTGGAGATACGATTTTCATATTGTCAGAACGTACCAAGCCGATAAAGTTTCAGAATTTAGAGGGACGCTTATCAAACCCCATTGTTGTAATAAATAAGGATGGTCAGGTGAAAATTGATGGAGTTTCGGATAATTCATGGGGAGCTTTAACTTTTGAAAACTGTACCAACATCAAATTAAGCGGAAAGGGACATCCGGGTTTCAAATATGGGTTTGAGCTTTCCGCAATGCAAAGTGGCGTAGCATTTATTGAATTAAGTTCAGACTGTGAAGTGGAAAACGTAAAAATAAGTCATGATGGCTTTTTTGGGATTTACGCCAAGAAGGATTATAATGAAAATCCACCATCTCCAGTTCCCGTTTTTGAAAACCTAAAAATCCATGACTGCTTCATAGAAGGCGTTTCTGAAGGCCTGTACATTGGAGAAACCAAGACGCCGGGCATGGAATTTAAGCATCTAAGAATTTACAACAATATCATAAGAAATACGCATAGAGAATCTATTCAGATTGCAAATTGTGTTGAAGATGTTGAAATTTATAACAATACCCTTTTGAATGCCGGTCTCGAAGGACTTAACTTTCATATGAATAACTTACAAATATGAGATAATTCTGTCGCTTTGGTCTATAACAATATTATTTCGGACGCACCGGATTATGGCGTAATTAACTTTGGAAAGGGAAACGTGATTCTGGAAAATAATTATATATCAAACTCTAAAGGCGTTTTTATAGATAACAGGACCATTTCGGACACGTCCTATGTCCTGGAAATACGTGATAATTATTTTAAATCCTTAACTGGTCAGGAAGTGATCAGAAATATGAATGAGAAAAACAATTTTTTTGCATCACAGAATAAGTATGATACAGATATTATATTTTATAATGATTTAAATGGAGTCGATAATGAATATATATCAAATAATATTTTTTCTCAGCTTTCCGATATTCAATTTACTAATCCTGCATTGAATGATTACTCTCTAAGTTCAAATAATGCATCAGAATACATTGGTATGGGAGCTCCAGGCGGACCAGAGTTTTTGGATTATGAGGATCCGGCTACCACACCAGCACTTTTAGTGATTACACCAGACATGCTTACTGATAATGTAATTGGAGGTAGTGTTGATTCACCTTTATTCCTATTTGACGAACAGAATATAGATATAGAAGATAATGCGCACCCCATAAGTAAATCATGGAAACCTTTCTACTATATGGAAAAGGACGCCTATCATACTACAGTAGATCTAGGCGATGAACATTTTATTTCGCAGATAAATCTCCATGATATGAACGACAGTCATAATTTTACCGTCGAATATTTCGATGGTACAAACTGGATTAATTTATTTCAGGAGCCTTTGGATAATTATAATCAATGGATCAGAAATGATGTTGAAATCAATACGAGATACTTAAGGTTTTCGATGTATGATAGCCCTTATGCAGCTGTAAACGAAATTCTTATTTATGGATATTCACTTTTAAAGGAGTCTCAGCAAATCATTGTCAATTCTAGTATGATGACAGATATGGTTTCCGGAGGAAGTGTAGACTCTCCAGACTTTTTATTTGATGAACAAAATGTAGATATTACAACAGGAGAACACCCAATGAGCTTATCATGGAAACCATGGTACAATAATTCACATGCACCATATCATGCTGTTCTGGAAATGGATCAGGCATATAAATTGACAAAGTTGGCCTTACATGATATGCATAATACCCAGGATCTCGTAATTGAAACCAGCCAGGATGGTGAAAATTGGTCTGTTCTATATGTTGAGCCTTGTGATCGCTTTAATGTCTGGCAGGAAACCGATGTTGATATTATAACGAAATACCTCAGGTTTACCATGCTCGACAGTCCATACGCATCTGTAAATGAAATACTGCTATTTGGCTATCCAGTGATGACATTGCCTGAAGAAAACCACAATCTGGAAAATCAAATTGTGATTTCGCCAGATATGGTAAATGATTTGGTAGCGGGAGGAAGTGTAGATACGCCTTTATACCTGTTTGATGAGCAAAGTTTAAATCCTGAATTAGACCAACAGCCCGTAAGTAAGAATTGGAGGCCATTTTACAATAATGGGAATGCACCCTATTATACTACTATAGATTTAGCCGGACAGTATGTCATCACAAAAATTTATATCCATGATATGCATTCGACCTATGACTTTAATCTAGAATATGATAATGCCTCCAATTGGACACCTTTACTCACCGAACCCTGTGACTCTTATAATGTATGGAAGGTTCATGAGGTTAATGTAACTACATCTAAGCTCAGATTATCCATGCTTGATAGTCCTTATGCCGGGGTAAATGAAATAATTTTAGTAGGTTATCCGGTTTTAAATCGTAATTCGGTAAACAATACCATGAAAAATAATAAAACCAAATCTGAAGTTTTAGAGGAGAATTTAAAACCAGTATTGTTTCCAAATCCGGTAAAAGACAATATAAATTTGAGATTGCCTTTGACAAGTGAAGCCGTCAACCAAAATGTAAAAATATATAATATTTCGGGTCAACTGATTTATAGTTTGGACATTGATAAAAATAGCCTTGATGCTAATCTAAAAATAGAGACTAGTAATATTTTGTCCAGATCAGGACTCTATCTTTTAAAATATAAAAATGATAAAGGTGTTGAAGAAACCATTAAGTTTTATAAGACTTAAATAGCGTTCAGTTCATCAGCTATATTAAAATAATTAAAAACATTTCTCTAAATTATTAGGTAAATGAAGTTGTGTTTGTTTCTATTCGTTTAAATTTAAATTTTTAAAAATCACTTTCATGAAATTGCACATTATAAACGGACCTAACCTCAATCTTTTAGGGAGAAGAGAGCCTGAAATATATGGTAATCAGAGTTTTAATGATTATCTCGATGAATTAAAGCAAAAATATACGTCTGTGGAATTATCATATTTCCATTCTAATATTGAAGGAGAAATAATTTCCGAGTTACATGAAGCAGATGATAACGTAGATGGTATAATTTTAAATGCAGCAGCTTATACACATACTTCTATTGCCATTGCTGATGCTATAAAAGCCATTGAAACACCCGTTATAGAAGTGCATATTTCCAACGTCTTTGCGAGGGAGGAATTCAGGAAAAGATCCTATATCGCACCGGTGGTTTTGGGCTCTATCAGTGGCTTCGGTTTACGTAGTTATGCTTTGGCCGTAGAGAGTTTTTTAGACTGATTGATTGATCAGTTTTTGCCCAAGATGGCATTTAAGGCAATAATTTTTATCGCAATAATTTGTTTTTAACTGAAGCAGTGCCTGAGACTGTAAAGCAGATGAATTTGTATTTGGCCTTAAATTCTCAAATACGTTTACTTTTCGATTTTTTTCAGCTTTTATGTTAGAAATTAATTTAAGCAGCTCATCAAAGTTTGGCTCAGATTTTAATTTTTCATAACAAAATCTGATAGGTATAATGGTGTTGATCATCAGTAGATCGATAAATGCAGAGCTAAGTTTTTTACGCTTTTGATTGCTCTCTTTGGTTAGACTGTAATGTTTCATCCAAAATTCCGGCAATTCAATATTGAAAAAAGAATAAAAGTCCTTTTTTGATTTCAGTTTAATCATGAGCTGAAAAAGTTGAGGTTCTTTAGTATACACACCGGCAAGTTGAGCTAACCTCAGGCTTGGAAAGTTATCTGGCCTCAGCCTGAAGAATTGTGGTCTTATCAAAGCTTTTTTCAGTTGATGTTTGTGTTTTAAATAGTTGTAGCTTTTTTGAAGATTAAGGATATAAGTGTCTTCACTCTTAATATCCAAAAGGCCGCAAGTCCCCAGAAATAAGGCCTCGAGTTCTTGAACTGAACTACTGTGTTTAACTATCATTTTGTAGCACAAGCGTTCAGCCATATTCAAAAAAGCTTCTCCATTACGATTCAGACCAAAGTTTTTAGCCAAAAGTTTAAATAAGACCTCTTCCCAGTTGTTTTTACTGCTTTCAAGTAGTTTTAAGATCAGCCTGGATTTGGTCTCAAGACGTTCAATATACATCCTTTCTAACCAGTTGTTCATGGTGAAATCGTCAAATTTTGCAAAATCCTTTTCACAATTGATCTGTTTGGATGGAATACCAACGAGCTTCTTATAGTTTTCAAAAGTCTGATCATCTACAAAAGTTTTCAAGCTAAGGCTTGGAATGATCTCCTGTTTAGACCTGTATACTTCAACATCGTCTTCCCAGACCACATGAAGAATCACATTGTCGTATGATGGATCTTCCTCGTGATGATGTGCATACCAGTCTGAAGACTTTTTATGAATTTCTACATTGCCGGCCCAAACCTGATTCCCAATTTTTATTTTGGCATTAAAAAAATCAGGACCGGAATGCTGTTGATTGTGCCTTCCTGTATTTATGATTTCAATAATTTCTCCCTGATTGGTTTTTAATGTACTTTTAGTATCAAATTTTTGATATTTCCAGACGTGATGTAGAAATTCTTCCTGCATCAATTCATTTTTAACTGATTGACAATTTTTTCATAAAAGCTTTCAACCCAGGCTTTGTATTGTTCAGGTCCAGGATGCAGTTCATCCTCATAAAGCATGCTAATATCGGAGCTTAATTTTTGAGAAAGTGGAGTGATGTCAAAGAATGAAACATTGTTTTTTTTACAAAGCTTTTTGGCATAGGCGTTGTACTTTTCAAGATCTGCAATGGCATCCGTCTTATTTTTGTTCTTTGCAAAAGGCGTTACGCCATAATCCGGTATGCTCACCACGAAAACACCATTCTCACCGGATTTTGACCTGTTAATGGCTTCATGGAGTAAGATTTTAAATTCCTTTTTGTATTTACTCAAAGGCTTTTCCTGATATTGATTGTTTACGCCAATCAGTAAAGATACCATGTCGAATTTCTCATTTTGTTCCAGTTCCTCATTTATAGCTGCAATCAGCTCATCTGTACGCCAGCCTGTTTTTGCAATAATTTTGGGTTGCTCAAAAATCAAACCGTCACTACTTAATTGTTGTGAGAGCAGATAAGGCCATGATTTTTTATAGTCCAAGCCTTCGCAGATGGTATATGAATCACCGAGCGCTAAATATTTTTTTTGTGCCATACTTATTGTTGAATAAATAATAAAGGTATAAAATATGAAGTTTTTCATTTCATTATTGCTTTACAAACGCTATACTCAAATCTGTTACTTCTCTCAGCTCTTCAGAAAGCTTGGAATTTTCCCATGGTTGCGACGTATTATATGTGTGTGTAGCATTTTCAATAATTCTCAACTCTGCTTTGGAGCATGCCTTGAACAGGTCCTTTGCATTATCTAATTTCACAGTTTCGTCACGACTGCCGTGAACAATGAGATAAGGAACATCTAATCTTTGAACGGCACTTTTAATATCAAATCTTTCCTCATTTCGTTCAAAATCTTCAAAAAACTGGATATCATGAGGCATGTCTTGTTTTGTTCTTCCGTTTTTGACGTAATACACACCTTCTTTTTTCCATTTTTCAAGTCGTTCGCCACCCGGAAACCTGCTTTTGAAATCACTCACGGCCGACCAGGTTATCAATTTCTTAATGGCTTTATTTTCACTGGCCATTAAACAGGCTATTCCGCCTCCGCGACTATGACCTATCAGTGAGATGTCACTTGTTAGGATTTTTGGCAGAGGTCTTTCCTGAGCTTTAATGAATTGAAGAACCTGAGAGAGGTCGCTCATTTGTTTAGAGTAATTATCTTTTGAAAAAGCCTCTAGGTC
>CAJXVZ010000024.1 GCA_913062845.1 uncultured Psychroflexus sp.
TGTATAGATTTTTTCGCATTACTAAAGTGCTGCAATAAAATTGCAGGGTTTTAGACCCTAATTTGAGACCAATAAAACCTTTTTAAGTTATACTATTTTAATTCATTTAGAACTTTTATGATTATTCCAAAACGGTTATTATTGAAATAGCAAAACTATCTTTTGGGCTGATTTTTTTATATGTTGACTTTTCTGTAATATCTATAGATTCATTCTCTCGATCCGGTAGACCCAACCAAGGCTCAATACAAACATAATCTGCCCCGGGCTTTGACCAAAGTGCCAGGTTTGGATAGTCTTTAAAAATAATTTTTACACCTTTTTCATCATCCTTCTTTCTTAGTCTTACCCAATCGAAATTGACACCCTCAAAAATTAAAGCATCCTCACCAAAAATACTTTCTGAAAGACTGAGACAACTTTGATGTAAAATAATTTCTCTGACTTTATCTGACAGTAAACCACTTTCTCCCAAAGTGCCTGCCTTCAAATTAGTATGATCCGGAAATTCAATAACGTAATCAGACAGTTTTGTCTTTTCATCCAAAGGACAAGCATAAGCAGTATGACCACCGCAGATAAATGGTAATTCTACTTTATCATTATTCTGAATATTATAAGTCATGACCAATCGGTTATCTATCAATTCGTAAATAACCTCAAAAGTAAATTGAAAAGGAAATTGTAATAGCGTTTTATCTGAGCTTTCTAGTTTAAATGCGCATTTGTTGTTTTTAATTTTTGTAAATATCAAATCCGCGTTATTTCTAATGATCCCATGCTTAGGCATGGCATAACTTCTTCCCTGATAATGGATTTCACCTGACTTAATTTTTCCTATGGCAGGAAACAAAACAGGAGAACTACTTCCCCAAACCTCTTCATCAATTTGCCAGATATATTCTTTACCAGTCAACTTATTCTTCAATGACCGGATCTCTGCACCATTTGAAGTGATTTCACAACTCAAATATTGATTTTCTATACGATGTAACATGCCTGTTAATTTATGATTAATCCAAACCACTTTCGGATAAAAGAATTTTCCAGTCCATTTTTTCAATATTATAAAGCATTGAATAATTAAGTCTTTCAATAAGACTGTCTGATAACCTTTTATTTAGACCAAATGCATAAAATTGGGCATTGTACTTTAAATCTACCAGACTATATTTTGACAAGGTATCATTTTTAATAATATTTTGGAGAGTTGGTCTGTCATACGCTATGGCGTCAATTTGATTTTCTTCCAAGGCTAAAAGCAACCGTTTTACGCTATTAAATTCGACTTTGTTATTGTAGAAATTATTTTTCAGCCACTCACTGGTTGCAGAATTTGCAAGTGTACCCAGTTTCTTCTCTTTAAAATCCTGTATTTTGCTATTTGAATCACTTATATTGTTTACCGTTAGAGATGAAGCTATGCCCGCAGTAAATCCGGAAATGATTATGATTGCGGTAAACATCCAAACCAAAGAAACTATCCTGCCTCCTGCCGAACGAGGTGATTTATCACCGTAGCCCACTGTTGTCATTGTCACTGCCGACCACCAAAAGCCTTCCCAGATACCTTTCGGACTCTTATCAAATTCTTCATTGTTATGGTGCCTTTCGAACAACCAGATCAATATTCCAAATATGAGGATCACAAATATTAAACCACCCAAAGCTTTCAGGAAATTAATTGAAAAAAAGGATTTGATGAATTGCCAGGATTTCTGAAAAGCACTTACTTCACGCTGTAATATTCCGGAATGCGTAATATAGTAAGGAGAGGAAAAATTCATTGACTTAATACGGTCTGAGGTTATCGTAAAAGGAGATAAGCTTACATCTATCTTGTCGTTTTCCAGACCCAAAAGAAGTTCCTCAAACTCTAAAGGAATGTATTTGTATGCTATATTGTTGTCCTCCGCTATGTTTTCCCACAACCAAACAGATGGGCCGGTCAAAATGTTAGAATCATTTTTTTGAACAAATGGAGGCTCAACACGATATCCTACACGTAAGGTATCTGATTGAGAAAAGATATGTATTGAATTAAAAAATAAAACTAAAACTATAGCGATTTTTTTACACATACTAAATTGACTTTTTGCTTGAAATCATCTGCAATTTAAAAAAATGACTTTAGCTATGAAAAGTTTATCAAAAAGCTATTGGTTGTGTAAAATCAGAGCTTGTGTACTTTCAGAAGCTTTGCAAATAAACTTAGGTTATCTACTTTTTTCGCGTGTCAGCGATATAACTGATTTTCCATACATCATTAACCTTCAACAAGGTTAAAACATTTATGCCTTTATGTGATAAATTACCGTTAATATAAAATTCATAAGGCACTTGAAATTGTACCAGATGTTCTGAAACCATGGAATTGATATCAAAAATTCGTTCTTCAATCTCTATATTTTGAGGTATCTTTTTAAATCCCTCTATAAATTGATGTTTATCACTCTGTGTAAATGTGATGCTATCATTGATAGATAAACTATGAAGTTGCATATTATCAAACGTCAATTTATCCAAGGTATCGACATCTTTATTGCTCAACGCATTAAAAAAGCTAGTAACAACTTCTTCTGCAGTATTTTGAGCATTGACATTAAGAAATAAAACAAAACTAATCATAAACAAAAGAGCCTTCATCTGGTCTAAATTAAAATTAAAAATATGTGATACAGACCATTCATAACTTCATATGTGATCAATATCTAAATTATCACAACTAGCCGGTAATTTTATTTGGCCTTATAATAATTAATTAAAGCTTGTGTTGAAGGATCATGTATTGAATTATCTGTTGACTGAAAATCCTTCAATACGGCCTTAGCCAATTGCTTCCCTAACTCAACACCCCATTGGTCATAACTGAATATATTCCAGATCACGCCCTGTACGAATATTTTATGCTCGTACATCGCTATTAGCTTACCCAAAGTTTCAGGTGTAAGCTTGTCAAATAATATGGTGTTGGTCGGTCGGTTGCCTTCAAAAATTTTGAATGGTGTTAACTCCTTTATTTCTGAGTTGCTTTTTCCGGAAGCTTTTAATTCAGCAATAACAGTCTGTTCGTTTTTACCATTCATCAATGCTTCAGTTTGGGCAAAGAAATTAGCCATCAAAATATCATGATGCTTTTGTAAATCATTGAGCGGCTTTTTAAAGCCAATAAAATCGGCTGGAATCAATTTTGTACCTTGATGCATCAACTGGAAAAATGCATGTTGGGAATTGGTTCCCGGCTCACCCCAAACTATACTTCCTGTTTGATAATTGACCGTTTTACCGTTTCTGTCAATACCTTTACCATTACTTTCCATACATGCCTGTTGCAGGTAAGGTGCCAGTTTTTGAAGATACTGCGTGTATGGAATGATGGCTTCACTTTCAGCCTGATAGAAATTGTTGTACCAAATACCTATCAATCCAAGCACTACCGGAATGTTATTTGAAAAATCCTCATTCCTGAAATGCAAATCCATTTTTTGAGCGCCATAAAGTAAGCTTTCAAAATTATTGTATCCAACACTGCATGCGATTGACAAACCAACTGAGCTCCAAAGCGAAAATCTTCCTCCAACCCAATCCCACATTGGGAAAATATTGTCTTCTGCAATACCAAATTCTTTAGCCGAATTTACATTTGCTGAGACCGCTACAAAGTGTTTTGATATTTCAGTTTGTGTTGTATGCTTTAAAAACCAGTCTCGTACCGTATTGGCATTTGTAAGGGTTTCCTGAGTTGTAAAAGATTTGGATACAACAATGCAAAGGGTTGTTTCCGGATCAAGTTGTTTTAGTGTCTCGGCAACATGGTCTCCGTCTACATTTGAAATGAAATGTGTCTTCAGATCATTATGGTAATAAGATAAGGCATCCACAATCATTTGTGGCCCAAGATCAGATCCTCCGATTCCAATATTCACAATATCGGTGATACCTTTACCTGAATAACCTTTCCAATCACCATTTTCTACTTTTTCTACAAAAGCCTTCATTTTTGCTTTAGTCCGATCTATGGCATCCTTTAGGTCTTCTCCATCCAGATTGAGATTTTCACTAGATCTTAAGGCCATATGTAGTACCGCTCTGCCTTCAGTTTTGTTTATGATCTCTCCGGAAAATTGTGCCTCAATTGCTTTTTTTAATTCACAATCTTCAGCCAGTTTAATCAAACTTTTAAGTGCTTTTGCAGAAATTCTGTTTTTTGAGTAGTCTAAAAAAAGATCTTCAAACTGAATGCTAAAATTTTCTGTTCTGTTTGCTTCAGCATTAAAAAAATCCAGAATGGTAATATCTTTCTCTTCTTCAAAGACAGCTTTTAATTCTTGCCAGGCTTTGGTTTGAGTTGGGTTAATAGTGGGCAATGACATTGAGTTTATTTATCTTTAAGTTGAGGAATGACGTTTTTTTGATAATGGTTAATCAACCCGTCTATAGGCCTTCTTATTATATTTCCAATATTCAAATGATAACGTTTTGCAACATCACGGATGATATCTTCTGAGAAGAAAGCTATAGAACCTATAAAATGGATCGGTACATTTTGCGCATTTTTATAGCACATCACACGACGTTCAATAAATTTTTCCATTCCTTCATAGATCAATTTATAGAAATAGCCGTTTCTTTCCTCTGATGTAAAAATAAATTCAGCAAATGAAGCCAGATAAGTGTTTGGGTTATCCTTCTTGTAAACATTGTTTTTTATAGTGTCTGCTCTCAGGTCATAGCGCTTTGCAAACTCCCGGCTCATATCCTCACCCATGAATTTATAGTAATAATCTCTGATGAGCCTTTTACCAAAATAATTTCCGCTGGCTTCATCCATAAGAACGTAACCGAGGGATTCTACCTCCATATGTACTTTTTTACCATCAAAAAAACAGGAATTGGACCCTGTGCCAAGAATACAAACTATTCCCGGTTTGTCAGTAGCGGCGTAAGCAGCAGCAACCATATCTTCATCAACATTTATCTCTGCATGAGGTAGGTATTCCTGTAAGATTTGTTCCAGGTTTTTGCGTGGCGTTGGCGTTCCGCAACCAGCTCCAAAAAAATCAACCCTGGTAATCTTATCCTTGGCTTTGGCCAGGTCCTCATTTTCTTCAAGACGTTCTTTAAGTACGTGTGGTTTAAATACTGCGGGGTTGAGACCTTTTGTTCTTGTTTTTAAAACCTGTTCACCATTTTCGTCTAACAATAGCCAGTCACATTTTGTTGAGCCGCCGTCTGCAATAATTATCATATGATAGGATTTTTAATAAAAAAAAGGATTGCAAAACACATGCAATCCTTTGTAAATTGAGTTATTTATAATTTTGACACATGAGCAGCCAGGTCAAGCATTTTTTCTGAAAAACCCCACTCATTATCATACCATGAGATCAACTTGAAGAAATTATCATTCAAGGCAATACCGGCATTGGCGTCAAAATTAGAAGTTGCGCCTTCAGAAACAAAATCCTGAGATACGACTTCATCTTCTGTATAAGACAATATACCTTTTAAATCTCCTTCTGAAGCAGCTTTTACGGCAGCTTTTACATCTTCGTAAGAAGCTGATTTTTCAGTTCTTACGGTAAGATCGACCACAGAAACATCGGCTGTTGGTACTCTAAAAGCCATACCAGTTAATTTACCCTGAAGTGCAGGAATAACTTTTGTTACAGCTACAGCAGCTCCGGTACTTGTAGGTATGATGTTATTCATAGCACTTCTTCCTAATCTGAAATTTTTTCTTGAAGGAGAATCAACCGTGTACTGGGTTGATGTTGCAGCATGCACTGTTGTCATAAGACCTTCAACGATACCAAAATTATCATCAATAACCTTTGCAAGTGGTGCTAAACAATTTGTTGTACATGAAGCATTTGATACAACTGTATCCTCAGCAGTAGCGTCTTTATGGTTTACTCCCATTACAAACATAGGGGCTGTTTTTGATGGGGCTGAAATAACAACTTTTTTCGCACCTGCTTCCAGGTGAGCAGAAGCCGTATCTTTTTCCTTGAAAATACCTGTACAATCGCATACAACTTCAACGCCTACTTCATCCCATTTCAGGTCTGCGGGATTTTTTTCAGCTGTAACTCTGATGGTTTTACCATCGACAACCAGATGACCGTCTTTTACTTCGACAGATTTATCATATTTTCCGTGAACAGAATCGTATTTTAACATATATGCTAAGTGCTCAACATCTAAAAGATCGTTGATGGCAACAATTTCCAGATCTTCTCTTTTTTCTGCAATTCTGAAAGCAATTCTGCCTATTCTACCAAAACCATTAATTCCAATTTTTGTCATTTTATTTAATTTTAAATTAATTATTATTAAGTAGATACGATATCTGCTACGCGCATAAGATCCATATCTAAAGTTTTTTTCTTATTTATAGCATCTTCAAATGGAACATGAGCTATTTTTTTATGTTGGATTCCCACCATAATATTAGATTTTCCCTCTAATAAGGCATCAACAGCTCCAACACCAAGTCTACTTGCCAAAACGCGATCGTAGCAACTCGGTGAGCCACCACGCTGTATGTGACCTAGAACAGTAACCTTTATTTCGTATTCCGGCAAATCCTCGGTGAGATCTGCGGCCAACTTTGTAATATTTTTACCAATTTGGTCACCCTCAGCTACGACAACAATACTAGATGTTTTGCCTGTTTTTCTGCTTTTATGCAGAGATTCTACCAGTTTTTCAACGCCAATATTTTCTTCCGGAATTAAGATTTCTTCTGCACCTGCGCCTATACCGCTATTTAGGGCAATATCTCCGGCATCTCTTCCCATTACCTCTACCAGAAAAAGTCGGTCATGAGAACTGGCAGTATCTCTGATCTTGTCAATAGCTTCAACTACGGTATTTAAAGCCGTATCATAGCCCAGGGTATAGTCTGTACCGTTAATGTCATTATCAATTGTTCCTGGAATACCTATAACAGGAATATCAAATTCTTTACTAAAAATATCGGCGCCTGTGAAAGAACCATCACCTCCAATTACAACCAGCGCATCAACCAGTCTTTTCTGTAAATTATTAAAGGCAATTTGTCTGTATTTTTTTTCCCTGAATTCTTTTGAACGTGCAGATTTCAAAAACGTACCTCCTCTATTGATAAGATTTCTAACGCTTCTGGCGCCCAATTCTTCAAAATCATCTTCAATCAACCCCTGATAACCTCTATAAATTCCGTAACACTTGATGTTATTGAAATTTGCTGCCCGAACAATAGCTCTAATAGCAGCATTCATACCCGGAGAATCGCCTCCACTGGTTAAAACTGCAATTGAATTTATTTTGTTTTTCATACTTCAAAAATATTAGTTTTTTCAGAGGTGTACAAATACTGCTGAATTTATAAATCGTTTTCGTTAATAATTATTTAAACAAATGGTAAAAAAATGATGATAATCATAATTTCCTTAATTATTGAAAGTAGATTTTTAAAAATCTACAATCTACTAAGGCATATATTTTATTCTGACTCCAAAAGGAATAAACCATTAATCGGCTTAATAATTACTTTGCCATCTTTGTTTTGATATTTCTCACCTGAATAAAAATCAACTATAGTTTCACTTTCACTAAATATTTCTGAAATATCAATTTCCAGTTCACTTTCTTTCAGGTCCATACCGATCATGACTTTGTCTGTAAATGCTTTTCTTTCAAATGTTCTGGTAAAAATTAAGGGTTGCTCTGAAATCAATCTGTGTTTACCCGCACCAACAGCCGGATGTTTAGCTCTAAACTGTCCGAGCTTTTGATAATGATTTAAAATTTTCTGAATACTATCAGAGGTTTTCAACTCGTCCCAATTCATAAAAGACCGCAGATTAGCGTCACCTACTGCACCTTCAATTTCCAAAGGTCTGGCGGTTTCATCACCATAATAAACCTGAGATTCTCCAGGAGACAGTAGTAAGAGATTTGCAGCTTCGAAAGTTTTTTCTCGTTTTCCATCAAATGGATCGCCGTCGTCGTGTGAGGTCAGATAATTTAAAGTTCCGTATTTTTTCAGCTGATTCTGCAAAATAGAATCATATTTGTGAAACAATGCTTTTTTAGTCATTTGCTTGGCGTTCCACTTAAATTCAAAATTGATTAAACTTTGAAATGCCTCAGGGTCAAAATAATTCACTTTTTTGTCTCCAAAATCGAAATACTGTCCGCCAGAAATACCATAATTATAAACTTCACCTACAAGGTAGAAACTATTATCATCTAAAACTTTATCAGGATTATTTTTTTTGAATTCTTCAAAAGCGTAATCACATGCTTCCTTAAATTCCTGCCAAACAAATTCTTCGGTATGTTTTACCGTATCCACTCTATAACCATCTATACCAAAATCTGTGATGTAGTCCGTCAACCATTTCATGATGTAAAAACGCGGCGCTCTTGGATGCCCAGTTCTTTCAAAAAATGCATCTAGTTCTGCCATTTCCTGCTCATAGCGTCCCTCAGCTTTCCATTTAGCTTCGAGTTGAGGCGGTAAGCCGACCTCTTCATTGCTATCTGTTCTGATGTCAGGTAAATTTTCCACCAAAGTACACATGATGGTATTCTCGTAGTTATCGTATGTACACTGAGGCTCTGTTCGCACCCACTCCTTTGGCCATACCGGGTCTTTATCAGTAACCGGTCCTGTGTGATTGATTACGGCATCCAATAAAATTCTAATGCCATTTTCATGCGCAACTTCAACCAGCTCTTTTAAATCTTCCTTGGTTCCAAAATTAGGGTCAATTTTTGTCCAGTCTTTAGCCCAGTAACCGTGGTAAGCGTAAGTCTCTCCTGTACCTTCATCCGTTGACCCGTGGATCTGTTCAACAATTGGGGTCATCCAAATGGCGTTGATGCCCAGATCTGTGAAATAACCATCTTTTACTTTCTGTGTTACACCTTTAATGTCACCGCCTTCAAAGCCTCTTAAAACTCCGGTTTCATTTGTTCTGTTGAAATTGACATCATTAGAGGTGTCTCCATTATTAAACCGGTCTGTCAAAAGGAAATAAATATTGGCACCATCCCAAACAAATGGCTGATCCGGTTCTTGGTTTTCAGTATTTTCTTTATCTGATTGAGTTTTACTACAAGCAAAACTTATGATTAGTATTAAAAAGATTAGAAATTTTTTCATTATCGATAAGATTATGGTTTTATATAAATTTTATAGGCCCAAGGCTCTAATTCTATGGTAGTTTCTTCGCTGAAGTTTATGTTTTCATTTGTATTGAAAGCATTGTAATTCCCATGGTAAAGCGTCTCTTTAAATTCTACAGTCTGGACCTCATCTGAAAAATTGAAGACCGCAAACACTTTTTCAGTTTCATTTTGTCTTACAAAACTAAATATTTTACTTTCATTATTATTTGGAACTTTTATCATTCGACTGCCCCATTTAGCATGCCAAAGGGCCGTATTACTTTTCATCAATTGAAACAGGTTTTGATATAAGTCACCTATTTCATCTTTTTTCCAATTTATAGGGTCTTTTTCAAAAAAGGCTAATCGCTTATCATTACCGGCTTCCTGTCCGTTATAGACCAAAGGCATACCTTCACCTACCACTGAAAGTGCTATTGCAGCCTCTAAACCATCACCAAATTGCTCGTACATTGTGCCTTCCCAGGCATTTTTGTCATGGTTACTTACAAAAGTCATGCGCATGCTGTTTTCGGGAAAAGCACTTTCGTTCCAAGAATAATATACGTAAAGTGCATTCACGTCTGCTTTGCCCGTACATATTTTGTGCATAGACTCATTCCAGCTCCAGGCGTAGGTCATGTCGAAAGCTTCGGCATGCAAATCCCGAGATTCCCATTCTGCCAGCATAAAAACCGGTTTTACGGCATCAAGTTCCCTACGTAAATTATTCCAAAATTCAATCGGGACAAAACCGGCAACATCACACCGGTAACCGTCAATATCAGCCTCTTTCACCCAATAGGTCATAGCCTCAGTCATATATTTTCGTACTTCGGGTTTGTTGTAATCTAAATCGATAATATCAGACCAGTCCCACCAAGGTGTTGGCCTAAAATCGCCTTTGTAGTCTCTTTCGTACCAATCCGGATGTTCTTTAACTAAAACGTTATCCCAGGCCGTATGGTTAGCTACCCAATCTAAGATGACATACATTTCCAAGTCGTGTGCGGCTTTGACAAAAGCCTTTAAATCTTCGAGTGTTCCAAATTCCGGATTAACGCTGTAGTAATCTTTCACAGCATAAGGACTGCCTAAGCTACCTTTTCTGTTCTTTTCGCCGATTTCGTGGATAGGCATCAGCCAAATGATATCGATACCGAGTTCTTTGAGTCTCGGCAACTCTTTTTTAGCCGCTTTAAAAGTACCTTCTTCAGAAAATTGTCTTGTGTTAATCTGGTATATTGTTGCATTTTTACTCCATGCCGGATGTTTTACCTTAACGTAATCCTGAGGCTGATATGCGGTGTTTTCCTGTTTCATTGATGTTGGTTCAGAAGCAGATTTTTCCTGATTGCAACTTAGCAATAAAAGGCAAGCTATAAGGGCTATTGGGATGCGTTTCATTTTTGTTTGTTTTTTATTCGATGTCAAAACCTCACAGGTTTCCAAAACCTGTGAGGTTTATCCGGTACTTATTCTTCAATCTTTAAAATAAAAGATTGTAAAGGTTCAATATCGATTCGTACCTCAGCTTTGCCGTTTTCAACTTTTAGGGTTGAAGTATAATTATCGTAAAGTTGGTCTTTAACTTGATATTCTCCATCTTTCAAATCTAATTTCTTTACTAAATCTTCGGGCAATTGTAATTCAAAGCCGTATTTATTATCGGCATTAAAGTTGGCAATGATAATTAGTTTTTCATTGGCAGTCCATCGGGCGAAGGATAAAACCTTATCGTTGTACCATTCAGTATTTTGTTGATTGTACCACTGAAGGTCGTGATAGTCGCCCATCAACGCCGGACTATTAATTGTAAAATTTAATAGGCGTTTGTAGAAATCTCTCAGTACTTTTTCTGAGTCAGTCAATTGACCGCCGTCAAACTTTTTATTATTCACCCAGCGCACATAAGTCGGCACTGAGGCATAATCAAAGATTGTTGTTCGGGTTGGGTCGCCAAAGCCTAAGTCTTCTTTGGCCGGCTCACCCAATTCCTGACCAAAATAAACCATGGTTGGAGATGTGGTAGATGTCGCTGAAACGACCATAGCCGGTTTTCCTTTTTCGGCGCTACCGGCAAAATCTGGACTAGCAATACGCTGCTCGTCATGATTTTCTAAGAAATGCAACATATGGTGTTCTATGTCTTGCAATTCATCAAAAATCGGTGGAATATTATTGGTGCTGCCATGGCCTTGCATCACGTGTTTTAAGGTGTCGTACAACTGAACTTTATCGTACAGGTAGTCCATTTTTCCTTTTTTGATATAATCGCGATACAAATGTGGTTGATAAACCTCAGCCAATAAAAAAGCTTCGGGATTCTTCATTTTGATATTAGAATTCATATAACTCCAAAACTCTACCGGTACCATTTCAGCCATATCAAAACGGAAACCGTCAACCCCTTTTTCTATCCAGTACAAGGCAATATCTTTAAACTTAACCCAGGAATCAGGCACAGTTTTGTCTTTCCAAAAATTGAAATGTGCTTTGTAATCTTCGTTTTCAAAACCGGAAGGGAGCGTATCAAAGTCTTTTGTACCATCAGGTCTAATCCCGTAATTAACTTTTACCGTTTCATACCAATCGTAAAAATGAGGCTTAGATGCTCTGGAACCGTTTCCTGTCCACTTTGCAGGGAATTCATCAAATTTTCCATCAGCTAAGGGATGAGGCAGACCTCCAAGCGTTTTATAATCATTTAGCGGGTCCGGCACTTCGAAAGCTTCACCTGGATTGTAATAAAAATTGTTGTTCACATGATATTGAACAGTTTTATCATCGCTTGCTCCAAAATCTTCAACGCCTTCCGGATTGGTCAAACTCTGGTAATTTCGAGCCACGTGGTTTGGTACGATATCTATCAAAAGTTTTAGACCTGCATTATGTGTTCTTTCAATAAGTGCTTCGAATTCCTGTAACCTATTTTCAACATTTACTGCCAAATCCGGATTGACGTTATAGTAGTCTTTTACAGCATAAGGAGAACCTGCACGTCCTTTTACCACATCGGGATCGTCGTTGGAAATCCCATATTCTGTATAATCGGTAATCACATCATGATGAGGCACACCTGTGTACCAAATGTGGGTTACACCAAGGTCTTTGATTTCCTGTAAAGCCTTATCAGTAAAATCATTAAACTTTCCTACACCATTTTCTTCAATGGTTCCCCAGGGTTTATTGGTGGTATTGGTATTTCCAAATAATCGGGTAAAGACCTGATAAACGACTTTTTTCTTTTCCATGATAGTGGTTTGCGTGTTTTTAATAGGTTGCCTTGCTTTTTCTGTATCATTCTTACAGGCCAATATGAGGAAAATCGTAAGAATAGATAGGATTATGGGTTTTGTTTTCATTTTTATCTACGATTAAAGATTCTGATTATAATCTTAGTGAGACTTTTTGTCTTCTTTGTGAAGCTTTGTGTGAACTTTGTGAAACTCTGTGTGAGAACTTTTACACAAAGTATCTCAGAGAAGCACAAAGAACCCCAAAGCATTTTATTTCAATTTATTAATTTCATCCTTTACAACTCAATTTTATTTTTCTATAAACGGAACAAAAAAAGCCATTTTTGTTCTAAGTACAGAAAACATTAATGTTTTATCCTAACTTTCAACTCTTCTGATGTATCCCAGACTACAGGAATACTCAAGGTGTTGTCTTTATAATTGATCTCTACTTTTTTACCATTTACCTTTATCTTTTTTGGTGTCCATTTGTAATTGTGAACTTTCAACAAAATTTGTTTAGTGTTGTAGTCATAATTTTCACCATTTTCAGCTTCAAAATCTATTTCCAGCCATCGTCTTTCGATTTCAGCTTCAAATTCTAAAAGCTCATATTCACCTTTTTCAAAAGCCTGAAAAGTGACACCATCGTCATTGTAATATTCGCGTTCGCTTTCGTCTATGTCCTTATCGTGGTAATAATGTAAAATTAAGTCATTAGCATTGTAATCTTTAGTGCTTTGTATAGGTTGTGTCATTAAAATAAAAGCGCCTTCTCTGACGTAGGTTGGAATATGATCGGGATTGGTTTTTACAGTGATGACCTGACCGCCTTCAACTTTTTCATCGGTATAAAAATTAAACCAGTCGGCTGTTGATGGAAAAGTGACTTCTATATCAGTTTGGCCCGGCTGAAGTACGGGAGTTATCAGGAAATCTTCTCCCCATAAATAAGTATCTGCATTTTCAAAGAACTTATCAGATTCTTCAAAAAACAAGGGGCGCATTAATGGTGTTCCCTTTTGGTTATTCTTAAAAGTGAGGTTGTAATTATAAGGCAATAAGCTGTATCTTAACTCAATGGCGGTTTTGGCTTTAGCTTTGGCTTCAGCTGAACGGTAAACCGGTTCACTTGGTACATCCTCCTGCGCATGCGGACGATAAATGGGTTGAAAAACCCCATACTGCAACCAACGCGCATAGAGTTCGTCGTCCAAATTGGCTCCGGCAAAACCACCTAAATCAGAATGCATATAGCCTAAGCCCTGCATACCCATTTGGAGTGCAATTTCAACCTGTCGGCTCAAACCGCCCCAGGTTCTGTTCACGTCACCAGACCAGGGAATCATGCTGTAACGCTGTGAACCCGAATAACCGGCACGCATCAGGATAAAAGGACGTCGTTCCGGTTGATGCTCCATACTGGCTTCGTAGACCAATTTTGCCCAATCGTGACCATAAGTATTATGAACCTCTGGTGCTGAGCCCGTGGCATGCTGCACCCAGTTAGGATGGACTTCCGGTTCACCAAGATCGCCCCAAAAGCCATTCACGCCCATTTCTGAAAGGCCTTTGTAAATATCCTTAAACCAATTGAAGCCTTCAGGTTTGTACACATCTACAATACCAGTATTTCCAAAAAAGAAATCGTATCGTGCCGGTTTGCCCAGCGTGTCCAAAGCCAGAGCCTTTTCCTTTACGGCTTCTTCCCAGCGATTTGAAGTGGTTAAAATAAAAGGTTCGGTGATCAAAACAGTTTCAACCTTTTGCTTCTTTAAATCTTTAATCATTTTCTCAGGCTCAGGAAATGAATCTTTTTCAAAAGCCAAATTCCCCATGTGTCCCATGACATCTTTTCCAAACCAATATAAATCCAAAATGATGGCATCTACCGGAATATTCTCCTTTTTAAAATCTGCAACGGTTTGCAAAGTCTCTTCCTGAGTATGATAACCGAAACGACTGGCAAAGTTGCCTAGAGCCCAGCGTGGAAGCATAGGTTGTTTTCCGGTTAAATCTGTATAATGATGTATGATTTCTTCCCAGGTTTCACCGGCTATGATCTGGTAGGTTTTTCGTCCTGAAATAGTTTCGTAAGTCAGTGTATTGTTGTTTTTACTATCCAAATCTAAATAGCCCACCGGTGCATTATCAAAATGAATCATATATTTTTTAGAAGACAAAACGATGGGCAAAGTAAAATTCATTAATTCTGAATGGTTTTCGTAGCCATAATGTGCTCGATTAAAAAGCGGTAAGCGATAACCACGTCTGTTCATCCCCAAAGCTCTGGCGCCTCCACCATAAAGAACTTCATCTTTAGTTAAGTTGAATGAGATTTTTTCTGTACTATCGGCTACAATGTTGCCTTTGACCAATTCCATGGGTTCATGGGTTGATTTGTAATAACCTTCCTTTTCTGAAATGAGCTGTTGGCCTTTAAAATCATAACTGATCTGAAACGGGGAAGTCTTCACCGAAACGGAAATGCCTTCTGAAGCAAACTTGATCACATCTCCTTCGTAACTGTATGTCGTTTCAATTTCAGCAGGTTTTAAAACCACGGCGTGAGAGCCTGAACTGACAATTTTGTTGTCCGGAATGAATGTCGTTTCTAAAATATTTTCATTGTAAAATTGAAAAATATACATCCCATCGTTTGTAGTGACAGAAAATATACCATCTTCCTCCTGATGAGATTGATAGATACGATTGGGGTTTTGGGCTTGAATAGGTTGGAATAATCCAAAAATTAAAATTATATAAATTATCTTTTTCATCTTTTAATTTGATAAACCTGAAAGATTTGATTGTTATTTTATTTTTAAAAACACCCCTGTAATCCCCTCAAGGGGATATTTTGATTTTATATTTTTCTCCCTCGAGGGAGAACTAAAGAGGGTGTTTATATTCATTTTTTAAAAATATTTGTACCCAACATAAACTCTAAAGGCTGATCCAGTCTCTTGTTCCATGCATTTTCTGTATGGCCTTCGCCTTCAAAAAACAGGTTTTTACTATCATTTTCAGTAAAGCCTTTTTCTTTTAATATTTCATCAACACTTGGTGCATGTTGTGGATAATGTTTATCTAAAGTTTGATTGCCATAATCGAAATACAATTTATGGTTTCCGGCCTTTGGTAAGTGCTCTTTCATATAATTAAAAATAGCATCCGGTAATGGATTATCTTGAATAGGCTGTGCACCAACCCAATGCGTTGATAAGCACGCTGCACCGGCAAAAACCTCAGGATATTCTGATATGGCATACATGCTCATCAATCCGCCCATGCTTGACCCCATCACGAAGGTATGCTCTTTTTCTGATTTTGTTGAAAATCTTAAATCGATAAAAGGCTTTAATTCATTGACTAAAAATCTCAAATAGTTATCGCCATTTAATGAAAAATTTTGATTGCCATTTCGATCTTTTGCCAGGGCTTTTTCTGCTTCGGAAAGATAACTGTAAGCTTTTTCAGGAAACAAATCCTGCCAACGGATTTCCGGAATATTATGGATGGCAATTACAATAAAATCTTCAACTTTGTCTTCATTCATAAGCTTTGACGACCATTCGTCCACTCGCCATTCCTGTTTATTCCAGGTGGATGTGGCATCAAACAACATCTGACCATCATGCATGTATAAAACACTATATTGATGATCTGCTGAATAATTTACGGGTAACCACACGTCAATTGGTCTGGATTTGATGTATTTTGAAGGAAAATCCTCTATGCGTTGAATTGTACCTGCCGAAAGCTGAATGTCTGAGTGTGGTTTTAACTGAAGGTCTTTTAATAATGGGTTTTTCTCTGGAATTCGTTTATCAAATAACCAACATACTGCTTCAGCCAGACTTGCACTCCAGAAAATTTCGTTGTGTTTGCCGCCTTCGACTTCTTTATAATTGAAGTTATTTTGATTGAATCCGTTTTGAAGCAAGACCTTTTTCATTTTTTGGGCGTCTTCTAACAAAGAGTAGCCTTCAGCTTTGCCGGCGAGCATATAAATTTTTGAATCGATGGCTTCAATTTGGGAATAAATGTCGTCAGAAACCCAATAAGACGGTGAAAACACGCCAATTTTACCAAAAGTTTCCGGGGATTTTATTCCGGCATAATGTGAAATTAAACCACCGAGAGATGATCCTAAAATAGCTGTATTCGTTCTATCAGTTTTTGTGCGATATGTTGAATCTATTTTCGGTTTAAGTGTATTGACTATAAAGTCTACATATTGATCACCTTCCGGTTGTTCAGCATATTTATAATTGTAGGGCGATAGCTCAGATGTCCTATATTTTCCGCCGTGGTCAATTCCCACCACAATGACTTCAAAGTCAAGGTATTTTGACAGTGCGTTTAATGTTTCATCCACTTTCCACTCGCCGAATCCTGAAGTTTCTTCCATAAACAAATTCTGACCGTCATGCATATACACAACCGGATAGGTCTCTGAAGAGGATGAATAATTCGGTGGCGTGTAAACCCAAATTCTTCGGTAACGTTTCAATTGAGGCATGTAAATCGAATCCGAAAGTATATTTACATTTACCAGCGGTAGAAGTGGCTTAGAATTTTTGCCGTTTGCCCAACTTTCAACAGTGACCAACAGGGTGTCATTGGGTTTAGAAAATTGATATGTTCTGTTCGTGATATCATTTCCATTTTTATCTTTTTCAACTGTTTCCCAGCTACCTAGGGTGAATTTAAAGTCTAATCGACCTAATGAGTCAGGTAAGTTTATTTGATGTGTTTTACCTTTTTTTTCTAAGACATAGCTATCATTTCCACCCGACCAGCCTTCAAAATTACCTGAGATAAAAACCGAACTGTTGTCCGGTATCGCTGATACTGACTCTAAAATAATGGTAACAGAATTTTCTTTTTGGGCACTTTCAGATTTACAACTCCATAAAAATGGCAGAAGTAAAGCAATTAATGTTATGTATCTGAAGTATTTCAACTTTCAATTATAATTTAGTCGTAAGAAATGTAAGTCCATTTGGTTGAATCTCTATGGTTTCAGACCATGTCAATTGTTGTTTTGTATCTACTTGCTGTAAAGATTTTCCTTCAAGCCCCATTTCCTTAAATCTCCTTGTCTCTAGAATTTTTTTATCTGTTTTGTTGATGATAACAACCACTGTTTCATCTTCCAGGCTTCTAAAGAGCACATAAATACCGTCCTTAGGTGCAAAGTGTGTGGTTTTACCTTTGTGTATAGCTTTACTGGTTTTCCTGTAGTTAACAAGACTACGAACAAAATCCTGTATGTCTTTTTGGTCTTCGGTCAGTCCTTCACCAGTAAAAGCATTTACGGCATCACCTGCCCAACCACCTGGGAAATCTGAACGGATCAAACCATGGTCACCAGGCTTTTCAAAGTCTGCCATCAATATCTCCGTACCATAGTACAATTGGACTGTTCGTGGCATAGCCAATATATAGCCCAGTGCCATCTTAGTTTTGGGAATATCCCCTTTAAGTTGGGTGTGGATCCTGCTCATATCATGATTGTCGGGAAACACTAAAATATCTTTTGGCCTTGGATAAATGAAGTCATTTGCTAATCCCTCATACATTTTCACTAGACCTTTGTCCCAGGCTTCTTCCTCATTAAGGGCATCGACAATATTTTGTTGCATGGCAAAATCCATGGTCGATCTCAGGTTGGATTTGTAACCGTCCTTATTATCCATGCCGTCTTGCCAATAAGCGATAAGTAACGGATTGTAACTCCATTCTTCACCAACGATATTGAAATTTGGATACTCTTTCATGATAGCGCCGGCCCAATCACTCATAAACTCTTTATCCGGATAAGGGTAAGTATCCTGACGAATACCTCCAAGTTTAAACTCTTCAATCCACCAAATACTGTTTTGAATGAGGTATTTCGCCATAAACGGGTTCCGTTGATTTAAATCCGGCATACTGCTCACGAACCAGCCATCAGTCATCCCTTTTTTATCGGCTTCAGAAGCATATTTATCCTGATTTGACGTTCTTCTGTGGTTTGAGGTTTTAACCACATTATAATCCCAATTGTCTTTATTGGCTTCATAATGCGCCTGATAATTCACCCAATCTTTAAACGGCAGGTCTTTCATCCACCAGTGCTCCAATCCGCAATGGTTAGCTACCTGATCCATAACCACCTTGATACCTTTTTCAGATGCTTTAGCTACCAGGCTTTTATAATCCTGATTTGAACCATATCTCGGATCTATCTGATAGTAATCCGTTATAGCATAACCGTGATATGAAGCCTGAGGCATATTATTTTCAAGCACCGGACAAGACCATATGGCAGTAAAGCCCATATTCTCAATATAGTCCAGATGATTGATGATGCCTTCAATATCTCCGCCATGACGCGCATAATCATCAGTCCGGTCAATCTTGTCCTCAAGCATGCCCTCAATAATATCATTTTCTGGATTAGCATTTGCAAAACGATCAGGAGTGATCAAATAAATCACATCCGAACTGTTAAAACCGATATAGTCTTCAGCCTTTTGTGTGCGTTCTTTTAACTCATATTTAAAAGCGTAAGCTTTGTTTTCTGTGTTTAGTTTAACCACAAATTCACCTGGTTGAGTAGATTCATCTATTTTTAAGTCTAAAAACAAATAATTAGGACTATCGGCTTTATAGACTTTGAGTAATTCAACGCCAGGATAATCCATATCTACCTCAGCATCTTTAATGTTATCTTCTTGCACCAAAAGTTGAAGGGTATCATTTTTAAAGCCCACCCACCAGTGTAGTGGCTCTACCCTGTTTGGTTTGTCGTAATTGTCCATGTTTTCTATGACTTGTTGATCAGCTTCGTCTGGTGCTGCTTCTTCCTTATTGTTTTGATTTTGACAGGAGAAAGATATGGATAGAAGGATTAAGGTGAATATTTTAAAAATGGTTTTCATAGCTATTATTTTTAAGTAAACCTCAAAGGTTTTGAAAACCTTTGAGGTTTATTCTATTCAAAATTTATAAGTTCTAAACTATTTCTTTTCGATCGATGAATAAGAACAAAATTATTTATGTCATCAAATAATTCAAGAACCTGCTTTCTTTTTAAACTTGTTTTTCTATTAGATAAAATGCTTGGATAAGAAGAAAATTTATATATCTCGAAATTATTAATTAATCCATGTTTTTAAGGGTTCAAATGCAAATAGATAATCACATTCCTTAAATAGTCTTCATCCAAAATTCGATGTCTTTTAAACCTTACTTTAAATAAACTCCCTTCACGATTAAAGCGTTTATTTATTGCTTTTGTGTAAGCATTAAATAAGTTTGAAAATGGTTGAGATAGTTTATTTTCGTTAAACGATTTAATCGAACTTTTTAGTTCTTCTACCGATTTTATTCTAACAACCATATGAAAATGATTTTTTAACATGCAATAGGCATAAACATCAGCTACAGGAACAATATGTTTCTTTAATAATTTCAAAAAATAAAAATAATTATCGTCAGCTTTAAAAATATCCTCCTTATTGTTACCCCTATTAAAAATATGGTAATAAAAATCAGGTTCTAAAACATCATAACTTTCCACGTATATACTTTCATTTCACCTCAACAGCTTCTCCATTCTTCAATTGAACCAGTTTTCCATTCACGAGAATTTCTCGTTCTTTCTGTCCTTCAAGATGGAAGCTTGCACCTTCCTGGCTCACTTTTACAGTGATGATATTTTCTCTGAAATTTACTTTAAAAGTATAAGCTTCCCATTCTTTAGGAATTTTAGGTGTAAAACTCGGTTTATTATCTCTTATACGCATGCCGCCGAAGCCTTCAACAATACTCATCCAGGTACCGGCCATACTGGTGATGTGGCAACCTTCTTTTACTTCTTTATTATAATCATCAAGGTCTAATCTGGACGTTCTCAGATAAAACTCATAAGCCTGAGGCATTCGGTCCAACAGAGCTGCCTGAATGCTATGTACGCAGGGCGAAAGGGATGACTCATGAACCGTAAATGGCTCATAAAAATCAAAATGCTTCTCTAATTCTTCCCTGCTAAAATGGTCTTCAAAGAAATAAAAGCCCTGTAACGTATCGGCTTGTTTGATGTATGGCGAGCGTAAAATTCTGTCCCAGGACCAGTGCTGATTAATTGGGCGTTGTGTTTGATCAAGGTCTTTGACTGTAATTAATTCTTTGTCTAAAAAGCCATCCTGCTGCAAGTAGACGCCATGCTCGTCAGAATAAGGAAAATACATATTATGCGCAACATCCATAAAAGCATCAATCTCCTCCTCTTCAAACTCTGTGTTTGCTTTTATTCTGGAGTAGTCATCCTTATAGTGTTCTTTTAAGATATTCAAATTTTCTACGGCATATTCCAAACACCATTTCGCTATGTAATTAGTGTAAAAATTATTGTTGATGTTATTTTCATATTCGTTAGGTCCGGTTACGCCGAGAATGACATATTTATTTTTTTGTTTTGAGAATGTAGCTCTTTGTTTCCAGAATCTGGCTATACCCAAAAGTACTTCCATACCCATTTCCGGTATGTAAGAGTAATCATTCGTATATCTGACATAATTATAGATAGCAAAAGCTATTGCGCCATTTCTGTGTATTTCTTCAAAGGTAATTTCCCATTCATTATGGCATTCTTCTCCATTCATGGTTACCATGGGATAAAGTGCGGCACCATCTTTAAAGCCTAATTTTTGTGCATTTTCAATGGCTTTTTCTAAATGATTGTAACGATAAGTCAGTAGATTTCGGGCTACTTCTCTGTCTTTTGTCGCCATATAAAATGGTAAACAATAGGCTTCTGTATCCCAGTATGTACTACCGCCGTACTTTTCACCGGTAAAGCCTTTTGGACCAATATTCAGTCTTGGGTCTTTACCGAGGTAAGTTTGATTGAGTTGAAAAATATTAAATCTTATCCCTTGTTGAGCTTTGGTATCACCTTCAATCTTTATATCACTCATGTGCCAGATGTCTTCCCAGGCTTGTTTTTGTTCATTTAGGAGACTTTCATAACCTTTGCTTAATGCAATGTCCAAAACATTTGAAGCAGCTTCAATTAACTTGTCCTTATCGTGGTTTAAAGATGTCACATAACCTGCAAACTTGTGAAGAGATAAGGTTTGATTTTTCTTGATGCTGCATTCATAAGCAATATATACCTTTTTAGATTTTTGATGCGTATCCGGTTTTACAGATAAAAGTTTGCCATCACAATACAACTGAGATTGCATGTAGGTACAAACATGAAAATTGGTTTTCATAGTATGAGACTGCACAAAACCACGTTCACCCGTATTTTTCACATCAGTTATTTCCCAGAACTTGTCGTCCCAGTTAGAATCCTGATTGGTTATACCGGCATCTACATAAGGCGAATACGTGATAGACGCATCTGAATTGAGTGGAGTAATCTGATAGTTGATTACACCCAACTCGTCGTGCGTTAAGCTTAAAAAACGTGTAGCTTCTATTTTTAATACAATGCCGTTTCTTAACTCAGCTTCGAAGGAGCGCTTGTGCCAGCCTTCTTTCATATTGAGCTCTCTCTTAAAATTGTTAATGGACTTACAGGTTTTCATATCAAATCTGTCCCCATTAATATGAATATGAATGCCAATCCAGTTTGGTGCGTTCAATACCTTAGCGAAATATTCAGGATAGCCGTTTTTCCACCAGCCTACTCTGGTCTTGTCCGGATAGTAAATACCGGCAATATAACTGCCCTGAAAAGTCTGACCTGAATAGTCTTCTTCAAAATTGGCACGTTGGCCCATTGCACCATTCCCTATACTGAAAAGGGACTCTGACGACTCAACTCTTTCAGGGTCAAAGCCTTCTTCTATGATTGACCAATCGTTTGGAGTGATATAATCTTGATTCATGATATTTTTTTAAGTATTTACTAAAATTTAATTTTTTGTTTGAGAAATGATGTTTTGAAAGAAATCATAATCAAATTGAGTTAAGTTTTCAAAACAATGGTCTGCTTCATGCAGAACTTCTTTTTGCCCAATGCCGACACTGAGCATTCCGCCTGCATTAGCTGCTTGAATACCTGCAATGGAATCTTCAAACACAATCGCATTTGTTGGTTCAGTATTTAATTGCGCACATGCTTTCAAAAAAACCTCAGGATCTGGTTTTCCTTTTTCCACGTGATTGCCGTCTACGATGGCATCAAAAACCTCAAGCAGGTTTACAGCCTTTAATATAGTTTTGGCGTTTTTACTGGCAGAACCAAGAGCGATGGGATGGTTATTATCCTGTAGTGCAGTCAAAAATTGCTTTACACCGGGAAGAATTTCTTTCTCATCCATCTTACTGATAAGATTCAGATAATCCTGATTTTTTTCATCCATTAACTGTTGAAATAATTCTTCTGAAATGGTTTTATTGCCCCAGGACAAAATTTTCTCAAGGGACTTTACTCTGCTAACGCCTTTTAGCTGCTCATTTTCCTTTTCCGTAAAATTGATATCCAGTTTTTTTGCCAGTCTTTGCCACGCTATAAAATGATATTTTGCGGTGTCTACAATAACACCGTCTAAGTCGAATATAAAAGCTGTTTTAGTTTTCATTTTAATATATTTTAATTGGTAATTGCTCTGGACTGGGTTTCTTTTACAATAAATACAAATGCAGCTGCAATGAGCATGGAAGCACCTGCAACGACGATCATTGCGATAGGTTTTTCGTCAAATAACCCTAATAGAAATGGACCAAATAAACCTGCTATGATTTGTGGTAGTGCAATCGTGAAATTAAAGATTCCCATATAAATTCCCATTTTTTGGGGCGGAAGAGCATTAGATAGAATGGCATAAGGCATCGCGAGTATCGCTGCCCAGGCGATACCAATACCAATCATAGGCAATATCAACATAACAGCTCCTTTAGGTACCTGAAATGAAGCGATAAATAAATCTACATCTACCAATTGAGCATCTTTAAACAAAAGAAAAGATATAAAACTCAGTCCTCCAAGCAGCAATGAAAGTGCATAAGTTGGCTTTCGTCCAATAGTGTTGGCTATCTTTATCATGATGATTGAAAAAATGGCAGCAAACAGGGAATAACCAGCAAAGAGAATACCAACCCAATCGCCTGCAGCACCTTTGGCAATTTTAAAACTTTCTATGGTTTCCTGAGAAATACCGGATGGGATTTTAGCAGCATCACCATAAAAATACTGAGGCACTTCCCAGATATACTGTCCTATCGCAGGTGTTGTATAGACCCACATTAAAAAAAGTGCAAACCAGGAAAAGAATTGCACTATAGCCAGTTGTTTCATGGTTTTTGGCATATTGACAACCAACATTACAAATCCCTTTGCTTTTTGAAGAAGAGATTTTTGAGCACTTTCTTCTCTTTGCTTTAGAACTTCATCAGGGTCTATACCTTCATTTTTATAATATTCTTCAGGCGGGTATTCTTTTGTTTTAAAAACGGTCCAAAGCACTGACCCGAGTAATATTGTTGCACCAATATAAAATGCCCAGGTCACACTGTCTGAAACCTGACCTTTATCAGCGATATTACTAAGACCTATGACATTTGTAAGAATAAAAGGTAATGCTGAACCAATTACTGCACCGATATTTATAAGTAAAGACTGGATAGAATAGCCTTTGTTTCTTTGACTGTCGGGCAGCATATCAGCCACTAAAGCTCTAAATGGCTGCATAGTGACATTAAAACTACCATCCATGATAGCCAGCATCAAGCCTCCAAAAAACATGGCCGGCATAAGTTGTACAAACAAAGGAGAATTTGGCATCAAATACATACCTAAGGCCGCAAAAAAGGCACCACCTAATATGAAAGGTCCTCTTCTGCCGAAGCGCTTATTCCAGGTTAAGTCTGATGCGCCTCCAACTATAGGCTGTACAATTAAACCCATTATTGGTGCTGCAAGCCAAAAAAGTGACAAGGAATGCACATCTGCACCCAGATTTTCTAAAACATTACTAATATTAGCATTTTGAAGTGCGAATCCGAACTGGACGCCCATGAAACCGAAACTGACATTCCAAATTTCCCAAAATGTGAGTTTTCTTTTACCCATATGGAAAAGTTTTGATTAAACTATAATTTGGAAAGGAAAGTAGTCAGGCAAATATATAAATTATTTTAATTTAAAAGTGGTTTCTCTTTCAATTATCTTTGTATCAACAACAACAGTTTTATAATTCTCCTCCTCTTCACTCTCCAGCTCAAGGCGTTCTATCAATAATTTTGCAGAGATCTTCCCTATTTCAAAACCATTTTGATCAACTGTTGTTAAAGGTGGATGAGCATGTTTGGACAAAACACCGTCGGTAAATCCAATAACCTGAATATCATCAGGTATATTTTTTCCCATTTTCCTGGCGGCTTTCATTGCTGTAAGGGCATAAATCTCGTTGACAGCAAAAATTCCATCTATATCCTCTGCTGTTGAAAGAAACTCTTCTACCTGTAGTTCTAAATAATCAAAATTATCAAGAGAGACTGATTTATCTTCCAGTTTACAGACATGTTTTTCGTTGATGTGTATTCCTTTATCTTTTAATGCTTTTTCATAACCTTTAGTTCTTAGTCTGCCGACATTTACGTAATCCTTTGTTGAAATGAGCCCGACACTTTTACATCCACCATCTATAAGTCGGTTGACAGCTTTTTCTGCAGCTACAACATCATCAACAATGACTTTATCACAACCCAGATCATCGATCACACGATCAAACATTACAATCGGTATACCCTGATCTATAGTTTCTGAAAGATGATGAAAATCTTTTTTCGAAAGCGTCTCTTTAGCCACAGACATTATAAAACCGTCAATACTTCCGTTGGCAAGTGTATCTAAATTTATTACCTCTTTATTAAAAGATTCGTTAGATAGCCCTACGATAACATTGTATCCCTGTGAATTGGCATAAGACTCAATACCGGAAATAACAGTTGTGAAAAAGTGATGAACTATTTCGGGAATAATCACTCCAAGTGTTTTCGTTTTCCTGTTCTTCAGACTTAGAGCAATATTATTGGGTCTGTAATTATAGAGCTTTGCAAAAGCCTTCACTTTTTCTTTTGTCTCTTTTCCGATTTCTTTGCTGTCTCTCAAGGCTTTTGATACGGTTGAAACTGAAACGTCTAACTCTTTCGCTATAATTTTTAAAGTCGCTTTCTGTTTAGGCATAATTTATAATATGGTTTAAATATAAATAAAAAATTGAAACATTAACATTGTATTATTCTTAAGTAATTACGCTTTAAATATGATATTTGTCATAATTAGCTTTAGTTTTGAGCGATAATTGAAAAGTTGTCAACACGAAAACGTTAGAGTCGTTACGAAAATGTTTGCGTTAAAGAAATATTAATTATTTTCGTACACGGAAGTAAAGTAGTTTCAATTTAAAATTATAAATCATTAAAATTTATGAACACAATCAAATTATTTTGTTTGTTGTTGATTTTTCCGCTAAGTATTTTAGCCCAAAACACAGTTTCAGGAACTGTGGTTGATGATCTAGGTATTCCGGTACCTGGTATTAACATTTTGGTAGAAGGTACCCAACGAGGAACCACAACAGACTTTGACGGTAACTACTCCATTGATCTTAACAATGGTGAAGTTTTGGTTTTTGGCTATTTAGGCTTTAAAACACAGAAAGTGACCTATACTGGTCAAAGCACTATTAACATTACCTTGGAGCCTGATCAGGAGCAACTTGAAGAAGTTGTACTTATTGGTTATGGTGCAAGTAAGAAAAAAGATTTAACCGGATCGGTAACTTCTATTACTGAAGACGACTTTACCAAAGGTAATATTGTAACGCCGGAAAACCTCATCAACGGTAGGGTTGCTGGTGTAACAGTTACCACAGGCGGTGCGCCGGGTTCTGGTTCTGCTATCAGAATCAGAGGTGGTGGTTCTTTAGGGGCCAGTAATGACCCGCTTATTGTTATAGATGGACTTCCTTTAAGAGGTTCTGCAGGTGGTCGTTCAATCCTTTCATCTATCAACCCGAATGACATTAAATCCTTCAACGTGTTAAAGGATGCTGCTGCTACTGCAATTTATGGTAACAGAGCATCAGGTGGTGTAATCATCATTGAAACCAAAAAAGGCTCTAAGACGTTTCAGGCAGAATTTAATAGTGGTTTAGCCTTTTATGACACCTTCAATCAAATAGATATATTTGATGCCAACCAGTTCCGTAATGTTATTGCCCAGCAACGTCCTCAGGATGTTTCATTATTAGGTAATGCCAATACAAACTGGCAGGATGTTATTTTTACTACCGGTCGACATATTGAAAATAACTTGTCCTTAAGCGGTCAGTTATTTGACAAACTTCCTGTGAGATTATCCCTTGGACGTTTCGACCAGGAAGGTGTTTTATTAACTGATGAATATGTGAGAAACACGGCTTCATTAGCTTTAAACCCTTCTTTCTTTGACGATAAATTGAGAATAAACCTTAATGCCAACTATACCCGTGAAAGCAATAGGTTTGCAGATGGTGGCGCTATAGGTAATGCTAACAGGTTTGATCCAACCCAACCGGTTTATGATGAAAATTCACCTTTTGGAGGATTTTTCGAGCATTTCACTATCGGACCAAATGGTTTACCTAACAGACGTCTTTCTGCCCGAAACCCTTTAGCGTTGTTATTACAGAGAGAAAATGTACAAGACAAAGACAGATTTTACGGAAACCTGAACTTAGATTACAGATTTCATTTTCTACCTCAGGTAAGAGCTGTTGTGAACTTAGGTATTGATGAGTCATCGTCCAATGGAACAAATGAACTTTCCAGAGAAAGTATAAATGGTAATTTATATAGCGATGGTACTTATAATGGTAGTTTTGTAAGATATGAAGACAATACAAGAAACGTTCTTGCCGATGCTTATTTAAAATATAATCAGGATATTACTGATGACATAAGCCTTAGAGCTACCGTAGGTTATTCATATCAAAAATTTGAAAGTGACTCATTCTTTTCAAATGATCTTAGAGCTGAAAACGTTCTTGCACCGGAATCCAATGTAGGAGATGACCTGATTCTCATAGGTTATCTTGGAAGAGCATTTGTAACTTTAAAAGATAAATACATTTTTTCTTATTCCATAAGACGAGATGGATCATCACGCTTTTCTGAAGGCAATAAATTTGGTATCTTCCAGGCCGCAGCATTCTCGTGGAATATTTCTGATGAGAACTTCTTAAAAGATTCTGATTTTTTATCAAATTTAAAACTAAGAGTGAGCTACGGTGAAACCGGACAACAGGAAGTAGGTCCTAACATATTAGGTACTCAAAACTATACCACTTCTTTGGAACAAGCGCAGTACTTCTTTGGCGGAAGTCCGTTTACAGCCGCCTTTCCTACGGCCTTCAACCCGTTTGCAACCTGGGAAACAGCTAAAACTACCAACTTTGGTATTGACTACGGTTTCTTTAACGACAGAATTACCGGTTCTATAGACGTTTACAATAGAGATACAGAAGATCTCTTTATCTTTGCCCCTGTACCTGAAGGTGCCAACTTTACCAATTTCATTGATCAAAATACAGGTACTTTAAACACACGTGGTGTTGAATTTAGCGTGAATGCTCAGGTTTTCGACTCCAAAGGTGATAAAGACAAATTTGACTGGAATCTGAACTATAACGTAACCTATTTAGACCAGGAAATCACAGAACTTCCAAACGACTTTGACATTCGTACAGGAGGTATCGGCGGTGGTACAGGAGGTACCATTCAAATTAACCGAGTTGGACATGCACCAACCTCTTTCTATGTTTACAATCAAATTTATGACAGTAATGGTAATCCTATAGAAGGCGCTTATTCAGACCTGAACGGAGATAATGTCATTAATGATGATGACCGATACATTTATAGAAATCCTGTAGCAGATCTATTGATGGGCTTCCAGTCAACAATGCGATACAAAAACTTTGACTTTGCCTTTAATTTAAGAGCAAGCTTCAATAATTATGTTTTCAATAACGTTAACGCTGCTAACGCACAATTCAATTTATTATTGGATAACGAAGTATTAGGCAACATTCCAAGAAATGTACTGGATACTGGTTTTGTAGTGAATTCTCAGGAAAATACACTTTCAGATATTTATATCGAAAATGCATCCTTTTTGAGAATGGACAACATGCAAATAGGTTATACCATCGACAAGTATAAAGATGAAGCGGGAATAATCAGATTGTCATTCAATGTTCAAAATCCTTTTATTATAACAGATTACTCAGGAACAGATCCGGAAGTTTTTGGAGGAATTGATAATACAATATATCCAAGACAACGTGTATTCTTATTTGGAATGAATTTCCAATTTTAAGAATTGTTAATTTGAAATAAGTAAAATTATTAGTAAATTTAAAATAAAAATATGTTATCAAAAATGAAATATGTAATCATTCTCATGTTTAGTGGTTTGATAGTTTTGTCTACTTCCTGCGAAGATGACTTAAATACTGTACCACAGGATGATGATACTCTAACACCTGATGAATTTTTCCAGCAGGAGGATGCTTATAAGCAATTGCTTGCAGGTGTTTATGGAAATTTAACTTTGACCAGCTCCTCAGGACCTGGTAATTCTAACATAGGCGGACTTGATGCAGGTACAAGTCAGTACGGTAGAGCACTCATGAACTTACAAACATTCTCTACCGATGAAGCGGTCTGGACCTATGAAAATGACCCAGGAATTGCTGAAGTACAGAGAAATATTGTATCAGGAGCTAATGTGATCGTACAGGGAGCCTTTGGTAGAATTATGGCCAGTGTATCTTTCGCCAATGAATTCTTAAGACAAACCACTGATGCCAAATTAGAGGAAAGAGGGGTTCCTCAAAATGAAATAGCAGAAATCCAAACTTTCAGAGCAGAAGCACAACTTCTAAGAGCTTTATCTTATTATCATATGCTTGATTTGTTTGGAAAAGCGCCATTTGTGACAGAAGAATCACCAGTAGGCGTATTTTTTCCGGAGCAAATCGAAGGTGTTGACTTATTCAACTTTATAGAATCTGACATACAGACGGCTTTACCTGATTTGGCCGAACCAAGAACATTGGAATATGCCAGAGCTGATAAAAGCGTAGCATGGACTATATTGGCTAAACTTTACCTAAATGCTGAAGCCTACATAGGAGAGAATAGATATGCTGATGCCCTTACACAATGTGAAAATGTCATCAATGCCGGCTACGAACTAACACCGAACTATATTGATTTGTTTAGAGGTGATAATGATACCAATGGAGCCCAAAACGAGATCATATTTCCTGTTGTTTCCGACGGAAACTTTACTCAAAATTTTGGACCAACTACCGTAATGACAAATGGTGCAGTAGGTAGCATAGAGCAGAATGGTGCAAACTTAGGCGTTCAGGAAGGCGGCTGGGGTGGCGCCATAAGAATTACGCCATCATTCGTCAGCAAATTTGAAGGTGTTGAATTCCAAAATGATACAAGAAATACTATTCTATCACAAGGTAGAGATATTAATATTACCGATGTTACAGATCCAAGTCAGGGTTATGTTTTAGAAAAATACACCGACGTGAGATCTGATGGAACATTGGATACAGACATCACATTCTCGTCTGTAGATTTTCCAATGTTTAGATTAGCTGATGTATATTTGATGTATGCTGAGGCTCACTTAAGAGGAGGTGGTGGTTCTGCAGCTGATGCTGTAAATTATATCAATATGATACGTACACGAGCAAATCAGGGAAGTACCGATTGGAATATATCTGCCAGTGATCTCACACTTAATTTTATCATCGATGAAAGAGCCAGAGAGCTATATTGGGAATCGCACAGAAGACAGGACTTAAGACGCTTTGATTTATTTACTGGTGGTGCTTATGTCTGGTCTTTTAAAGGGAATACTGCAAATGGTGTTGCGATACCTAATTATAGAGAGGTTTATCCTATTCCTAATGAAAGTCTTTCGGTCAATCCCAATTTAACACAAAACGAAGGTTACTAAATTTAAAATAAATATGAAAAAACAATCAATTAATATTCTGGGTGTTTTAATGATACTGTTCGCCTTTGCGGGTATAGTATCTTGTGAAGATCCTCAGGATGGAACGGTTGCTAATGAAGCAAGCAATTTAGTACTATCTGAATTAGATATTACTGAGATAGAATTAGATCAGACAAATACCGGAAATCCAGTTGCCACTTTTATCTGGACTGAGGCAGATTTTGGAGTACAAACGGCTGAGAATTACAAATTAGAATTCTCAAGTACAGAAAACTTTGAAAATCCCGTTGTTGTGGCTAACCTTACCGGTATCACAAACATTACACTAACAACTACTGAGTTAAACACAGCTGCCGGTAGTGTTGGATTTCCTCCATTTGAATGGAATACGATTTATGCCAGAGTGGTAACATTCTTGGGACAACAAGAAGGGTTGGCAAGTGCATCAAATACCATTAGTTTTGATGTTTACCCTTATTTCAATTATCCATTTACAGATTTATATTTTGTAGGTCCTGCCTGTGCTTCCGGTTGGAATAATAACAATAATAATCCTGCGCTATTTAGAAGTGCGGATAATCCCGATGTGTTTAGCTATACTGGATTGTTTAATGCAGATCAACTTAAAATACTGGAAACTAAAGGAGCATGGGCTCCTCAGTATGGTGAAAGTGGTCAAGGCCAACTCGCCTATAGACCAACTGAAGATGATCCAGATCCTGCACCAATAGATGATTTTGCATCAACTTCAGGATATTTTACATTTACGGCTAATGTAAGAACGCTTGAATTTAGTGTAGCAGCTGCAGATGGAAGTGCAGCACCACTATCATCTCTGAGTATTTCCGGTTCTGCTGTAGATTCACCTGTAGAACTTGTTCAATATGGCGTTAGTGGCGGTGTTTTTGATCCGCATATCTGGCAATCCAGTGAACCAGTGAGTTTAAGTGCAGGTGAAATCACATTCACAGCGAATGGAAGCCAAAGCTGGGGTGGTGATACGTCATTCTCAGGCGTAGCCACAGAAGGTGGAAATCCTATAGAAATATTAGTAGGAGATGAATATGAAGTATGGTTTAACGACCTTACTGGTGAATATATGTTTATACCATTAAACTTTTAAAAAACAGATTATGAAATTGATTTCAAAATATCTTTCAATCGGCCTTTTGATCGGGCTCGTTGTCTTATTCAATTCTTGTGAGGATGAGGATAATTTAAAATTCACTCAACCCGAGCCTGAATTTGTTCTGAATACCCCTGCGGTTTCTAAAATTTTTCTGAATTTTAGTTTACCCGAAAATCCGGCTTTTACATTAACCTGGACAGATGAAGTAACCGGAAGCAGCAGTTATACTGTACAAATGTCACCATCATTGGAATTTGAAAATCCAATAGATCTGGGAACTACTGAAAGCAAGTCTTTTACGATGAGCGTAGAAGCTTTTAATAATGAACTTTCAAATGCAGGAATAGAATCTTATGCGAGTGCACCAATTTTCATGAGAGTGCTCGCCGGCTCTGCAGAAAGTAATTCTGTGCTATTAACAGTCAACAGTTATCCTGAAAATGTACCGGTAATAGCTAGCCCCGATGACTCATTTAGTATAACGCTTTCCGATGTCACAGAGGACGAAACAGCACTTTCCGTTGAATGGACAGATCCTGATTTTTCTGAGGAGAACTCGACAGACGTTAACTATATTGTCGAGGCTTCTTTAGTTGGAAATGGTTTTAATAATGTTGCAACTTTAGGAGAAACAAACGAAAGAAGTTTGTCTGTTACGCATGCTGAATTAAATGAGAGTATTCTTAATATTGGTGGTGAAGCAGATACTGAATCATCTGTAGAAGTAAGAATCAGATCAGTGATTGACAGTGCCAGTGGCATGATAGAAAGAACTTCAGATGTTGTTACCATCAGCGTAACTCCATATGAGACTGCTTTACCCGCTACATTGTGGGGTGTTGGTGCAGGTATGCCTGATGCCGGATGGGGATGGGGTTCTCCAGAAGTATTTCCACTTCAAGGTTCAAAATATTCAGGAAACGTTAATTTAAGCCCTGACAATGGTGGTAACTTCAGATTCTTTTTACAGGAAGACTGGGGTCCTGACAGCTGGAATTATCCATATTTTGTAGATCGAGGATTTACTATTGATCCTGATCTTGTAAATGCTAACGACGGAGATAGTAATTTCCAGTTTATTGGTACTGCGGGAGAATATTTCTTAGAAATAGACATGGATGCAAAAACCATCACTTTAAGTCCTCCGGTTGTAGGTCCTAACTGTAATCTTGATCAACTTTACCTGGTTGGTGCAGGTATCGCTACTGCTGGTTGGAGCTGGGATAACCCTACAGTATTGCCATGTACCGGTAACGGCACATATTCCGGTAATGTAGAATTAACAACTGATACATTCAGATTTTTCTTACAACCAGATTGGGGTCCTGACAGTTATAATTTCCCGTACTATGTAAATCAGGGATATACTATAGATCCTGATTTTGAAGATGCTCTGGACGGAGATAATAATTTCCGATTCACAGGAACACCAGGAACTTATTTCCTTACTGTTGATGATATCAATAAAACGATAACATTAGGTCCGCCACAATTTGATTGTGATCAACCACAACTATGGTTGGTTGGTGCTGGTATAGCAACGGCAGGCTGGAGCTGGGACTCTCCTACCGATTTTCCATGCGTTGGAAATGGTGTATACTCAGGAACTGTAGAATTGGTTAATGATGCCTTTAGATTTTTCTTACAGCCAGATTGGGGGCCAGATAGCTATAATTTCCCATATTTTGTGAATGAAGGTTATACCATTGATCCTAATTTTGAAGATGCTCAGGATGGTGACAACAACTTTAGTTTTATTGGTACACCCGGAACTTATACATTGACATTAGATACTGTCAATAAGACAATTACCCTACAATAACTTATCTATAAAATGGCTATACAGAATTGTATAGCCATTTTTTTATTGGAATTGAAACTATGAAAAATACAATACTATTTTTATGCTTTTTAATGAGCTGTTCGTTAATGAAAGGGCAAGTAACAATCTCACCACCTAACTTTGATGTTGATGAAGAAATAACCGTCACTGTAGATATCAACAGTACAGATTCCAACTGTAATGGTTTAAGTAATCCATCAAGCGTATACATGCACGCCGGTGCAGGTGATAACAATAATGCCTTTGGTTTTGATGTTGTTGGAAACTGGGGTCAGGACGATGGCGTAGGCGAAATGACATCTAATGGAGGCGGATTATATTCCATAACTTTTACACCATCAACTTATTTCAACCTGACTCAACAGGAAATAGATTCAGTAACACAGTTGGGCATGGTATTCAGAAATGAGGATGGCACCCAGGAACTAAAAGACAATGGTTGCGATGACTTTTTCATACCAGTTGGAAGAGTGATAATCAACCTAATAAACCCTACGGATGATTTTGTTTTGGTAAACTCTGGTTCTGACCTGAATGTTAGTGCCAGTATTACTTATCAGGGTAATGTTACTGTTCAGGGTGATTTTGAGATATTTTACAATGACGTATCTGTTGATACCGGAACTTGTGGATTCCCGACATGTGCAGGCACAGTTCCAAACATTACTGAGAGTGGTGTAGTGCGTTTTGTAGGTACTCCTCCCGGAGCGACAGAAACTGGCGAGACTACACTGCAGGTACAGGTAATTCCAACAGTAACACAACAGGCATTACCTGCAAATTTGGAAAATGGTATCAATTATTCATCAGATGATACTAAAGCTACACTTGTTCTTCATGCACCCGGCAAAGACTTTGTTCAGGTTGCAGGTAGTTTCAACAACTACACGCCTACTGATGCTGATGTAATGAAAAGAGACCCTAACACCGGAAAGTTCTGGTTAGAGATAACCGGATTGACTCCCGGACAAATAGAAACTTATCAATACTGGGTATATGATGCAACTCCTCTTGCCAATTCTCCAACGCTGGTCAAAGTTGCAGACCCCTACTCTACACTTGTTTTAAATGAGTTTGACGATCCTTTTATACCGGATTCGACTTATCCAAATATGCCTCAATTCCCGGCCGGAGCAGATTTTGAAGTAACTGTTCTACAGACCGGTCAAACACCTTACAATTGGCAGGTGACCAATTTTCAGAAGCCAAAAATTGAAGATATGGTCTTATATGAAGTTTTGGTGAGAGACTTTGATGCCGATAGAAATTATCAGGATTTAATTGATAAAATAGATTATTTCAAAGACCTGAACATTAATGCTATACACTTGATGCCTGTTATGGAGTATGATTCTAGCCTTGGTTGGGGTTACGACACCACGTATCATATGGCTCTCGACAAAGTTTATGGCACAGAAGATAAATTAAAAGAATTCATAGACCTATGTCATCAAAATGGTATTGCCGTTATACTGGACCTGGTCATGAATCATGCCTTCGGCAGAAGCCCATTAGTACGTATGTGGATGGATGATCCCGATGGAAATGGTTTCGGGGAAGTCTCAAGTGAAAACCCTTATTTTAACGAAAACCCAACACATAGTTATAATGTAGGTTCAGATTTTAATCATCAGCAACCTCACGTACAGGAATACACAAAAAGAGTTATTAAGCATTGGATTGAAGAATTCAAAATTGATGGATTCCGTTGGGATTTAACTAAAGGATTTACTCAAAACTGTTCCGGTGGAGATGACGCCTGTACAAATGCTTACCAGCAAGACAGAGTTGATTTGTTAAGAGATTATGCCGATTATTCCTGGTCTATCGACGATACTCATATTGTTATTTTTGAACATTTAGGTTCAGATGCTGAAGAGCAGCAATGGGCTAATTACAGAATTAATGAAGGCAAGGGTATTTCAATGTGGGGTAAAATGACCAATGAATACAACGAGTTAACTATGGGTCAGGGTGGCAACAAGAACATCAATAGAATGGGGCACAATAGCAGAGGTTTTAATGCCCCAAGATTGCTAGGTTATCCTGAAAGCCATGACGAGGAAAGACTCATGTACAACAACCTTCAATTTGGTGCTTCCAATGGTAGCTATAATGTTCAGAACCTAAATACCGCCTTATCCCGTATGTCTGCCTTAGGAGCCGTTTCGGTTCTCGTTCCCGGACCTAAAATGATCTGGCACTTCGGAGATTTAGGAATGGAAAACTCCATATTTACCTGTAATGATGGTAGTGTTAATCTACCTGGCGGTGGTGACGGTGACTGTAAACTAGACACAAAGCCTCAACCGCAATGGACCAATAATTGGTTAACTGATGCTGTAAGAAGTCAAATATATGAAGACTGGTCTAAGATGCATAAGCTTAAAACTGACGAACCAGTTTTTGAAGGAAATTACTCAATAGATTCTGGTGACTTTACACCCAGAATAGATATTTGGGATGATTCTTTACCAAACAATGAATTGAAAAATGTTATTATACTTGCTAACTTTAATGTAGTGCCGGAAAATATAAACACATTTTTCCCTGCCGGTGTTTCCAATACCTGGTATGATCTAATGGATCCAACGGGAAGCACTACATATTCTGATTCGCAGGTTCAGGTTACTCTTCAACCTGGTCAGTTTTTAATTTTAGGAAATCAACCTACAGACGTCTTGAGTGTAGAAGATAATATCATGAGTAAATTCTCTCTTTACCCTAATCCATCAAGAGGTAGAATAAATCTTACACTGGATAAATTCTACGATGTAGAGATCTACGATCTGAATGGAAGACAGGTTAAATCCTTTGAAGGTGAATTCACTAAAAATGACAGCTTTGACATTTCAGATTTAAATTCAGGAATGTATATGGTCAGATTAAGAGGTGAAAATGACCAGATGATGACTTCAAAATTGATCAAAATGTAATTATTTATCACTTCATATCTAAAAAAAGGAGCTTCGATTTGAAGCTCTTTTTTTATTTTAACTGGTAGGTACTGGTAGGTAAATATCTTGTTTTTATTACATTTACGTCAGATTAAAATACGGCATGATTACATTAAATAAAATCTCTTCTTTCCCTGGTATTATCTTGCTGTTATGTCTGCTGGTCTCATGTAAAGATCAAAAAGAACATCAGAATAATTTTAAAAAGAAAAATGATCCTATTACAGAAGAAATAAAGTTTTACAAAGGAGCAGATTTGTCTTACGTCAATGAAATGCTTGATTGTGGTGGTGTTTTTTACGATAGCCTTGGAAAAGAGAAAGATCCTTATCATATATTCAAACAAAACGGTGCCAATTTGATAAGACTAAGGCTCTGGCATAATCCCGATTGGACTGACTATTCTGATTTTGAAGATGTCAAACGAAGTATTAAAAAAGCCAAATCAAATAAACTTAAAGTACTTTTAGACTTTCATTATTCTGATACCTGGGCAGATCCCCATAAACAGCAGATACCCAAAGCCTGGAGGAAATATATCAATGACACAGATACACTTGGAGATCTGCTTTATAATTACACTTTTAACACCTTGAAAAAATTATCCCTTGAAAACCTGACTCCTGATATTGTTCAGATTGGTAATGAAACCAATGCCATGATACTCCAGGAAGAGAAGCATGTTGACACAATAGACTGGAAACGAAATGCATATTTACTCAATAAAGGCATAAAAGCAGTAAGGGATTTTTCAGAAATTAAAGGTGAAAATATAGAAGTTATGCTTCATATTGCTCAACCGGAAAATGCACTCTGGTGGTTTAAAGAGGCTAAAGCAAATGGTATTTCTAATTATGACTGGATGGGTCTATCCTATTATCCAAAATGGTCTGTGTACAAACTAGATCATGTTGGTGAGGCATTCTCTTCATTGATAAATACCTACAATAAGAAATTGATGATTGTGGAAACAGCCTACCCCTTTACTTTAGAGGATAATGACGAAGCTGGCAATATTTTAGGTACAGATGCTCTCATTGAAGGTTATCCTGCGACTGAGCAAGGACAACTGAATTATTTGACTGAACTCAGTAAAATAATATTCAATTCAGGAGGAAAAGGAATTGTTTATTGGGAACCGGCTTGGATTTCCACAGAATGCTCTACGCTATGGGGAAAAGTTTCACATTGGGATAACGCTACGCTATTCGATTATAATAACAGGCCTAATTTAGGCATGAAATTTTTTAATTCAACCTTTAAGTAATCTGATTCATGAGAATATACTTAACGCTTTTAGTTTTAATTATTACACTTATGTCCTGTCAAAATGAAACTATCCTCAATAATAAGACAAACAGACAAATAATAATTTTAGAAGATAATTGGAGATTTGAGAAAGGAAATCATCCTAATGCCGTCCGGCCGGAATATGATGATTCCAATTGGGAAGTGGTTACTGTTCCCCATGATTGGGCTATCTACGGTCCTTTTGACAAAGAAATTGACAAGCAGGTTGTGGCCATATCTCAAAATAATGAAACCAAAGCAACTGAAAAAACCGGAAGAACGGGAGCTCTCCCATACATTGGTGAAGGTTGGTATCGAAAAAAATTCGATGTTCCTGGTCTGGATAAAAACAAAAAAGTCATCATACAATTTGAAGGTGCAATGAGCGAACCGGAAGTTTTTCTTAACGGTGAGAAAATTGGCGAGTGGAAATACGGATACGCTTATTTTTACTTTGATATTTCAGAAAAGATCAAACCAAAAAATAACATCTTAACTGTCAGATTAAAAAATCGTGAAAAATCCTCCAGATGGTATCCCGGTGCAGGTTTATTCAGAAAAGTGAGTTTGATCGTTAAAAATGAAAACCATATCAACCATTGGAGTACTTTTATCACCACCGCTGATGTTTCAGAAAAACTAGCGAAAATCAAAATCACTACAAAGGCTACAGGGCAAAATCTATCCCTGAAAACAAAAATATACAATAAAGAAGGAAAATTAGTGGCAGCCAGAGAGACTAAAGAAATACCAGAACAAAGAGTTGAACAAAGCATAGAGATCGACAATCCTAAACTCTGGAGTCCGGAGACACCATATTTATATAATGTTGAGATTTCACTTTATTCAAACGGAATAATGGTAGATCAAACCAATGAGAAGATGGGAATCAGAAGCATAGACTTTAGTCCTGAAAAAGGTTTCAGCTTAAATGGAAAAATCAGAAAATTTAAGGGCGTTTGTTTGCATCATGATCTTGGTCCGTTGGGGGCAGCCGTAAATAAATCTGCTATAAGAAGGCGTTTGAAAATTTTAAAAGATATGGGTGCTGATGCCATTAGAAGTGCGCACAATATGCCTTCTTTTGAAATTCTGGAATTAGCTGATGAAATGGGATTTATGTTTCTGGCTGAAAGTTTTGACGAATGGAAAAAGCCAAAGGTTGAGAATGGGTATCACCTGTATTTCGACGACTACGCTGAAAAGGACATTGTAAATTTAGTAAGAGCAACCCGCAATCATCCTTCTATAGTCATGTGGAGTTCCGGAAACGAAGTCCCTGATCAATGGGGTGAAGAAGGTGTAAAACGAGCCAGGTGGCTTCAGAATATCTTTCACCGGGAAGATCCGACCAGACCAGTCACTATTGGCATGGATCAGGTTGAGGCTGTGATGGAAAACGGTTTCGGTGCTGTGATGGATATTCCCGGACTAAATTATCGTGTACATCTTTATGAAAAGGCCTACGACACTTTTCCGCAGGGTTTGCTCTTAGGTTCAGAAACTGCATCAACAGTAAGTTCCAGAGGAATATACAAGTTCCCCGTCAAAAAGGCCAGCATGAAACAATATAAAGATCATCAATCCTCATCTTATGACCTTGAGCACTGCAGTTGGTCTAATCTTCCTGATGAAGATTTTGTTTTACAGGATGATAAACCATGGGTAATAGGTGAATTCGTATGGACAGGATTTGATTATTTGGGTGAACCCACACCTTATGATGAAGCATGGCCTTCAAGAAGTTCTTATTTTGGTATAAGTGACTTAGCCGGTATACCCAAAGACAGATACTATCTCTACAGAAGCAGATGGAATACAAAAGATGAAACACTGCATATACTACCGCACTGGAACTGGGAAGGCAGAGAAGGAAAAACTACACCGGTGTTTGTTTACACCAATCATGAAAAAGCTGAATTATTTGTGAATGGAAAGAGTCAGGGCAAAAGGGTTAAAAACGACAGTACTCCTCAAAACCGCTATAGATTAATGTGGATGGATGTCAAATACGAGCCTGGTGAACTTAAAGTTGTAGCAATGGATGATAATGGAAACCCTGTAGCAAGCAAAAAAGTAATCACTGCTAAAGAGCCTCACAATATAGTTTTGGAATCGGATCGTGAAGTTTTAAAAGCTGACGGCAAAGACCTAGCTTTTGTAACCGTTTCGGTTGTAGATAAATATGGCAATCCTTGCCCTACTGCCAGTAATCAATTAGAATTCAAAGTTAAAGGTGATGGCAAATTCAAAGCTGTTTGCAATGGCGACCCAACTTCTCTGGAAATGTTTCAAAAATCGACAATGAAATTATTTAGTGGTAAGCTTGTTGTTTTAGTTGAGTCTTCTAATAAGAAGGGAAGTTTTAAACTTGAAGTAAAAGGAGAAGGCTTAGAAGCTTCAGAAATTACCATTCAGACAGAAGAATAAAACGGGTTTCATTCATATAATCAACCAATGAAACCCGGATTCAAAAATCAGTTTTTAGCCCAGTATCTGATCGGCGTGTGTTTTGGTTTTTACTTTTGATATAACCTCTTCAATGACGCCGTTTTCATCTATGATAAAGGTTATGCGGTGAATACCATCGTATTCCTTTCCCATAAATTTTTTAGGTCCCCAAACGCCAAATGCTTCAATCACAGATTTATCTTCATCGGCCAAAAGCGGAAATGGTAAATCATATTTATTCTTAAAATTTTGCTGGCGTTTTGCAGAATCTGCACTTACACCAAGTATTTTATAGCCCTTTTCCTCAAAAGTTTTTTCATTATCCCTAAGATTACAAGCTTCAGCTGTGCAGCCTGGCGTGTTGGCCTTCGGGTAAAAGAACACCACTAATTTGTGCCCTTTGTAATCATTAAGTTCATGAACGTTTCCATCCTGATCTTTAGCTGAAAAATTTGGTGCCTTATCACCTGCTTTTAATGTTGTCATAACGTATTTTTGTTTTAAAATTACAGAAAATGAGGAAGTCTGAAAAAGTAAAATTCGTTATAAATACGTTAAATGAACTCTACCCGGATATTCCAATACCTTTAAACCACAAAGACCCCTACACTTTGCTCATCGCTGTTTTGTTATCAGCTCAAAGTACAGATGTGAGAGTTAATAAAATCACTCCTCTCCTTTTTGAAAAGGCTGACAATCCGCATGATATGATAAAAATGAGTGTTGAAGAGATCAGGGAAATCATTAAACCTGTGGGACTATCCCCTATGAAAAGCAAAGGCATTTATGGTTTATCAAAAATTTTAATTGATAAATATAATGGCGAAGTTCCCGAAAATTTTGAAGCTTTAGAAGCATTACCGGCAGTAGGCCATAAAACGGCCAGTGTGGTTATGTCACAGGCTTTTGGCGTTCCCGCTTTTCCGGTAGATACACATATTCACAGATTGATGTATCGCTGGTGTTTGTCAACTGGCAAAAGTGTAGTTCAAACTGAAAGAGATGCCAAAAGACTGTTTCCTGAGGCATCATGGAACGATTTACACCTACAAATCATTTGGTATGGGAGAGAATACTCACCAGCCCGTGGCTGGAATCTGGAAAAGGATATCATCACCAAAACTATAGGTCGTCGTTCTGTGATAAATGACTACTTTAAAAAAAATAAAAAGTAAATTAGTTTGAAACCTTTGTAATCATACTTAGGATTTTTGAGGCACTTTAAAACAAATTTTGGTTCCTTTACCTGGTTCGGAATAGTCTACCCAAATAGAACCGTTATTTTCCTCAAGGAAGTTTTTAATTAATACTGCACCAATACCTGAACCTTCTTCCTGTCCTGTTCCGAGTGCTGATATTAAATCATCGCTCTTAAATAAATTTTCTGCTGTTTTTCTCGCCATACCAACACCCGTATCCTCTATACAGATTTGTGAAAATCCGATTACTTCTTTAAACGTAATTTTAATTTGATCATTGGCCTTACAAAACTTTATTGAATTAGATAAAAGGTTTCTTAAGACAAGCTCAAGTGTATTCTTATCAATAAATATTTTCGCTCCTTCCGGCACTTCATTTAATATTTTTATTTCTTTTTCGCTTGTAATGAATTTAAATGATTCTAAAATATCTAAAACGGATTTGTTCAAATCAATCAATTGCTTCTCTATTTTGTACTCATTAAGCGATTGTTTTGCCCAACTTATCAAGTTTTCAAGAAGTCTTTGCGTAGATTCTGTGTTGGCCTTTATCCTTGGGATCCATTCATCAAATTCCTCTTTTGATAGATTTTCATTAATGTACAAATCTAAAAAGCTGGAAAGGTTATTTAACGGTCCTCTGAAATCGTGAGAGATAATAGAGATCAACCTGTTCTTTTGGGAATGTAACTTTATGAGTTTTTTATTTTTTTCATGAAGCTCTTCTGTAATAGCTTTTAATTGTTGATTTGTCTTTGTTTTATTGCGCTTTATGATATAAAGTAGTATTATAATGAGCGTTAAAGCAACTATTGTTATGACAAGATACAAGATCCAATTTTGCTTTAATTTTAATTGAAGCTCATTTTCTCTTTTTTCATTTTCCCTTTCAAGTTCGAGTTTCTCCTTAAGGCTTTTAAATTCAAGTTCAGCTTCCAGTTTACCAAGCGCTTTGGTTTTCTCTTCATTAAACAAAGAGTCACCTAGTTTTTCATTAAGTTCTAAATATTTCAGAGCCGTATCGGAGTCACCTTTTAGCTTCGCTATTTTGTATAACAACTCTGTGGCCTCTGTTTCTTTACTTAAAGCCTGGGTCTTTCTTGCCAGTCTTAAAGCCTCATTACCATATATTTGAGCAGAATCTATATAACCAAGCGCCATATTAGTATTACACAAGCCTAACCAGGTATTTGATTTTAGATAATCTGTATCTACTTCCTTTAATATTTCTTTTGCCCTTAAATATGTATCTTTTGAGAGCTGATAATCTTTTATAGAAAAGAAATAATTAGCCTGATTATTCAGGTTATTTATGAGATTTGGCTTACTGTCCATTTTTTCAAAAAGCACGTAAGCCTCTTTATAATATTTCAGGGCTTCCTCTTCATTGGTTTCCTCAAGAATAAGGGCAATATTCGTAATACTGGCCGCGTAGGCGTAATCATCTATTCCTTTTATTATTTGGGATGATTCTTCATATAACTCAAGCGCCTTTTCATTATCATTCAATTCTAAATAATTATTAGCCAGGTTATTTAGTATAATTGCTTCCAGCCTGGGATTGTTAATTTCTCTGGCAGAATTAAGAGCTTCATTAAAATATTCTATGGATTTTAAGTACTCTCCTTTTTTACGTTCTATGTTGCCAAGATTATTTGCCATCGCAACAACATTACGTGATTTATCCAGCTTCTTGAAGATCTTTAAGCTTTCATCCAGAAGGTAAATAGCAGAGTCAAATTTCCCCTGTTCTTCATATATTAAACCTATTCCACTTCTTATACTTGCTCTGGAACTTAAATCATTTTCTGTCTGATTTAACTTATCGGCAACATTATAAGTTTCGATGGCTTTTTCAAAATCTCACTGTTTTGAATATATTCCTGCAAGATTTATGTAGTTATTGATTAAGCCTTGGTTTAATCCCTTTTTTCTGTTTTAAAAAATAGCGGTATCATAGGCTCTTGTTGCTTCAGCATACTGCCCAAAATTCTTGTAAAGGGTAGCAAGATTATTATAGGCTTTAGCAATCCCAACAGAGTCCTTTTCTTCCTTAAATAGTTTAATGGAATTTTACATGTTTTCAAAACTCTTATCACGATTTCCTGAAAAATAGTAAAATACCGCGAGCGCTTTTTTACCTCTGGCAATTCCAATTGGGTAATTTATTCTTTGGGAAAGTGTTATAGCCTTATTTGCATTTGGCTCAATACTATCAAATTAGATGTAAATGTATTCTGCGGCAAGGTCGTTGTATGTATCTATGCTATCCTTAACAGATGTAGCTGACTTTAAAACATTATTCAGACTATCTATTTTTGGATGCTGAGCGTAGCTCACCAATGTTATTAAGAAAATGCTGATGACAGCAAATTTCTTAAGTAAATTCATCAAAATTAGTTAAGTGTTACACAAAAGTAATTTTTTTTAATGAATATCCGTTTTCATACCTAAGCGCTTGTTATTGCGGCTACAATTACTCTATCGAAAAGTCTATCGCCAAAGTAT
>CAJXVZ010000025.1 GCA_913062845.1 uncultured Psychroflexus sp.
AAAATCACAAAAGCAACAAAAAAAATTCAACAGGAGTGATATCATCACTATCAATGATATTACTTCAGAATCATCACATAATATTACGTCTATCATTAACGGAATTGATAGTCGTTTTGTTGAATTGGTAAATAATATCGGTTATCATGATATTACAAAACTAAAGAAGACTTTGAGAGATTTGCCTGAACTGGAAGAAGAAATCGATGATTTAAAAGATAATATATTTTACTACATAAAATCATTGGAGGACGATACAGTTGAAGCCAGCAAATTCTACATCCTTACTTTAGATTACTTACAGGATATGGTTCAGTCTTTGGCTTATCTCATAAGAACCAGTCATAAATATGTAAATAATAACCATAGAAATCTTAAGTTCAATCAAATTCGTGAGTTGAAAGGAATTAGTCGTGACTTAAGTGGTGTTTTTGCTCATTTGAAAATAGTGTTTGACAAAAATGAGTTCGATGATATTGAGCTTATTATCCAACAAATGAAAGAGTTGCAGGATTTGGTGTCAGACCTTATTCAAAAGCAAATTGAAAGGATTCGCACAACAGATATGGGACAACAGAACACCAAATTTTATTTTGGATTACTATTGGAGACAAAAGACCTTATATCTGCAGGGATCAGTATGTTGAATTTATTCAATGACTATTACCAGGAAGCTAAGGAGGAGTTTTAAAACAAATGTTATTTTACTGTAATTTGATGGCAGAAAAAATATTTCTTTAAAGTTTTCGGGAATTCAAAATTAGTTTATATTTGCATCCGCGATTGATAAGCGTAGCTATTTCGATAGTTATCGAAATAGTTTGAGTATCTATAGAAAAGTGCGGGTGCGTAGCTCTCCCGATAGTTATCGGGATGGTTTAGAGCATCATAAGAAAGTGCGGGTGCGTAGCTCAGTTGGTTTAGAGCATCTGGTTTACACCCAGAAGGTCAGGGGTTCGAATCCCTTCGCACCCACAAGCCCAAACCTTGGTTTGGGTTTTTTTGTAAGTGAGAGGTAAAATAAGTTCATTTGGTTTGTGGAAATGAGAGTTTTGGAGTCAGGGGTTCCCCCGAAGCTTCGGGGCCTTCGCACCCACAAGCCCAAACTTAGGTTTGGGTTTTTTTGTAAGAGAGATAAAATAAGTTCATTTGGTTTGTGGAAATGAGAGTTTTGGAGTCAGGGGTTCTCCCGATCCCGAAGTTTCGGGACGGGACCTTCGCACCCACAAGCCCAAACTTAGGTTTGGGTTTTTTTATCCCGGGTCATTAACTCAGTTGGTTTAGAGTGTTACCTTGACAGGGTAGAAGTCACTGGTTCGAATCCAGTATGACCCACAAGCCCAAACTTAGGTTTGGGCTTTTTTTATGTAAAAAAATAGAAGTCACTGGTTCTCCCGATCCCGAAGTTTCGGGACGGGACAGTATGACCCACATCAAGCAGAATCCCAATATCGGTAGATATTGGGATTTTTATTTGGGAAAACTTAAAAGCATAGCTTTTAAAAGTTTGGACAAATAAAAATCCTATAAAACTGCGTTAGCAGTTTTGGGATTCTATTTGCAGGAGCGGGCTTCAATTCTGGATCAACGTCAGTTAATCCTAGAGCTATTCATAGAACTCCGAAACAATCCCGACAGCATTTGGGACGGAATGACGGTGTAATAGGCCTTGGCATTTTAGGATTTCTGTTTCCCGGAGTGGCCTCCATTTCAGAAAAACTATAGTCAATCATTCCATTCATTGGTAGTCTTTATATTACTATGGCTATCAAACAAAATGAATTTTCATTCAGTCCAATAATCAAATACTAACGGTGGTCCGGCCAATAGACTTTTAAGCTGTCTGCGAACTTTGGCATGATGCTCGTTTTTATCATATTTTTTCAGGTCATCTAAACTTTTAAATGTGACATGAAGCGCAAGGTCATAGTTTTTGTATAATCTTGTGTCACCGGTTTCTGCTTTTTGTCCGGCATAAAGTTTAACGACATTATCAATTGCGCTTAAGCTTTTTAGTTGTTCTATAGCTTTTATCTTATCATCTGCAGAAACGTTGTCTTTTAGATCTAAGAAAACATTATGTATTAGTAATTTGTATTGTGAACCCGTTTTAATGTTACTGGCCACATTTTCCTTAGGTTTCTTTTCATTCTGCAGACATCCGGTAAATAAAAAAAGACTAAACGCTAAATAAAATATGATTGAAGTTTTCATTTTGATTGTATTAATTTTGATAACAGCTCCAAATTAATTTATTTTTTTGAGTTTAATGAAAAAGTGTATAAATATATTTTGTGTTCCCGATAAGATGAAAGGCACACTCAAAGCGGGTGAGATATGCGATATTTTTAAACAAGAAGCAGAAAATAACATTTATCAAAATGCTAACGGAGAAAGAATAGTTTTCAAGACCTCTACACTGGCAATGGCTGATGGAGGTGATGGATCTGTAGAAGCCCTAAGTAAGAGGTTACATTTGAATAAGGTCAGACTTACAGTGAACGGACCTTTTATGCAGCCTGTAGCTTCATATTACGCTATCGACTTACAAGGCAACGCGTATATAGAAATGGCTTCTGCTGTCGGTCTGGTTATGATACCTACGGAAAAAAGAAATTGCATGCAGACTTCCAGTTATGGTTTTGGAGAGTTAATACAACATGCCATAGGCAATGGTTCAAAAAAGATATATTTATGCCTGGGAGGCAGCTCAACCTCTGATGCCGGAATAGGCATGGCAACTGCTTTGGGTTTTCAGTTTTTAGACAAGCAAGGTCAAAAAGTACAACCCGTAGGTGGTAAAATGAAGCATATTGCTCAATTTGTGACGTCTGAAAACATTGAACAAATTAGAGCTACGGATTTCGTAAGTTTGTATGATGTAAATAATCCAATCCTTGGAAAAAATGGTGCAGCACCTGCATTTGCTCCACAAAAAGGTGCAAACAAAACAGAAGTAAAAATTCTCGAGCAAGGTTTAGAAAGGGTAGTAAAGCTTATGCTTACTGACACTGACTTTTATAAAAAACAACATCCACATGGAACTAAGATTGACGAGCTAATTGAATTAGAAGGTGGTGGAGCGGCCGGAGGAATGGGTTTGGGGACTCATTTTTTTCTGGGTGCAGAACTTAAATCCGGAGCGTCTGAAATCATGAATCTTATATCTTTTGAAGATAAATTAGACGAGTGTGATGTCTTTATAACTGCTGAAGGGCAATTAGATGGAAGTACCATCAATGGAAAAGTTCCTTTTGAGGTGAGCAGGAAAGCAAATGACAAAAATTTACCTTGTTATGTAATTTGTGGAAAAAACAGCCTGACTGAACATCAAAAAAAAACTTTTGGTGCCCGTGCATATTACAGCTTAATTGAATTAGTCGGAGAGGAAAAAGCTTTACAAGAGCCTGAATATGCTCTGAGGCGTGTCGTTCAAGATATGTTGAAAGATATTGCCTGTATCTATGGCCAGAGCAGCAGGTTCTTAAATATAAAAGCCCGTTCCAAAAGCGATTGAAACGGGCTTTTAATCTTCATAATAGTTTAGAATAATCTGGAAATAGCAAGTGATCTGAAGAGCGTATCAAAAACATTTGGTTTTTGCGATCTTTCGTCATTTGATGTTTTTATTTCAGCAACTTCTATTTGTTCGATTTGTTTTTTTCTTTTTTCTTGTAAATGCTTTAATTCGTTGGGATTGGCCCACATTATAGGTGAATACATAATTTTAAAATTTTGGGTTAAAAATGGATTAGAATTAATCGTGCAATTGGTTATTGCTTACAAGCTTCATGTGTCGGTGAAGCTTTTCTTAAGTCAATGAAATCAGTTTGTATTTAATCTCGACATTTCATTTATAAATTTTAATTCAATTTTACGCTGCAATATTACTATCTTTTCACATACCTGACATGAAATTAGCATTCATTTAGTGTTAAATATGCGAATACGGTGTTGTATTTCAAACGTTTACGTAAAAATTGAAAAACGTTGTAGTAATTTTTAAGTATCTGAAAAACAAAACATTAGAAAATTTAACATTGAAATTTTTTAAATCCACTTTTTTATTGGAAAATTTTAATTGTTTTAACAAAATTAAATAGAAAATCACCGCATTTTTCGAGATAATCACGAATATTTTATGACATAAAAGCCTGGAAAGATTCAATTAAAGATTAGCTTCTTTTCAACTGATAGACATCTTCTCTTCGGTCTTTGAGGTTTCTGACACTTCCGAAATTGTGTAATTCAGTAAGATCATCCAGATTAACATCGGCAATGAGAATCATTTCAGTGTTTGGCGTAGTTTCTGCTTTTATGCCATTGCTGGGAAAGGCAAAATCTGAAGGCGTAAAGACTGCCGACTGTGCATATTGTATATCCATATTGTGCACTTTTGGCAGGTTGCCCACACTGCCGGCAATGGCTACATAACATTCATTTTCTACAGCTCTGGCCTGGGCGCAAAGCTTCACTCTTGAAAAACCATTTTGAGTATCAGTCAAAAAGGGAACAAACAAAATATTCATACCTTCTAAAGCTAAAAGCCTGGACAATTCAGGGAATTCTACATCATAACAGATCAGAATGCCAATCTTTCCGCAGTCGGTATCAAATGTTTTTAGCATATTTCCGCGCTGCATTCCCCAGACTTTGGCTTCATCCGGTGTGACATGTATTTTCTCGAATCGTTCAACTTCGCCATCGCGTTTGCACAAACAACCCACATTAAATAATTTTCCGTCGATAACTTCAGGCATACTTCCCGAAATGATGTTGATATTGTAGGCAATGGATAATGCTCTGAATTTATCTTTAATGGGTAGTGTATATTTTGCCAGTTCTCTTATCGCTTCAGGCTCACTGAGGTGGTTGTATTTGGCCATAAGTGGTGCATTGAAGAATTCCGGAAACAAAGCGAAATCAGAACGGTAACCAGATAGTGACTGGACAAAGTATTCCACCTGGTGCAATAACTCATCCAAATCATTATAGGGCCTCATTTGCCATTGCACAAGGCCTAAGCGAATCTCAGTCTTTGAGGAAGAAAGTTCTTTGGAATCCTTTTCATAATAAATGTTATCCCATTGCATCCATACCGCATATTCTTTGGAATCTTTATCACCTTCTAGGTAGTTGGAAAGAATTCGAACAGGTCTGAAATCATTCGACAGCTGAAAGTTTAGTACAGGATCTATTATATCTTTACGTCTGACCTTTTGAATATATTGTCTGGGCGTAAGTTCCGATGCATGCTTGTAATAGTTAGGGATTCGACCTCCAAATACAATACCTTTGAGATTTAGTTTTTCACACAGGTCTTTCCTGTAATCGTAAAGTCTTCTTCCAAGTTTTAACCCACGATAGGATTTTTTTATCAAAATGTCTATGCCATAAAGCATGTCGCCGGTGGCTTCATGCATTTCAAATTTTGAATCGCCGGCTATATCATCATAAGTATGCTTTTTGTCAATTTTTGAAGATTGAACTATAAGTGCAAAAGCACAACCTGCAATTTCACCATTGACGTACAATACAACCTGCCCTTCAGGAAATTTGTTGATGAGCTCTCTGAGCTCACTCTTTTTCCAATAAGCATCAGGTGCATCGCCATATATTTCAATAAATACATCTTTCAGGGCTTCAAAATCTGTGAGTGAAAGGTATTTGAGCTCTAAATTTTCAATATTATTCTTCATGATTAAACATCAATTTACAAAAACTCAATATAAAATAAGAATGCGAGAATTTATCTAAATTCTGAAAATATATTCATTGTAGCTGAGTTTCTGATATAAAAAAGTCTGATATCCATGATATCAGACTTTTTTCATTTTTATTCTTTAGGACTAAATTTCAGCTTTTTCCTTGGAATACTCAATAGGTATATGTGCTGTGCAAATAGGCTCTTTATCGTTTTCAAGAACTTCATCAATCACTTCACCAAAATATATGGTGTGGTCACCAATGTTTTCGCTTTTTAAGACTTTACAGGTGACATGCCCAATCGTATTTTCTATAATAGCTTCACCATTTTTCTTGTTGAATGGCACACCGTTTATTTTCCCTTCTTCAATTGTTGACTTTTCTGCAAAGGTCTTGATGTAATCCTGATGTTCTGTGGATAAAACATGCAATGTGAAACGTTCACTATAATCAATAGTTTCGTTCAAGTCACTTTGTTGTGCTACTGCCACTGAAAATATTTTTGGTGAAAAAGAAATCTGTGATACCCAATTCACCGTACCTGCGGCAATATAATCTTTATCTCTGGTCTTTAAATTGTCTGCTTTTTTTAAAGCTGTGAGGATATAATATCCATACGTAAATTTGTGTGCTAATTTTTCCATAATCTATCTTTTTTCTTTTAATATAATAGAAGGTATGCAGAGTAGCTGTTAAAAAAATGGCAAGATTTGCTAAGTTCTGGTTGTTCAATTTTAATATAGCTTAGGTCGAGCCTCCAAAAATTTTAGCAAATCTTATTTAATGGGTAGTGACGTTTAAAATTATTATAGTCAAAAAAATTAGCGTCGGCTCGAGTGGTCCCGACATTTTCGTCGGGATTGTATCGAGAGCTCGCCAATGAATCTCGATAGTTCTACTGAGCACCGTTGAAGTACAGTTAATTATTTTACCTTTTATGAAGGAAAAATAATTAATCACTCGATTTGACGTAAAGTGTTATATGTAAATACGTTACGAAAAAACGTCATTAGTCGTGTACCTAAATTAAGTAGTGATTTAGGAGTGACTTCTGTATTTCGATGGTATTAAATCCCCATATATGCTCTGCAGAAGTAACCACCTAAAACAGGCATAAAATTATTTATTTTCATTATTTTTAATCGATGAAAAATTCAATTGCCCAGCGTATTGCAGATTTTTTGAAGGATTATCCGCCTTTTGATAGTATGTCCATAAAAGAATGTTATGCTTTATCCTGTGAAGTAGAAGTCGTCTATCTCAAAAAAGGGAAAATACTTTTCGATCAGGGCGATGAAGCTCATCTGCATTTTTATGTCGTCAATCAGGGCTTTGTAAACCTAAAGCTTCACCAGAACAATTCATGGCGCTTGATGGATGTCTGCGATGAAGGCGATGTGATGGGGCTACGGCCTTTATTTGCAGACAAGACTTATGCTATGAGAGCAGAAGCAAAGGAAGATGCTATGCTGTATGCTGTTCCATTTGAAAACTTTAAGCCTTTTCTTCAAAATGCTAATATTGCACAGTTCCTGTTGAGGAGCTTTGCGTCAAATCAGCGACAGCCGGATGCCAGTGATCACAAAGGGATATTGCTATCGCAGAATCTTACCATTCCTGAAGAACAGAATATTAACATCGATTTTTTTCAACAGATCAATTTTACGTCGAACCCCTTTTGTGTAAAAGAAGATCAGGCCATCATTGAAGTAGCAAGGCAAATGACGGATCTGGGTATAAGCTCTGCACTTGTAGAGAATGAGAAAAAACCTATTGGAATACTCACAGACAAAGACCTTAGACGATTTGTCTCAACCGGGAAAGTCGCACTTCAGGCTCAGGTTTCTGATATTATGAGTTCGCCTGTTTTGTGCGTGAAACCATCAATAAGTGTAGCGCAGGCGCAAATACTTCTTATACAACATGGTGTTGGTCATTTATGTGTAACTGAAGACGGTACAACACAAGGAGATATTACAGGTGTTCTGTCAGAACACGATATTGTAACTGCACAGGCAACCAACCCTATGGCCTTGCTAAAAGCCATAAAACGTGCCAGATCTGTGAACGACCTTAAGCAATCACGACATTATCTGGGACAGATGCTTAAAGCTTACCTTAATACAGATTTACCCATATCGCATTGCCTGGAATTAACTGAAGGTATACATCAGGTGTTATTTGAAAAATGTGCAGAGTTTTGTTTGGATGATATGCCTGAAAAGCCTCCCTGTAGATTTACATGGCTATTTCTGGGCAGTCAAGCCAGGGGAGAGCAATTGCTTATGACCGATCAGGACCATGCACTTATGTTTGAAAATGTCCCTCCTGAAGAACTTGATGATATAAAATCCTATTTTCTTCAGTTTGGAAAAAGATTAAGTAAAGCATTAGAAGAAATTGGTTTTGAACGCTGCCCCGCAGAAATGATGGCAAGTAACCCTGAATATTGTTTATCGCTGAAAGAGTGGGAGCAAAAATTTGAAACCTGGATAAAATCACCAACAGAAAAAAGTGTATTGTTCTGCAATATATTTTTTGATTTTAGGCGGGTTTATGGTGATGAATTCTTGGCGAATGAACTGAATAATAAGGTATTTGAATTACTGAATAATGATGATAAGTTCTTTGCGTATTTAGCCAGTGATGCGTTGAAAAATCCTGCACCATTGAGTTTTTTTGGAAAATTTGTGGTTGAAGACGATGGTGAGCATAAGGATGAATTTGACCTTAAGGCCAGAGCCATCATGCCATTGGTTGATGCAGCGAGAGTTTTGGCTCTTTCAAAGGGAATATCAGGTTTTAACCAAACCGTAGAGCGCTTCAGAAAACTGCTCCATCTGGAACCTCAAAATGCTGAAATTTATGAATCCTGTATTCGGAGCTTTTACGAGCTTCTTAAATATAGAAGCAAAGCAGGTTTTGCCAATGATAATTCAGGCAGATTTGTCAATATGGAAACCTTGAGCAAACATGACAAAAGTAAATTAAAGTATTTATTTAAACCCATAAAGACACTGCAGACCAATTTAAAAACCAGGTTCAATTTAACGTATTTTACATAAATGGATTGGCTAAACATCTTTAAGTCCAAAAAAGATTATCCACAATTTTGGATGAACTACTTACAGGAATTTAAGTCAAAAAAGTCTGATGTTTTCGTGGCATTCGATTGTGAGACTACCGGACTTGATCCTAAGCAAGACAAAATACTTTCTATAGGAGCAGTAAAGTTTACAGGAGAGAGAATTTTTATTAATGAAAGTAAGGAGTGGTTTGTAAAACAATCCTTCAATGTTGATGAAAGTGTAAAAATTCACGGTATTCTGCCTGCTAATTCTTCCAGGGCTTCATTATCAGAGGATGAAGCAGTAAAGGCCTTTCTGAAATTTATTGGCAATGCCACATTGATTGGTCATCATGTCAATTTTGATATTTCTATGGTCAATCAAGCCCTTAAAAGACTTGGTGCCGGAAAATTGAAGAATAAGCAAAAAGATACAAACAGATTATATAAGGATAAAGGACACTTTGCCAATGAGCAGAATTTCAGTCTTGATGATTTGTGTGAGAAATATAAAATTAAAGCTTCTAACCGGCATACAGCATTGGGCGATGCCTATATTACTGCTCAGGCTTTTCAAAGACTAATAAATCAGTAAAATCAATGAAATACTTATTAAAATTTTCGATACTTCTCCTGGTTTTATCATGCAGTAAACCCAAGTCGCTGCCACAACACATTGAAGATGAAATTGAAAGAAGGGTGGATTCAGAGATCAATCCAAGCGTATCAATTGGCTTTCTGAATGCAGATGGCACCATGAGATTTTACAATTATATGCATGCAGATCTTGAAATACAGCCAGACCAAAATACACTATATGAGATAGGCTCAATAACAAAGACCTTTACTGCAAACCTGGCAAATCAGTATCTCAAAGAGGATATGTACAAGCCTGTTGGAGATTTTTTTCCGTCACTGCAAAACAAAGTTTTAGACAGTCTGAGCGTGCAAGAGCTAAAAAATCACACTTCTGGTGTACCAAGACTTTCCGAAGGCTTTTCACCAGAGGATTGGTCAGATCCTTTTAATGGCTACAATGATGAGTCCATCTATGAGGATTTGGAGTCATTAAAGCTTACAGAAAAAGATCAATGGGCCTACTCTAACTTAGGTTACAGTATTCTGGGCAAGATTATCGAAAACAAGACTAAATCAAATTTTGAAAAATTGATGGGAGCTTTGCTCGACGACGCTCAAATGAACAAAACATTTTTGAGCCATAAAATGGCCGAAACCTCTCATCTTGTAAGACCCTACAACGTCGGTACAGAAAACAGCTACTGGCATTTTACAGGTCCGAGTCGATATGCAGGCGGTCTTATCAGTTGTACAGCAGATATGTTGAAATATTTAAAATTTCAAAAGGAAAATAATCCTCTTTTTCAAACAGAAGAACCTGAGGATTTAATTCAGACCAATGTACCCAATTTAGGTGATGGTAAATTATTCTATGCCGATGGATGGTTCGTTTTAAAAGAAAGTCAAGATAATAACATATTGCTCCACAATGGTGGTACAGGTGGCTTTATATCATTTGTAGGATTTAATTTAAAAACACAACAAGGTGTAGTGGTCTTAGCAAGTGGGCTTGAGGTAATTGATGATATAGGATTAAGTCTGATCTATCCTGATTTTGAATTGAACAAACCTGAGAGAAGCATAGCTTATGAAATTGCAAATTTGATTGAAGAAGGCAAAACAGAACACTTACAAAAAGCTTACAATAAATTTTTAGAAAAAGGTCAGAAAGAAGACATTCTGGATATTTATTGGTTAGAACGCTTTCATTTTGGTAAGAGCAATTATGAGGTCAGCCATCAGTTGAGTGATATTATGGTAGAGATGTTGCCGGACGATTGGGAAGTCTACGATATTAAAGGTCAAAATCTGGAAAAGAAAGGCCAATACAATAAAGCTATTGAGGCCTATCAGAAAGCAAAATCGCTCAATCCCGATGCTGTTCATTTAGACAAAAAGATCGAGCGATGCTTTGATCAGGTAAATCAATGAGGTATATTGTTATACTGGTTTGATTTTTATCATCATAAGGTTGCTTTTTAAAACAAAAGGCTTACGCCAAAAAGAAAATTAGTCCCTGCCTGAGGATAATAGCCTGCACCTCCAAAGGTAGTTGTGTTTCCTGCTTCATCAGGAGCATCAAAGGTGAAAAAGTACCCATTCGATTCAAATTCAGCGTTAAAAATGTTATTGATCAAGCCTGTAAAACGTATTTCATCGAAAAATGAAACATCCTTTAAGCTGTATACCAGATTGAGGTCATTGACAAAAAATGCATCTAAAATAGATGATTCAAAATCAATATTGCCCATATATTGCTTACCAACATATTTGCTTAAAAAATTGATTTGAAAATCAGGAGTCGCTTGATAGGTCAATTGATTGCCGGCAATAAAATCCGGTGAATACGAGATATTTGTATTGCCCAGGTTAACAAGTTCACCGTTTATGGGTGCAATAAAATCTATATTTCTGTTTTCGCTTATAGCAATATTAGGTTGTACGCGCCATTTTTTACTGAGTAAAATATCTGCTTCAACTTCAAGACCGAGACGATAAGACTCACCACTGGTCTGTCTTATAGGGTTACCAACATCATCCAATGCACCAGATAGCACCAACTGATCGTTGTAAAGCATATAATAGATGTTGGCATTTACTTTGGTTTTTGGCGTATTAAAACGCCATCCAAATTCAAAGTCGTCTAATCTTTCTGCTTTTGTAATGTCATTTTCAAAATCCTGTCTGCGTGGTTCCCGATGTGCTCTACCATAGGATAAATACAGTTGATGGTTTTGGTTTGCTCTGTAGGTTACGCCGGCTTTAGGGTTAAAAAACTCAAAGTTTTCATTTACAATAAGGTTCACTTTGTCCGAAGTTAATCCGCTCATCTCAAAATTCACAAATCTTCCCTGGAGGTCCAAATAAGCTTGCCATTTGTTATTAATTCTCCATGTGGCTTTTGCAAATGTGGTAAACTCTTTTTTGGTGCCATTACCGCTGTAATATCTGTCTCTTATCAGGCTGTTACCTGCAAAACGTGACCAAATGACTTCGCCAAAATGATCCCCGTCATACAAGCTGTAAAAAGCACCAGCTGTGAAGTCTAATTTATTGTCAGTATAATTGACATTCGCATTGACGACATAATAATCATTATCCAACCATCTTCGGCGTACAAGGTCTGAGGACGCTATACTTTCTCCTCCGATTTCAATTGGGCCAATCTCGTGAAAGCTCAAATCTGCATCTTCTACAAATTGCTCAAAATAACCACGGCCATAGGTATAATTAAGGCTTAGGTTTGATGACCAGTTCTTATTAAATTTTTCATTCCAGTGCAACTGATAATGATCTTGGGAATAATTGTCTACTTCATTATCGTAAAATTGAAGATTGCCATTTTGGTCAGTAAATGCACCGGCAGGATTGAAGGTTCTGTCGTTTTCCAGTGTTTCACGATCTACCCCAAACCAGGATTGGTAGGTGACTTCATTACCGCCAAAAGCCAGTGCTTTTATCAAAGTGTTTTCATCTACGTAGTTGGCCTGAAGAAAATAAGATTTAAGGTCTGCTGATGCCCTGTCTACGTATCCGTCTGATGAGATTCTGGATAATCTTCCAGATACTTCAAAGTGATTGTTCATCAGGCCGGTGCTGAATTTTACATTGTTTCGCCAGGTGTTGAAAGAGCCAAAGCTGGAGTTGATCTCTGCCGATGATTCTTTTTGAAATTTATCGGTCAGTATATTCAGACTGGCTCCGAATGCCCCTGAGCCGTTAGTTGAGGTTCCCACACCACGTTGCAGCTGAATGTTTTCTGTTGAAGAAGCAAAGTCCTGTAGGTTCACCCAAAATGTACCCTGACTTTCCTGGTCATTGTAAGGAATACCATTTATAGTCACATTCACTCTGGAATTGTCGCTACCTCTTACCCGAATAGAAGTATATCCAATGCCATTTCCGGCATCTGAAGTAGATACCACAGAAGGCAGATAATTCATCAAAATGGGAATATCCTGTCCGAGATTTCTTTTTTGAATTTCTTCTTTAGTAAAGTTTGAATGGGTAATAGGAGAGTCTGCATTCACTCTTACGCCCTGCACAGAGACTTCATTCAAAGATTCTACAGCCTCAACCAGATCAACGTTTATGGTTTGAGACTCGGTCAATTGGATCTTAATGGTTTTTTTATTGCCGAAGGCATAAACGACTTCGTAATTGCCTTTAGACAGGTCTAATTCATAATCACCGTTGGCATCGGTCGTAGTTGAAATATTGGAATTTTTGACGTAAACCAAAGCGCCTTCAACAGGCATTTTGTCCTGTGTGACCTTTCCGTCCAGTGTAAAGTTTTGAGCATAAAATACACTCGAGATACAAAATGTAATTGTAAATAATAAAGTTTTCATTCGTAATTTTTTTTTACGAATAAAAGGGGCTATTATTCTGGTTAATAAAAGTTTAAAATTAAAAATCCTGAGTGCTCTAAAGCATCAGGAGTAATACATCAAGATAAAACTTATCTTGTTTTCCCTTGGCAACATTACTTGCCCAGGTTCATTGGGTATAATCTCAGTCTCCATACATGACGTACTTCAACACCCCCTTTGAGATAATGCAAAGGTAAAAGGAATTTGGGGAAACGCAAGAAGAAAACACAATAGATGTCATTTTTATAGTCTCATTTAACTTGTTACATCAAAATTTGTTTTTTGTAAAAAGCATTTTTACAATATGTAAAATGTGATAAACAATTATTATATTTGTTTTCTATAATAAACAATTATGCAGTCTCTTATTCAAAAATCTGATCGAAAATTAAAACAATTAAATTTCAAGCACCGAAGAGCATCGTTTAGTGAAATAGATTGGAATGACAGACTAATATTATTATTAGGTCATAGAGGAACAGGAAAAACAAGCTTGCTACTTCAACATTTAAAATCTATAAATGGAAAAGGCATTTATTTAAGTTTAGACGATTTTGTTTTTGAAGACCAACGCCTTATAGTCATTTTTGAAAAACTATATCAACAGGGTTATAGGCATTTTTATTTAGACGAAGTACATCGATACCAATATTGGTCAAAAGATTTAAAACAATTGTACGATGATTATAATGATGTCAAGCTTATAGCCACGGGATCTTCTATTCTGGATGTTAATAAAGGTAATGCAGACTTATCACGACGAGCTGTTAGTTACCGAATACAGGGATTATCCTTTCGTGAGTATTTGTTTATAGAGAAAGATATTGTTTTACCACCGCTTTCAATTCATCAAATAATAGAAGACCATCATCGTATTTCCAGCGACTATTTAGATCATTTTTCTTGGGAAAAAGATTTTAGAAACTACCTGGAATACGGATACTATCCATTTTTTAAGGAAAATAAAAAAACATACTTTATTAAGCTTGAAAAAACAGCGCAACTAGTTATCGAAAGTGACATTGTCCCTTTTGAAGGTTTAAATTATAAAAGTATTCACAGTTTAAAGAAATTACTTTTTGTTATCAGTCAGTCTGTTCCTTTTATTCCAAATATTAGTAAACTGGCAATAACATTAGATATCTCAAGAAATAGTCTATTGAAATTACTTGATCTGTTAGACCAGGCAAAACTTGTAAAGTTACTTAGGGCAGATACCAAAGGGGTAAGCTATTTACAAAAACCTGAAAAAGTATATTTAGAAAATACAAACCTTATTCATTTGTTTGCACAAGATCAACCAAATATTGGTAGTCTCAGAGAAAGTTTTTATTACAATCAGGTAAGTTACAAACATAAGGTTACATCTTCAAAGTATGCCGATTTTATGGTAGATGGGAAATATACATTTGAAATTGGCGGTGCAAACAAAAGTTTAAAACAAATACAGGGCGTACCGGAATCCTTTTTGGCGTTGGACATAAAGACCGGGCAAAACAAGAATATCCCGTTGTGGTTGTTTGGGTTTTTGTATTGATGGCATTTAGTTTAGACCTTAAAGGTCTCGCGTTCATTGAGCATAGTCAAAGTGAGACCTGTGATGTATTGAGTGCTAAAAATAAATCTCAAAAATTAATTTTTATTTTCAGGACTTTATTTATATTTGCAGTCCGAAAAAAGAAAGTTCTTTTGTTATAATTAAGCGAGCGTGGTGGTTCCGATAGTTATCGGGTTGGTAGAAATGCTAGACTTCAAGGAATATTTTGGAGTTGAGTTTTTGAAAATAGGTTCTTTAATTATAAATGCGGGCGTGATGGTCCCGATAGTTATCGGGATGGTAGACATGCTAGACTTCAAGGAATATTTTGGAGTTGAGTTTTTGAAAATAGGTTCTTTAATTATAAATGCGGGCGTGATGGAATTGGTAGACATGCTAGACTTAGGATCTAGTGCTTCACGGCGTAAGAGTTCGAGTCTCTTCGCCCGCACAAAAGCCAGCAATTAATTTGCTGGTTTTTTTGTTATATGGCATCAGTTTACATTCTTTACTCAAAAATTTCGAATATTTATTATACAGGTAGTTGCTTAGATTTGGAGCAACGGATCAAAGAACATCGAGAAAAAGCTTATAAAAAAGCTTTTACATCGCAAGCCACAGATTGGGAGTTGTTCTTAATTATAGAAAATTTGGATTACAAATGCGCAAGAGCAATTGAGACTCATATCAAAAGAATGAAGAGTAAGGTGTATATTGAAAATTTAAAGAAATATCCAGAAATCACAGAAAGATTAAAGAATAGATATTGTAAATAATTTGAGCTAGAATATTGTAAGAGTTCGATAGCTATCTGAACTCTTCGCCCGTGCAAAAGCCAGTACTTTCCTTGCTGGTTTTTTTGTTATGTTTGTAGTCTAATTGACTTAGTATGCTGGTTCAAAAATATATTGTTTTATTATTTGCAGCTTTCGCATTAATCTCCTGTGAAGATTCAGAAACTGACATTCCTCAACAAGAAGTCACCTTGTTTGACAAGACCTGGATAGCTTCAACTGGTGTTGAAAGTATACGTGACAGATTAAACTCAAATGGTACATACAATGGCGGTAGCGATGAAGGCTTTCCAAATCAGGGATTTTGGGAATGGACCAGTGAAAATGAGGAGGTCATGAGGATCATTTATGATGATACGATAATTTGGTACAGATTTGAAAATTTAACCTCTAATTCTGTTACAACATTCATCAGTGAAACAGATCAGCCCTAAGAATGGGGTAGTGGAATACTGTTCTCGTTGTCTGATTAAGAGATTAAGATCTTGTCAGCATTTCTTCAACTTCTTCCAGACTTTTGCCTTTGGTCTCTACTACAAATTTAAGGACAAACATTAAAGACAAAAGCGCCATACCCGCATAAATGGCGAAGGTGATGGTTGGTCCAAGGTTGGTCAATTCCCAGGGGAAAAACTGAGTAACGGTATAGCTCACCAACGAATTGAAAAAGCCGACAACTGAAATGGCGATACCTTTAATGTGTCCGGGGAATATTTCAGAAAGTAATGTCCACATGACAGGGCCTAGTGAAATGGCAAAAGCCGCTACATAAAGTAAAATGGCAATCAGCACCATTGAAGCGTTTACGGAAATGAAACTTTTAATATCATTTCTTTTAAAATCTGTGAGTTGTTGAGAAGAAATTAAACCTTTTAAAGCACTGGAAAGTTCTTTTTGAGAATTATAAGTATTTCCTTCTAATTTGAACAAAGCTGCTCTGATCTCAGTATTTTTTACCGAATTGATGTTTTCTTGATTGATCCTGTATGTCGCATTATTAAAAGCTAATGTCGCCATTCCCAGAGCAACAGACATCGTTAAAGTACCAATAACGAGTAAAGGCTTTCTGCCCAGACGATCTATAAGTCTTATGGCTACCAGAGTAAAAACGAGATTAGTCAGTCCAACGACAATGGCCTGCAGAAATGACGAATCTGTGCTTCCTCCCGCCTGCTCAAAAATGGTTGGGGCGTAGTAAAAAATTGCATTTATACCAGTAATCTGTTGAAAAAATGCAATACCAAAAGCTATAATGGTAATATTTCGCAACCGGTTACTAAACAATTGGCCAATCGTGCCTTTAGATTCTTTTTTGTCGAGGCCACGCTGAATTTCGTCAAGTGTCTCTCTCGCATAATCTGCATCTCCTATCTTTTTGAGTGTTTCTCTGGCTTTGTCTTTTAAACTTTTATATTGCATCAACCACCTTGGACTTTTAGGTACAGCAAATAATGCCAGAAAATAGATAAATGCCGGAATAGCTTCCACACCAAGCATCCAGCGCCAGGCATCTACTTCAATGTCTTTTAAAAAATAATTGGAGAAATAAGCTACTGAAATTCCAATAACAATATTCAACTGGTTTAATGATACCAGACTCCCTCTTAATTTGGGTGGGGCAATTTCAGCAATATATACCGGTGCAATCAAAATTGCACCACCAATTCCAACACCTCCGATGATTCTGGCGATCACAAATTCAGGATAACTCGTTGCGAGTGCAGACCAGGTGGCAGAAATGGTAAATAATAGCGCAGTTATAATGAGGACAGTTCGCCTTCCAAACCTGTCGCTTAAAGGGCCTGCAGAAATATTACCGGCCATCGCACCAAAAATCACACAACCTACAGCAAAACCCAGTTCCCAATCGGTCATGTTAAAGTTTTCTGTGATGCCGTTCACCGCACCGGATATAACAGCAGAATCGAATCCTAATAAAAATCCACCCAGTGCAACGATGAGACTTATAAATGTGGTGTAGGTTTTTTTCATAGGATTTAGTCAATTAAAAAACCTCACAGGTTTCATGATCACTGAGCGTTCCCAACTGAAACCTTTGAGGTTTAGTAGTTTTATTTAATTCTTGGTTTGTCCTCTATCATTATTTAAAAGTTATTCGATTCGGGATTCGTGTTTTACCCAATCGACTTCCATTTCCCATTGTTCCTGTTCAATAGGTGAATCTGTGATTTTTGCAAAATTTAAAATAGCAAACATAGGTTCAGGATAATTATCGCCTTCGCCTTCATTGCGGTAAACCTCTTTACCATCAACCCGATAAACCAAATCCGGACCTTCCCATTCTACCGAATACTCGTGCCACTCTTCAAGTGTAATATCAAAATCCTTCCTGTAATTTTGCCAGTCGGCCTTATCGCATTCGCCAAGACTTTTAATAGCGCCAGTGGTAAATTTATTGTTGTGGTAGTCGCCATGATGTTCAAATATATCAATCTCTCCGGAACCCGTCAATGGCCAGCAAATCGTCTCATTCTTTTCCTGAACCGGCGGCTCATTATTTTGAGCACCTAAAAGCCACCATGCCGGGAACATACTGGCTTTGCCACTTGGCTTTAATCGCAAACGGGCTGTCCATTTGCCTTTTACAAATTCTTTTTTGTTTTTAGAACAAATGCGTCCTGCCACATAGCGTGTCGGAGGATGTTGTTCTCCGTATTTGCTCATGTTATCGCAGGAAATTTCTTCGTCAAGCTTAACCACTCTTATTTTTAATGTTCCGTCACTCACTTCTCTGGTATTGAACTTACCATCAGGTACATAGCAATGGGTTTCATTATTGACCCAAATCCTTTGGTCCTGCCAGTTGTCAGGATCAAATTTTTCAAAATTGTCTTTAAAATCTATTTTCCAATTACTGTTTTCTTCAACAAAATTTTGATCTAAGTTTGAATTATCTTTCATTTTTTTATCAGATTTACAGGATGCCAAACATAAGATTAGCACACTTGCTGTCATTACGGTTATCAGTTTTTTAAGTTTCATATCTCAAATTTTTTAGTTTGGACTACTGCAATATAACACTTTGCTCAAACTCAAATTCTTTTTATTTTGAGAATATTGAAATAATCTAAAAGATTAGGTTAGATTGAAATTAAGTTAAGAGAGTCTTAATTAATAAATAATAGTCTTTACAACGTGAAACTATGACTTTAGTTTTGAGTTTGAAAATTTGTTAGAAATATAGTTCGCTACCAGTCTGAATTTTAGGAAAGAAATATTAGACCAGAATATGCATCTGAAACACCAAAATTTAGGCAGTAGAGTTGTTAAAAGATGTTATTTTGCTAATAAAATCAAGTTTTTTCAAAAAATGAAGGATAATCTAGATTATAAATAGTAATTTAATTGTATTATAAAAATTATTTATATTTAGAATTTAATTGTTTTAATTATATAGAATGATTTATTTCAATGAGTTAAAACAAATATTACTTGACTTAATTCTGGGTATAACAGTTTAGTATTAATATGTTTGAGCTTTCAGAACCTACAAATGAACAAAGGAAAAAGGTGAAGTCTTATGTTTCTATGGAAATGATTGATAAAGAAGACTTTAATTTCCTGGCTAAAATCGCTGCAAGAATTTGTGGGACACAAATGTCATTAATCAGCATGATATATGACGATCGACTGAAGTTCTTATCAGGCCATGGTATAAATGTTATAGATATTCCGGAAGACTTCTCTTTTTGTACATACACATTCAATAAAACTGATGGATTACATATTGTCAAAGATGCTTCAAAAGACGACAATTTTAAAAAAGATCCTTTAATTGTCAATCCACCTCACATCAAATTCTATGCGGGTAAGTCGTTATTGGATGATGCCGGCAAACCTATAGGAACGCTTTGTGTTATGGATAACTCGCCTAAAGAACTAGATGCTGAACAAATAGATTTGCTGGAAAGCTTGTCAAGGCAAGTGATGAAGCTTTTGGAGTCAAGAAAAAAACAAAAAGAAACTGAACAGCTAAATAAAGAATTAAAGAAGAATAACACCATATTAGAATTAACACAAAAAGCTAGTAAATTCGGTGCTTGGGAATTAGATATTGAGACCGATACTGTCATTTGGTCTGAAAGGGTCTATGAAATTCACGAAATTGAGTCAGATTTTGAGCAAAATAAAAATAAGGCTCTGGATTTTTATCCTCCGAAAGATAGAAAAAGAGTTAAGCAGGCTTTAGAAAAAATATTAGAAAACGGTGAAGATTTTGATATTGTTAATAGACTAATAACGGCTAAAGGTAATGAAAAATGGGTGAGAAGTACCGGCCGAAGATTGGAAAATAAGATTGTAGGTAGTTTTCAGGATATTACTGAGATTAAAAAAAATGAACTAAAATATAAAGCTATTTTTGATTCTGCATTTACTTTTCTTGGCTTTATAGATGCTGAGGGTATCTTATTTGAAGTCAATAAGAGTCCATTGGAATTATCAAACTTAAAAGAGGAAGACGTTATTGGCAAGCCCTTATGGGATTGCTATTGGTGGAAAATTTCAAAAGATACCCAGCAAAGATTATAAAACAACTTTTTAATTGCTCTCATAGGTGAAAATGTGTCATTTGAGGATGTTGTATTAGGAGCAAACGACAAGATAATAAATGTACTGGTCAGTCTGAAGCCTATATTTGACGAAAATGGCAATGTAGATTTTGTTTTGGCCGAAGGTTTCAATATTCAGGATGTCGTCAATGTGAGGAAGCGGTTCAAACTCGCCATAGAAGGCGCAGATATTGCTACATGGGAATATAACATTCAAACTGGTGATACAAAATATAACCACAAATGGTCGGAAATGTTGGGATATTCGCAGGACGAGCTTCCCGCGTTCAATATAAAAACCTGGGAACAATTGATACATCCTGATGACCTTGTGAAATCAAGAGAATCTTTTGAAGAATATTTAGAAAATGATGATTTATTCTATGAGCGTGAAAATAGAATGAGGCATAAAGATGGTTCCTGGATATGGGTTCTGGACAGAGGAAGAATATTTGAATGGACAGAAGATGGTAAGCCTCTAAAAATGTATGGTATACATCAAAATATAACTACCCTGAAAAAAAATGAAGAAGCCCTAAGACTAAGTGAAGAAACCTTTAGAGGTAATTTTGAAAATGCTGCCATTGGCATGGCTCTTATAGATACTCAGGGTCGTCTTAATAAGGTAAATGCCAAACTAGCCGAGATGATGGGTTATTCCAAAGAGGAATTGCTCAAAATCAAACTCAAAGTTATTACGCATCCTGGTGATTTTAAAAATGACACAGAATCTCTTAAGAAGGTTATTTCCAAGGAAATATCAAACTATAAGACAGAAAAGCGGTATTTTAGAAGTAACGCAGACATTCTTCATGCTATAGTTGCGATTTCTGCAGTACGGGATAAAAAAGGAGATGTTCTATACTTTGTCGCTCAGCTTGTGGATATTACACAAATTAAAAAAGTAGAAGCAGAAATAAAATCTTTACTCCATATCACTAAAGATCAGAACGACAGACTTATGAACTTCGCCCACATTGTATCTCATAATCTGAGATCTCATAGTTCGGGTATTGTAGGGTTACTGGATATTATAGAAACTGAAGAACCTGATCTAAAAAATAATGACTTATTGAAAATGGTTCAGGTTGGTGCACAGAATCTTCATCAGGCTATTGATGACCTTTCAAATATTATATCTATAAATTTCAGTAAACCTGAACTCAGAAATGTAAATATTTACAACCTGGTTGAAAAGGATATTCAAAACCTGTCAAAAAAGATATCCGATTCTGGAGTAGAGGTGATAAACAATATTTCTAAGGGAACAAAAGTTTGGGGCGTTCCTCATTACCTGGAAAGCATAATTTCTAATCTGATAACAAATGCCTTAAAATTCAGGTCTGAGAACAGGAAAAGTTTCTTGAAAATTTCATCTGAAGCCGATAGTGCTTACGTTAATCTGTATTTTGAGGATAACGGTCTGGGTATAAATATGGAAAAACACGGCGATAAAATATTTCATATGTACAAGACCTTTCATAAAAGTGATTCAAGAGGTATAGGTTTATTCATTACTAAAAATCAAGTTGAAAGTATGAATGGTGAAATTAGCGTACAGAGCAAAGTTGATGTAGGAACTACATTTAAAATAAAACTACCCCATGAAAAAAATTAATCTGGTCTACATCGTAGATGATGATGCTATACACCAACTTTTGGTCAAAAAACACCTGGATAATACCGAGATGATTCATGAATATCTGGTATTTAAAAATGGCAAGCTTGCGTTTGAAGATTTGAAATCAAGGTTAGAAAATAATACACAAATTCCTGAAATCATTTTTTTGGATCTTCAAATGCCTGTGTGGGACGGATGGCAGTTTCTTGATGAGTTTGTCAAATTAGATGTTTCTAAAAATATTGAAATTTTCATAGTAACAAGTTCAGTTTTCGAAAATGATTTTAAGAAAGCAGAAATGTACAATCTTCAGGATCAGTATCTCATAAAACCTATAAATACAGAAAAATTAAAAGACTGCATTCAAAAAGTTTTGGAAGATTGAAATTTCTGAATATGTCTAGACAAAGGCGTCCTCATTTAGATGCTTTAATTCTTCAATATCCATTTTAAAATTTTCAGACATCACAGCAAAAAACAGGTCATGCCTTTTATTAAAGTCAATCTCAAACAATTTTTCAAAATGCAGCCAACCAATTTTATAAGCATGATTTTCTTCCGAGAACTGTCTTTCTAAAAGGTCAAATTCCAATTCATCTAAGTTATCTTCATGATCAGAGGATAATAAGATCTTCAGATAAAAGTCGTTTGTAAAATTTAGTTCTCCTTCAGTTTTAAAACTATACTGGTAATTGCTCTGTAAAGCTTTTGCATCCGATAAAACAGCAGAAGCTGTAGGAATACTTCCAGCACCTCGACCCAGAAATAATTGTTCTTTGGCAAATCTGGCATTGACATTAACGGCATTAAATTCATTTTCAACATGGTAGGTCGAGTGATTTTTATCCACAAGAAAAGGTGATACAAAACCAATAATCTTGTCATCTATTCTTTTGGCGTAAGCGTACAATTTCAGTTTTGTGCCAATTCGTTCAGCAAATTTTATATGAGCAGCATTTATATGTCTTACACCGTAATTGAAAATGCGATCTGGTTTCGCACTTACCCCAAAAGCATGTTTCAATAAAATACCCAGTTTATATTTGGCATCGAATCCATCAACATCCAATGTGGGATCAGATTCAGCAAAACCGAGTTCCTGAGCTTCTTCAAGAGCTTCTTTATAGCTAAGACCATTAGCTGTTCGACTTAAAATATAATTTGTTGTTCCATTACAGATGCCCTGAAAGCTCTCTATAAGATCACTTTTAAAATAATTTTCCAGGTTTCTGATAATTGGTATACTGGCACATACAGAAGCTTCATATAAAAAACTGACTTCATTGGTACGGGCCAGACCGGTCAACTCATCTAAGTGATGAGCAATCATTTTTTTATTTGCGGAGACCACGTGTTTCCCTAATTTAAGAGCTGACTTGACAATGTCATAAGCTGCATTTGCATCATCTATAAGCTCTACCACTACATTAATCTCATTGTCTAAAAGAATATCGGTAGATTGATAGAAGAACAAATGTTCGGGTAAATCTCTTTTTTTGTATTTGTCCTTGACTACAATTTTGCGGACTTCTGCAAAACTATCCTGACTTTCATTTAATACTCTGTAAAAGCCCTGGCCTACACAACCGTAGCCAAACAAGCCTATTTTTATCTTTTTTTTCATTTTATTTTCTTTTTTTGTGAGGTGTTTTACTGGATGTAACCATTTAGTTATTTGAGAATTGATTTTTGAGCCTTCTACCAAAAAACCATCATGACCATAGACAGAGTCAATTTCCATATAGTCTGCTTTAGGGATATGCCTGGCCAAAAACAACTGTTCTTTTCTTGAAAACAACAGGTCTGAAGGTAATCCTATGCATAATGTCCTGGCTTTTATGTTTGAAAGAGCGCTTTCCACAGAGTTGAAAAGACGACCCACATTATGGCTATCCATACTTTTTGTAATAGCGTAGTATGCATAGGGATTAAAACGCTTCACCAACTTTTCTCCCTGATAGTTTTGATAAGTCTCTGCTGAAAAATGTTCTAAAACATCTTTAGATCCTTCAGCTTGCGTGCTGTTGTAGATGTCGGGTGTACGATAGCTAAGCAAAGCAATAGATCTTGCGGCTTTTAAGCCTGATTTTCCACCATCAGGTAAGTTTTTCGTAAAACTCTCATCGGCTTCCATAGCCAGCCTTTGAGATGCATTAAAGGCAATGCCCCAGGGCGAATGAAAAGCATTAGTAGCCAAAACACAAAGCTGTTTGATGTCGTCAGGAAAACTTACTGCCCACTGTAAAGCCTGTTGTCCGCCCAATGATGCACCGATCAGTAATTTAATACTTTCAATTTTCAAAAATGCTTTGACCAGTCGATGGACTTCAACCATATCTCTTATTGTGACCAGTGGAAAATTCCTGCCTTTGAGAACTTCGGGTAGTTCTGCCGATCCTGCACCTGTTGTTCCGTAGCAAGAGCCCAGAAAGTTAGGACAAACAATAAAATATTTTTCCGGATCGAGAACTTTACCCGGTCCAAACAGTTCCGGCCACCAATCTTTTACTTCCGCATTGGCCGTCAAAGCATGGCAAACCCAAATGACATTAGATTGGTCTGTATTGAGCTTACCGTAAGTTTTGAAGGCAATTTTTACCTGAGGTAAAACAATACCACTTTCCAGTTTAAAGTTTTCTTTTTGAATTTGTTGTAAGGACATATAGATCTCTTTTATACTAAAACAGGTACTTTACGCAACGCGTGTTGAATGTCTGCTTTTATATCATCAATGTGTTCTATGCCTACCGAAACTCTTAAAATTCCAGGTGCAACTCCGGCTTTCTTTTGTTCTTCATCACTAAGCTGCTCATGGGTAGTTGAAGATGGATGTATGATCAGCGTTTTGGTATCACCTACATTAGCGACATGAGAGATGAGTTTAAGATTGTTAACAAATTCATCAGCAGCCTCTTTGTCTGCCTTGAGTTTAAAGTTTAATACGCCACCAAAACCTCTTTTGAAGTATTTTGATGCATTTTCAAAATAAGGAGAAGATGCCAGGCCTGGATAATTTACCCATTCAATTTCATCTAAGCTCTCAAGCCATTCCGCAAGTTTTAAGGCGTTTTGGGTTGTTCTTTCTACACGAAGGGATAAGGTTTCCAGTCCCTGAATAAGTTGAAAAGCATTAAAAGGTGAAAGCGCTGAACCATAATCTCTGAGGCCTTCAACTCTGGCCCGTATGATAAAAGCTATGTTGCCAAAATCACTATCTTTTCCGAATACATCAGAAAAAACAAGACCATGGTATCCATCAGAAGGTTCTGAGAATTGTGGGAATTTACCATTGCCATAATCGTATCTGCCGGCATCAATTATTGCGCCACCTATACTTGTGCCATGACCGCCGATCCATTTTGTTGCAGAACAAACAACAACATCGGCACCATGTTTAATGGGTTGAAAAACAGCTCCGCCTGCACCAAAGGTATTATCAACAATAAGTGGAATATCATAGCGTCTGGCCAAGGCAGCAATAGCCTCAAAATCGACAACACTAAGTCCTGGATTGCCTATAGTTTCCAGATAGATGGCTTTGGTGTTTGCATCAATTTGTGCTTCAAAATCATCTTCGTGAATGCCCTCGGCAAATTTGGCTGTAATACCTAATCTTTTTAAGGTAACTTTGAATTGATTGAAAGTTCCGCCATAAAGATGAGGCGAGGTCACAAATTGGTCTCCGGATTGTAATAGATTACTTAAAGCTGTAAACTGAGCAGCCTGCCCCGAACTTACTGCAAGTGCTGCAACACCACCTTCAAGAGCAGCGAGTCGTTTTTCAAATGCGTCGGTTGTTGGGTTCATGATACGGGTGTAGATATTTCCAAATTCTTTTAAGCCAAATAAATCTGCGGCGTGTTTAGAATCTCTAAACCCAAAAGAAGTTGTTTGATAAATTGGTAGAGCTCTGGATCCTGTTGCCGGATCTACTTCTTGTCCGGCATGTTGCTGAAGGGTTTCAAAATGGTAATTTTCTTGTGACATGATATATGTTATTTAGGATTAAAAAATTAAAATAAGAGTAGACGTCTTTAAGTTCGGTACTAGAACTTAAGACTTGGGACGTGCGCTGCTAAAAATGATTTAGCAACACATACACATTCGCATAAAACGAAAAGTTGTAATTGGATTTAAAAAAAAATAGGTTGTAATACAGTCAGTTGATAATACTGAAAATTCTTGGTAACTAAGGAAATGTAGGTTCTTCATCGCTTATGTTTTTTATATTCTTTAGTCACACTATCGTAACTAAAACTGGAATTGGCACCGGTTTTCCAATCCCGAAACTTCGGGACTTATAGTGGGTTGCCAGAGGGTCATCGAGCCAGTCTCTCACCTCTTCTTTATAAAATTTGCGATTACTCACAAATTGGAATTACAAACATAGGGATATTAAAATGAGAATACCAAATAAACTTTTGTTAAAATCTAATAATATGTGAATACAAATTGAATGGGTTCGTTTTTGATCATCTTAAAGGTCCCAGTAGTCCTGAATATTAAGTGGCAAACTGCCAACATGCTGAAGTTTGATTGCTGCCAGTTTCAGTCCCATTTTTAAGCATTTATCCTGCGCTAAACCTTTAGTGAATCCATACAAGAAACCGGACCAAAACGCATCGCCGGCGCCTGTGGCATCCTTGACCTTAGCTATGGGTTGAGCCGGAAGATGAATGATGTTTTTGTTCTCGTCTAAATATTTAACGCCTTGACTGCCCAAGGTTAAATAAATTCTATTGAGGTTGAATTTGTTTTGAAAATAATTGAAAATCACTTCGTGGCTTAAAGCCTTACCTAAAAGACGTTCAACGTCGTCTTTACTGATTTTCAGTAATGGGTCAAACTGAAGATATTCTGCTATGACAGCATTTGCCTCTGCTTTATCTGGCCAAATCTTAGGTGAATAATTCAAATCTATACTCAATTCAGCCCCGAAGTCTTTTGCCAGTTTTGCTGCATTTAGAATAGACTGTTGTGCCGGGTTTTTGGATAATGCAAAACAGGTAGTATGAAAAACTTTGGCTTGTTGGAGTGTAACCTTATTTAACTGTTTGTCATGAATTCGAAAGTCAGCGCAACGGTACGGAATAAAATCAGGTGTACCGGAAGTCTTAGACACCAAAATAATTGAAGTTGGCGCATCTTTGCATTGACTCAAACCTTCGGTTGATAAATTTTTATTTTGAAAACACTTCCATACAAATTCACCGAAACCATCCTGACCTACACTACCAATAAACCGGACATTGTGTTTTAAAGCTTGTAAATTGAAGGCAACATTAGCAGGTGAACCTCCCAAAAACCGTTGAAAATTTTGTGTTTCAGCTAAAGGGTGATTCATCTGTTGCCCAATCATATCAATCAAAATTTCGCCCGTAGTGATGACATCTATAGTTTTTTCAGTCCAATCCATCGTTTTCCGTTTAAAAATTGATTCAACATCATAGTAGCGGCTGCGCTCCAGGTGCAATACTTTACGCCGTTTGGTGCTTCAGTTTGAGAATCAAAGTTTTCGTAAAAACCCCAATCGGCTTTTGTATTTAGGGCGTTGATTTGCTCTAAAACAGTTTTTGCTTCCTTGTTTTGGTCTTGAAGGCAAAGTCCTATTCCATAAAACCCATTAACCATGGGCCATGTTCCACCATTATGAAATTGATAAGGGTAATTCCTGAATTCGTATTTGCAATTGTTAATGAGCAAATCCCAGTCTTTGTCTTTATCAGTGATCACTGGCCAAAAGGCTGGAAGAGATTTAAGCGGTAAAGTATTTTTTAAGTTATGGCAATATTTTAAAAGCTTTTGGTTGTCAATTTCATTTCCCACATTTAGCATTAACACCAGGCTGTTGGCGAAGGCATCAAATTGGGTTTGGTATCCCGCCGGCTCCAGGCTGGCCACCCAGTAATCATAATCTTTAAGTTTTGTATAGGCATTAGGATGATAAACATTTTCAGCCGCTTCCCTCTTTTTATAATTTTTTTCAATTTTCTTTAAAATCAGGTCATGTTTGGCTTGTAGTTTTTCGTCTTTTTCAAAATGTAAAACACAACGAATGGCCCATAATCGCAGGAGTTGATCATAAAGAATAAAGCCTTCAGTCGGGTATTCATCGGCCCAGTTTCCACTGCGAGGCACATACATTAAATCTCCATTGTTAAATTCCCAGGCCTGCATAAGACCTAAGCATTTGTAAACTGCTGATTTATGCTGTTTGAAAAAGCCGTGGTTATCAGTAAAATGTGCATATTGACAGACCCCAATGACAAACCAGGCCAGCGTATCTACCCGACCAGCCAAACCGCCAAAACTCACTTCACCGGTTTTAACATCAACATTAGAGGGTATATTACCCAATTCGTGCTGATGAACTGCAAGCGCTTCTAAAGTCGCTTTCATGGTGTTTACCAAATCTTTATCACCGTCCAATAAGGCCGCCAGACCGCAAATCACTCCATCACGTGCCCAGATACGTTTGTAATTGGCAACATCATTTATTGCAGCAAGAAAGCCATAGGGAGATTGCGCTTTTTGGAGTAAGGACTTGGCATTTTTGTAGGCTTCCGCTGTTGTCATTCCGTATTTTATTGATCAAATATAGTTACTTTTGAAAAACTGATTTAGAATTAAGTTTTGTCCTTATTCAACCTCAATAACCTTAATCCCTTCATGCGCATAAAAAGTTGGGAAATACATAAGTTCTACTTTTGCAGGATTTAGATGGTATGTTCCCGAGTATTTGGCAATCAAAGGAATTTCAAAGGTATATTTGCCTTCTTTGAGTTGTGAGCAGAAAATACTGGTTTCGTGCTTAAAGTATTCTCTATGGTCTTCAAGTCCGTAATTAACCGGTTTGGATGTGTAATCAAACCCACCCGGAATAGGGATGTTGAGCATGGTGTATTCAGCTTCTTTTTTTACATCCAAGGTTACTTTTAATGTTACTTCTTCACCGTTTTTGATGATATTACCGGTCTTATCTTCAAAAGCAGATTGAATTTCAAAATCATTGGATTTCCGATTTGGTGTTGTCTCATAGTAACTTTGGTAAGCCGTTACATAGACGGGAACATTTCCATTGTTTTTTACAGTGAGATTTTCATTTTTATATTCTTCTTTAAATGGATAAGTGTTCTTAGGAGATCCATTTACCAATAAAGAAGCTTCAGGCTTTTCATTCACCTCCTTCAGTAGTTCAGGTAAAAGAGTTTCTAATATGTTTGTTGCCTGATAAGTGTTGACGTACCTGCCATTGGTTTTTGAATTAAGCAGGTAAAGCATTATCTTCTCCAGACGTTTATCTTCAGGGTTTACACTTTTAATCAATTGATAGGCCAATAATGTATTTCTGATACGGTTATGGCTTATCGCAAAATATTTTGATTCGCTGTCGTCAAAATAAATATTGCCAAACATGTCTTCCTTCTGATATTCATCTATGTATTTGATCTTTTTGCTTATACCAAAGGATTCCACAATAATTGAAAGTCTTAGCTTTTCATTGAAATTTGTATTTTTATTCAAAAAGATAGAATCAATCTCATTTTCTAAATCTATAAGTGGTTTGTTCTTAAAAATACTCAGGGTAGAAAGAATATCTATTTTTTTAGAAAGATAAGAGCTGTTGTAAAACTCGTTTTTGAGATAAACGCTCAGACTTTCTTCATTCAAGGTAATGTCATAGCCGGCCTTTTGTGCTTTCATAAGTGCTTTGACAACATGCTGACTGATCCAGTAATTAGTGTCTTTTGAGGTTTTCCACCAGCCCCATAGTCCAAGGTCATTTTTGTTTTTATTAAGAGTTTTGATGATCTTTTTTATTTCCTTTTCTTCTTTAAAGCTTTTGTCCAGATATTTGTATATCTCCTTTTTCGAAATTAACATATTCAACTTTGAAGCCAACTGTTCATTACACTCATATCTGTAATTGATAACGCGGTTTAGATCTGTTTCAATAAGATTCAAAATATCAGCTTCTGCATAAAATTCAACTTTACCCATTTTGGCATCGGCTATAAAGTTAAGTGTATCATCGGGCATTAAAATTTTGAATTTGCCTTTATGGACTTCAACGCCCTTTTTAAAAACAGGAATCTCCCTTTTTTCACCATCAAAGTATGTTGAATTTTCCTGCTTAAGCTTGTAAACGACTTGTAAAGTATCTTTCTGAGCCTTAATATCCAAAGTGTCAATTTTGGCATTAGAGGATAAAATGTTCTTTGTAAAAATTTCTCTGCCATCAACTTTAAGAGAGGTTGATATGTTTAAGGTGTCAGAGGAGTAATTCAAGGTCTTTCCTATGGCTTTGGCATGATCACCTTCGGTGAGGAATCTTGGTGTGTATAATCTTGCAGAAATTGGCTTATAGGATTTAATTGTAGACTGGTACTTGCCAACCTGTTTCTTGGTGTTCATTGCGAGAATGTAAGTGCTCCAACTGGTAATATCGTCCGGATAAGTTACCACAAATTCAGCTTCACCGTTGTGATCTGTTCTGAGTTGAGGTTGCCAGTAGGCCACATCCGAAAAATTGTTCCTGATGCTGGATGCTGCGGCATTTTGACTGTAAAAATCACTATCCAGCTCCATTTCGGGATTGGTTTGCATGGGATTTGCTCCGTTTTTTGTTGTGATAACAATGACGCCTTGTGCGCCTCTGTTGCCATAAATGGCCGTTGCTGCCGCATCTTTTAGGATTTTCATGGAACCAATGTCATCAGCACTCAGTTCCCTGAAGTCTCCTTCCTTTACCGGCATACCATCAATAATGTATAGTGGCTCATTGTCGCCACCTAAAGATGTTCGGCCTCTGATGATAACAGTTGCTGCCTGTCCGGGCTGCCCCGACACGTAGCTGATATTTGCACCGGCTACCTTGCCTTGCAAAACCTGATCTATGGAAGCCAGAGGAACCATCTCCACTGCTTGACTGCTGACAACAGACGAGGCGGAAACAACCTGTGATTCTCTTAAAATTCCATGGTATGAGGTCACAACTACTTCATCTAAAGTTTCGAGGTTTACGCTCATGGTGTGGTTACCAGCCCGACCTGCTTCAATATTTATAGTTTTAAAACCTACATAAGAAAAGACCAGTTCACTGTCATAAGAGGGTACTTTTATGACATATCTGCCGTCAAAATCAGTTTGGGTGCCTATAGTAGTGCCTTTCACAACTACACTTACACCTGGTATCGGTAAGCCGTCTTCGTCTGTTATTACGCCACTCACGAATTTACCCGGTCCAAAATAAGGCTCAGTCTTATTGTAAGCCTCACGCAGTCTGTTAATATGGGTTCGATAAGCTTTTTGACTGTCGGTATTTAAGAATTGTTCGTTCAAAATTTCATTGAAAGTAAAACTCAAAAAATCCTCTACATATTTTTCAGGTTGTTTGATCGTCAGAACATTTAAACCGTAAGGTTTTAATTCAATATCTTCAATGATTTGATAAGTGCCATCTCCAAAAAGGAAAATGACTTTATATTGGTCTGGTTTTAAATCATGTATGTATCTTACAAAACCACCATAAACCCTGAAATCCTCTCTCTCTTCGTCTACAATTATTGTATTGTATACGATTTTATCAGGATTTGGTTCCAAATCATTAAGTCGAAGCGTTGCGTTTCCTTTTGAAGTTGCGTAAGGGTATCGGTTGCGGTTATTGTATAATCTTCTGCTTATAAGCTTGTTTTTCCAGATTTCCCGGATCAGTTCTTTTGTTAAAACTTCATCATTTAGGTTTTTTTCTGCTGAAGAATTTCTGAAAAATGAAGGATACCGGTAATCTTCAATAGATTTGAGCCTTAAGTATTTTGGAAAAAACGTGTAGCTGTAATTCGATTCGTGTTGCTGATTGTATTGCAGACTGTCGTAGGTCATAAATTCAAATTCACCGTATACAGGACCGGTAATGAAATTTTCATGTCTGCCGAAGCCATTATGGTCAAGCAGAAAATATCTGTTCTTATTTTTAAGATAGGCCAGGAAGTTGTTGTCATGAACTGTATACATCATGATCCTGGGATAAAGCTGACGTTTTTCGTCTTCTGTGAGCTTATAATCCAAAAATCTTGATTTTACTTTTGTTGATTTGGTGTCAGCATCAATGCTGAAGATCGTTTTTTTATGCTTTTCAAAAAATATACTATCTATTGTGAATTCATACTTGTGGGTTCTTAACCTAATGTCATGATAGCCGGGTTTAATCCGGAAACTATACCTTTGTTCATGCTGATTCCAAGCAGTATAAATAGGATTGCCGTCCACATAAATCACATTTATATGTTCCTGTAAACCATTTTTCATGACAAAAGGAGCAAACTGACATATTTCATTTTTGGCATCTATTGTTGTAATAAAGATATCTTTGGGATACATAAAGTCATAGTAGATTATACTATCCAGACTAGCTTTGTATTTCCAATCCTCGTAATTCAGATCATGGGTTTTGTAAAAATGCTCTGGTTCTTGAAATCTATAATTATTGATGATTTTCTTCTCCTTTCTTTTTCTTTTCATGAAAGGTAGTTCCGGTGCATTGTATTTAAACTTCTTGGTAAGGCCATAGGCAGACAGGTCCACATTTTTTACAGGCTCATCTTTATAGTCTAAAACTTTTATACGAATCGTATCTGTCTTTCCAGGATATATCAACCCCGGTTGATTAACGTATAAGTTAAGTTGTGATTCCTGAAGGTTGATTTTGTAATTTTCGCTCACCACTTCACCTGCCCAAATATAAGAAAGGCTTAAATAATAGTTTTTTCTGTTTTTTGAAGCATACTTTAATGATACTGCTTTGCTGGATTCCCCTTTTTCTATTTCAGTATTAATTTTGTAAGTATGATAAACGAGATTTAGATTTCGAGGATTAGTGATTTCGATAAATATAGAATCCAGTGTTCTTTGAGTATCCACTTCAATGCCCGATGAAAATTGATTTAGTGCTATTACCTTACTGACACTGTCAGTAGAGATCCTGTAGCTTTTCTTATATGGGTTTATAATTTGACGGTAAGGCAACTTGACAGAAGTTAAACTGTCTATATTTTCAAATTGATCTTTGACATAAATCTTTGCGTTTTTAGGTCTTCTTTCTCCGTTTATAGTATAGTAAAATTTTAATGTGTCACCGTTTACTTCACTATGTATGTCTTCAGTTTGATACGCATATGATATTTGCAAATTAGACCTCGTAACTTCATTATCTGAAGTTTTTAGTCTGGCTTCAACAAAATAATCCAAATTGGCTTTAGGAAAAATATCAGGAGGTATTTTAATTTCAGTTTTAGACTTAGGATTTAATTTTTTTTCAGTTTTCCAAAGGGTATCAGGTATAAAAAGTCTTTCTTCAAAAGCTGCAAAATTGGTATGTGGTGTCAGGATAAGTTCTACTTCTGCATCCATCAGGAAAAGCTCGTTCTCATCTTTTGCCTCGATAGATAGCGTCAGAGAGTCTCCTTTGTATTGGGTTTGTTGTTCTGAAGAAATCTCCAGAGTGTTTCCTTTTAAAGTATAATCCTCGTAATAAAAGGAGATGCTTTCATAATTGTTGTAATACTTATCTCTAAGCCTTAGGGTATAACGACTGTCCAGCATAAGGTCAAGAGAGTCTGCCAGTTTGAACTCAAAGGTATAACCGCCATCAGCATAAGGTTTTATTTCTCCTAGTTTTTTCCTTTCCCGAAATTTTTCAAGAACAACACTGAGTGGTTTTTTGATGGGTTTATAACGCTTATTGAGTAAAAATGCTTTAAGTTTTACAGTATCTCCGGGTCTGTATTTTGGCTTGTCAGTAATTATATATCCATTTACTACAGGATCATCACAATTATATCTGTCAAAAAAGCAAATGGTTTTATCGTATAAATTCACAAAGAAGTTCTCTATTTTAGAGATGGCTCCAACGGTGCCATAGTTCCATTTTATTGATTTGTATGCATCTATAGGTATGTCTATTACAAACTTAACCGGACTCCAGACATATTTTACAGGCGTGTTGAACATGATATTGTGATACTGCCTCAAAAAATAGCCTCTATTGTCTGACCTTCTGAGGTTATAGTAAAATTCCTGACCATTGTAACTTACGCTCATAAGGCCCTGGCGGTAATTTTTTCTTGATGTGTAGGTTTGCGTACTCTCATTAAATCTGATCTTTTTGCCTTTTACCTTAATGTTTGCATTTTTGATGGGTTCGCCTTTTCGGTCAATGACCCTTAAGTTCAGGTCTTTGTCATTATTAAATATGAAAACATTAAAATCCTGTACGGAGGTCAGATACGTATTTACCTTATTTTTTCTGATATCTACCTTTAAATAGTATCCCTGTTGAAGATTTTTACGGTATTCTTCGTTAACCGGAAAAGAATCAACTAATGTCTGGAAATATTTCTGATCATACTCAGGTGGCTCATCTTCAAAAAAGGCTTTTGCCTGTTGGTTTGTAAGCTTGTATATATAGGCATTTCTGGCATAGGCTTCACTTTGGGTAATGTTTTGACCATTGGCAAAATAAAAACATGATGTCACAGCAAAACAAATCAAAAATAAACAGCAGTCTCTGAAGCTAAGGGTCGTCATAGGCAAAAGGCTTGATCAAATATATATAATTTCAAATACTGTTTATCATTTAAGAGGGTTTATTCCGGTAAAAGGTTGGAATTTCTGATGTCTGTCAGATTGAAAATATAATTTATCAACTGTTCATTTGATGCAAAATGCTCTATTCTCAAAAAGAAGCCTATTTTTGCAAGCGGTGTATACTAAACGCATCGTAAATTTGTTATTTAATTGACCTCAAGTCTTTAGAATTTGAAATTACTACAAAAACACTTCATCATAACTTGCGTATTACTCATAGCAGTGATGTCATGTTCAACCCAAAAGAACAAGTTTCTGAACAAGAACTGGCATGCTATGAATACATATTACAATGCCATTTATAATGGAAATTTGGCTATTGGTAATGGTATTCAGGGCGTGGTGAGAAATTATCCTGAGAATTACTGGGAAATCCTTCCTGTGGAAAGAATGCAGGAAGCTCCGCCCCAAAAGGATATTTTTGATACCGAATCCCAACAGGAAGAAGCCAAAAATCCCGATTTTAAACGTGCAGAACAAAAAGCGGTAAAAGCCATTCAGAAGCATGCCATGTTTATTGAGGGTGAAGAGCGTAACTTTCAAATGGATGAAACATTTATCCTTCTCGGAAAAGCCAGATACCATGGTCACAGGTATATTCAGGCTAAGGATGCATTCCTTTATGTCTTAAACCATTATCCGGAAAGCAGCGAAATTGTTGAAGCTAAGATCTGGACAGAAAAGGTAAATATGCGCCTAAAATACTATGATCTGGCATTAAAAAATCTTTTAAAGATCAAACAGGAATATCCTGATTTGGATGATGAATACAAAACTCACCTGCATAGTATTCTGGCAGAAGCCTATATTCTTAATGAGAAGCCCGAAAGTGCCATAGATCCGCTTAATAAAGCCATATATTACGCTGACTCGGATACCCTAAAAGGCAGATTACTTTACATCAAAGCACAGCTGTTTAACAGGCTGGAACAGAAAGACAGTGCCAATTACACTTTTCAAAAAATCATCGATCTCAACCGAAGATCACCAAGAACCTACATGATACATGCAAGACTTGAGCAGATCAAAAATATAGATAAGGATACTGTAAGTTATGCCGGCATGCAGGCGAGGTATAATGAGTTAATTGAAAACCGGGAAAACCGTCCTTTTTTGGATTTTATATATTTCGATTATGCGGAATACCACAATCAAATAGACTCTATAGATCTTGCTATAGATCTGTATAATAAATCACTGAAAAGACAACCTAAGGATCCTTATTTGTATTCAAGAGATTATTTAAGGCTTGCTGATATATATTTTGACAGAAATAATTATAAAACAGCAGGCGCATACTACGACAGCACATTAACAAAACTGGATCAAGCAAAAAGAGAATACAGGCTTATTTCCAAAAAGAGAGAAAACCTTGAAGATGTCATCAAGTATGAAGGTATTGCTAATGAAAAAGACAGTATTCTGGATCTTGTTGAAATGACGAAAGAAGAACGGGTAACTTTCTTTGAAAATTATATTGAAAAACTCAAGGAAGAAGCCAAGAGTGTTTTTTCTCAAAAATCTGCTTCACGAATGGCTTTAGGTGGAAACCAGGCTGGAAGGCAAAGATCATCTCTGTCAAACCCAGGCTTAGCAGCCTCTAACCGCAGCAAAACCTCTCCTTCAATGAATTCCGGAAGAGCGAATTCAGAAGGAACAGGCTTTTTCTTTTACGATAATAACCAGACTCAAAAAGGCTTACTAACTTTTAAACAGACCTGGGGTAACATACCGCTTACTGATAACTGGAAGTATGGCGGCACAAGAATGCAAAGCAGTGAAGGAGAAGAAGGGGAAGAAGAAGAGACGGATCCTTTTGCAAATGATCCAACTTATCAAACTGATACATACATTTCCCAAATTCCAACCGACCAAAATATAATTGATACGCTCTGGATTGACAGGAATTTTGCCTACTATCAATTAGGTGTGATTTATAAGGAGAAGTTCAAAGAATATGAATTGGCTAAAAACAAGTTTGAAGATCTTCTCGAAAGTGACCCTGAGGAAAGATTAATTCTTCCCAGTATTTACAATCTTTATCTCATTGCAGAAGAAATGGGAGATATTTCTGAAAAGAACAAATGGAAAAACAAAATATTAAATGAGCATCCGGACAGTGAATATGCTACGCTGCTACTTAACCCGGAAGCCTTAAAAGAAAGTGAGAATAATCCACTTAATATTTATAAACGCCTTTACAAGGACTATGAAAACAAGCGTTACGCCTATGTTGTAAAAGAAGCCGGAGCCAACGCCCAAAAATTTATAGGCAGACCCATAGCTCCAAAATTTGAATTGCTAAAGGCTTATGCTATTGCAAAGATTGAAGGCTCTCAGGCTTATAAAGAAGCACTGAATTATGTGGCATTGACTTATCCACAATCTGATGAGGGAAAATATGCCCAAAAGCGTTACAATGAACTGAGAAACCTAAAGCCCAACTCATTCCTGCCGGATAATGATCACCAGAGCTATAAATTGATATATTACTTTTCAGACGATGCAGTGATGGAAGATTTTATGCCTCAGTTAGAAAATGGTTTGGATTCTTTGGACTATGATTTTAAAATAACACAAGAGACCTATAATTCCTCACAGAAATTTGTTGTTTTAGATGGACTAGGGAGTTTGTTAGGAGCTCAGGGTCTGGCTGAAATTTTAATTAAAGAAAAACTTTTATCCAAAGAATTTGATTATTTTGCGATTTCTGAAGAAAATTACAGTATAATTCAGATTTACAAAAACCTTGATGAATATCTAAATCAATTAAATAAATAATCATGTTTTCAGACAAAAATAAAAAGCCTGACTTTTCTAAAGAGCAAAATAAAAAGCCTAACTTTTCTAAAGAGCAAAATAAAATTGCGCAAGGCACTACATTTAAAGGAGACATAACCTCAGAAGGTAGTTTTAGAGTAGAAGGAGAACTAATAGGTAACCTAAACATAAAAGGTAAAGTAGTTATAGGAGAAACCGGAGTTATAGATGGCGAGGTGATCTGTGAAAGTGCAGATATTGAAGGAACTTTTAAAGGTAAACTCAAGGTCAATATATGTCACTTTAAAAATTCAGCTCGAATTTCAGGTGAGGTTGTTACAGATGAACTGGTTGTAGACGCAGGTGCATCATTCAATGCCACTTGCCAGATGTCTGGAGCTCTTAAAACGCCAGAAGATGGGCAAAAAGAAGCCAAAAAACAACAAACAAAGACCGCGTAATCGTTGGGTGATTCTCACAGGTGCCGGTATACAAATGGGCGTTATTATCTTTGTTTGTGCCTATATTGGTAAAAAATTAGATACAAAATTCGATACTAGTATTTCCTGGTTTACTTTAGGTTTTATACTGTTTGGAATATTTGCCAGCCTTTATTTGCTATTAAAACAAATTAAGGATTTAGATAATTGAAATTGCAAAACAAAAAAGTATTACTTCAATTTTTTGGAATCCTCATAATAGGATTAGTTCCGGCTTACTTTATTCAAATGTCATGGGGCAATAAAGTTGATGGCCTTAATCTAGGTTTTACTTATATTTTTAACCTGATTTTTACTTTACCTTTTGTAATAATCATTTCTCTATTATTGGATAAGTTGAAGAGAAATATTGGATTTATTTTTTTGGGTATAGGTTTGTTGAAGATTATTGTCTTTTTAACTTACACAAAATTGAAAGGAGTAGATGTTAACAGAGATAATTTCTTAATGTTTTTTGTGCCTTATTTCATCTGTGTTTTCGCCGAAGTTTTTGTTTTAAGTAAATACCTGAACAGAGCTGATTTTTAAAGTCAAAATTTCCAAAATAAAAATTGTTTGAAAACAGAATATAGATTTAATTTTTTATTTACTTTTGCACCCAAATTGAGCAAAGCTATTTTTATGCAATTTATAACTCGAGTTTGTTTATTAGCTATTATGATTTTAGCTAATTCCTGGCTAGGTTTAGCAAAGTCCGAAGGTGACAAAGATGATCAGGGTCACGGCGGAAAAGTTAATACAGAAGAAGAGGTTGAAGCTTACATAGATCATCACCTTGACGATTCTCATTATTTCAATTTGTTCTCAGACGGAGAAACAGGGGAGCATTTTGGTATTCCTTTGCCAGTCATTATTTACGATTTTGATAATGGATTGCATTTCTTTTCATCATCTAAATTTCACCACGGTGAGGATTTGGTAGAAATTGACGGTCAGCATTACAAATTATACCACAGTAAGATATACAAAACGGATGCTGAAGGCACTATAACATACGATGAGGAAGGATTTGTAGAAAATGAAAAACCCCTTGATTTTTCTATCACAAAAAACCTGATCGGAATGATATTAGCCTCTGTGCTTTTACTTTGGATGTTCACAAGTCTCGCTAAATCATACAAAAAAGGTCAAATTCCTACAGGCTTTGGTCGTGCTCTTGAGCCACTAGTGATTTACGTAAGAGATGATATTGCAAAACCCAATATTGGTCCCAAGTACAAAAAGTACATGTCTTTTCTTTTGACTGTGTTCTTTTTCATTTGGATATTGAATCTTTTAGGGATGACACCACTCGGGTTTAATGTGACAGGTAACATTGCTGTTACATTTGCCTTAGCTCTTGTAACTTTCATAATAGTTCAGTTTAGTGGTAATAAGGATTACTGGAAACACATATTCTGGATGCCGGGCGTACCAATTCCAATGAAAATAGTATTAATGCCGATTGAGATCCTTGGTATGTTTACAAAACCATTTGCGCTTATGATACGTCTGTTTGCAAACATGACTGCAGGACACGTTGTGATCATGAGCTTATTAGGGCTTATAGTTATTATGCAAAACTGGATTGCCGGTCCGGCCTTTTTCGGTTTTACAATTATGATCTCAGTGATTGAGTTGTTGGTTGCATTTTTACAAGCCTATATTTTTACCTTATTAAGTGCATTGTATATTGGTATGGCTGTTGAAGAACATGATGATCATGGCGATGACGTACCGGTAGTATAAAATATTTGAATTGAAGTTTAATTTTTAAATAGTTAATTATGGAAATCCCAGTAATGGTAGGTGCAGGTTTAGTAATCATTGGAGCAGGTATCGGTCTTGGTAAGATCGGAGGTGCTGCTATGGAAGCTATTGCCCGTCAACCTGAAGCAACAGGAAAAATTCAAACAGCGATGATTATCATTGCTGCCCTTTTAGAAGGTGTTGCATTTGCTGCATTATTTGCAGTGTAAAAAACTAACTAAGCCTATTAGCGGTTGGCTGTAGGCTTAGTTTTAATTAAAAAATTAAATTCTAAAAACTCATGAAATTAGTTGAAGATTTCTCATTTGGATTATTTTTCTGGCAGATACTTGTCCTGATAGTCCTTATATTTTTACTGAGAAAATACGCCTGGGGTCCTATTCTGAAATCGCTTAACGAAAGAGAAGAAGGTATCCAGAAAGCTTTAGACTCGGCTGAAGAAGCCAAAAAGGAAATGCAGAGCCTTAAGGCAGACAATGAAAAGATGAAGCAGGAAGCCCGTCAGGAACGCGATGCTATGCTTAAAGAGGCACAGCAGATGAAAAAGCAAATGATCAGTGAAGCGGCAGAAGAAGCGGCTAAAAAAGCTGATGATATTATAGCAAAAGCTCAAACAGCAATAGAGAGTGAGAAAAAAGCTGCAATAGATGATCTCAGACAGCAAGTTTCTCAATATTCAGTTGAAATTGCTGAAAAAGTCCTTCAACAGGAACTTAAAGACAAGAAAGAACAACAAAAACTCGTCAATAAATATTTAGAAGACGTAAAGCTTAACTAAGACCTTATGGGACAACGTGCTGCAAAACGATATGCTCAGGCAATACTCGATCTGGCCAAAGACCAAAAGTCAATGGACACTTTATTAGAGCAAACTCAGGCCATTCAAAAAGCTATTGATAATAATAGTGATCTACGAAGTGTGCTTAATAGTCCTGTCATACAAAACGAAGTTAAATTGAGCATCGTTCAGAATATCTTTAAGTCATTCGACCCTATGTTGATCAAGCTATTTGAAACACTGGCTGAGAATGAAAGATTTGATCACCTGAAGTGGATTTGTCAGTCTTACGCGAGCATGTACAATAAGTATCACAATATACAGGAGGCACATGTAACGTCAGCAATTGAATTAGATTCAAAATCCCTTAAAGCTTTACAAAATCAAATTAAAAAATTAACCGGCGACGAGGCTAAAATTACTACCGAAGTTAATGAAGAACTTCTGGGTGGTTTTGTTTTAAAGCTGAATGATTTACAATATGATGCCAGTATATCAGGCCAACTCAATAAGATCAAACGAAATTTTTATAACTAACAGAATTATATTTTAACGCATAATAGTTATGGCAGAAATAAATCCAGCTGAAATTTCAGCAATCATCAAAAAGCAAATATCAGGTTTTGAAACAAAAGCCTCATTAGATGAAGTTGGTACGGTACTAAATGTTGGTGATGGTATTGCCAATGTTTATGGCCTAACCAATGCTGAATATGGAGAATTAGTAGAATTTGAAAGTGGTATGAGCGGAATGGTACTTAACCTGGCTGAAGATAATGTCGGTGTAGTACTTTTTGGGAAATCTACTGAAATCAATGAAGGTGAAACTGTAAAACGTACCAATAAGATTGCTTCTCTTAAAATCGGTGATGGGATATCCGGACGTGTTGTAAACACATTAGGAAAACCGATTGATGGTAAAGGTCCTATTGAAGGAGAAACTTTTGATATGCCGATTGAGCGTAAAGCGCCAGGTGTTATTTACAGAGAACCTGTTTCTGAGCCATTACAAACCGGTATAAAGTCAATAGATGCTATGGTTCCTGTTGGACGTGGTCAGCGGGAATTGGTTATTGGTGACCGTCAGACAGGTAAAACAGCCGTATGTATAGATACTATTCTTAACCAAAAAGAGTTTTACGATGCAGGAGAGCCTGTATACTGTATTTATGTAGCTGTTGGTCAGAAGGCTTCAACTGTTGCTGGTATCGCAAACTTACTTGAAGAGAAAGGTGCTCTTGCTTATACTACAATTGTTGCAGCTAACGCATCAGATCCATCCCCAATGCAGGTTTATGCACCATTAGCCGGAGCGGCAATCGGTGAATATTTCAGAGATACCGGTCGTCCGGCTTTAATTATTTATGATGATTTGTCAAAACAAGCGGTAGCTTACCGTGAGGTATCTTTATTACTTCGTCGTCCACCAGGTCGTGAGGCTTATCCGGGTGACGTTTTCTATCTACATTCCAGACTATTAGAGCGTGCTGCAAAAATTATCAATGACGATAAGATTGCAGCGCAAATGAATGATTTACCGGAAGCTTTAAAAGATAAGGTCAAAGGTGGTGGTTCTTTAACAGCTCTTCCAATTATCGAAACTCAAGCGGGTGACGTATCAGCCTATATTCCAACCAACGTTATTTCGATTACAGACGGTCAGATTTTCTTAACATCAGACTTATTCAACTCTGGTGTGCGTCCTGCGATTGATGTAGGTATTTCTGTATCCCGTGTTGGTGGTTCTGCACAGATCAAATCAATGAAAAAAGTAGCCGGTACGCTAAAACTCGACCAGGCGCAATACCGTGAACTTGAAGCCTTTGCTAAGTTTGGTTCAGATCTGGATGCTGCTACCATGCGTACGATTGAAAAAGGTAAACGTAATGTTGAGTTACTAAAACAGGCAGAATCAGATCCATTCCCGGTAGAAGAGCAAATTGCAGTTGTCTATGCTGGTACTAAAAATTTATTGCGTAATGTGCCGGTGGATAAAGTAAAGGAATTTGAAAAAGACTACCTGACTTATCTTAATGCAAAACACAGAGATGCTTTAGATACACTTAAGTCCGGTAAATTAACTGAC
>CAJXVZ010000026.1 GCA_913062845.1 uncultured Psychroflexus sp.
CTCAGGTTTATAAATCCTTGAAATCCTGTCTTTTTTGAAAATAAATAAAAATTTGCAAAATTGGCCATATAATCGTGACCTATAACGACTGAAAAATCACCAACATTATAGTTTTCTTTGATATACTTCATGACCTCAATCTGGACAAAATCAAAAAAACCCGCACCCGAACCAATGGGCAGAAAATCCTTATCATCATATCTGCCATCTTCCATTCTGCTTTTATTCTGATTTATGCCGACAACAACTGCTTCAGGAATCTCTTCCCAGTAACTAAGATAGTCAACTATGCCAGCAACCGGCTCAAAAAGATAATGACCATCGAATACAAAAATCAAAGGGTAAGTCCTATTACTGTTTAAATCATAGTTCCTTGGCAGTTGAACTTTAATCTCCCTTGAATCATTGAGTATTCTGGAATTAACGGATATATTTTCAATCTGCGCGATGCTGTGATTGAACATTAATAAAGCAAAAATAACTATTGTAAGAAAGGTTTTCATAATTGATATTTTTAGTCCTCTAATCTATTATTTTTATTTACAATAGGCAACAGGACTGCGGATAACACACCAAGCACTAGAACCAGTAGGGTTTGAGCTGACCATAAAACCCATCCAAAAGCCTGACCAGACTCTATTGGAATATCAAACATTTTGTAAACTGAAGCTATAGCTAATGGATATAAACCTATACCACCACTGGTAACAGACATCGCAAAACTACCTGCAATAAAACCGACCAGTACAGCACCAAAACTAAGCTCTTCTGTTCCCTGTATTGAAAATTTTATGATCCAGAACATAGCAACATAAAGTATCCAGATGGCTAAGGTTTGTAATATAAATGACCACTTTTGCTCCAGTTCTAAAATACTTTTAATGCCCTTGGAAAGTCCGAACAGAAAATTTTTAATCTTCAAAATCAATGCATTACTGGACTTTTTTAAAACTTTTAGAGCAATTAAAAAAAATCCTAATATCACTAATAGGTAAAGCAGGGTTTTTAATGGATTTATATTATTCAATTCCAGATAAAACAAAAGCTCATCCGCCTGAATTAAAAGTGTAATTCCAATGATGCTGATGAGCATAACAAAGTCTACGAGACGTTCGGTAATAATTGTACCAAAGCTTTGTTCAAAGCTTAATCGTGAATAGCTTGCATAACTTGCTCCTCTGAGAAATTCACCGGATCTTGGAATACCGAGGTTAGCCAAATAACCAAACATTACAGCATAAAAACAGTTGGAAAATCTGGGTTTGTCATTAAGCGGTTGCAAGAGCAGTTTCCACCTGTTTGCTCTAATGACATGGGATAAAAATCCTAAAGCTATAGAAATAATAACCCATAAAAGGTCTGCATTCTGCACGTTATACCAGATATCTTTACGTTGTTCTTCTGTTGTATTGGCAAAAGAAACCCAAACAAAAAAAACACCCAAAGCCAAAGGTATAATTATTTTAAGCCATTTGGTCAATGGAGACTTTGCCATAAATTTATTTCAGAAGATTATCATCATTAGGAAAAATGATAGATGGGTTGAAGTTTTTTGCTTCTTCAGGCGTCATAATAGCGTAAGCCATAAGTATGAGGATATCTCCCGGAGAAACCTTTCTGGCGGCCGCACCGTTTAATGTGATTTCTCCGCTTCCTCTTGGTCCCGGAATGACGTAAGTCTCCAGACGCTCACCGTTGGTATTATTCACTACCTGTATTTTCTCTCCCTCAAATAGATTTGCTGCATCCATCAAATCCTGATCAATGGTGATACTACCAATATAGTTAAGGTCTGCACCTGTAACTTTTACGCGATGTATTTTTGATTTTACTACTGTTATTTGCATATCATCTAGTTCAAAGACATATTATCTATCAGCCTTACATTGTTACAATAAGCAGCTATAAATGCCCTATAATTTTTATCAGATTCTATTTTCTTTGCTGGTATTAGGTCTTTTTCGTCTGCGACTTCACAATATTCTAAATTGAACAGAGGTGAGTCTTCAAAGTTATTTTTTACCTTTTCTAAAATTTCTAATAAAGGTTTATCTCTAAAATTGCTCTTTATATATTTTAAATTTTCAAAAATTATGCCTGCCTGTTCTTTTTCTTCTAATGTTAGTAGTTTATTTCTTGAACTCTTTGCCAGACCATTGTTTTCTCTGAAAGTTTCGCAACCAATTATGCTGACATTCTGACCTGTAATTTCAATTAACTTCCTGACAACTGCGAGTTGCTGAAAATCTTTCTCTCCAAAATAGGCTCTATCCGGGTTAATGACTTCAAACAATCTCTTGAGCACAGTGCCAACACCATCAAAATGACCCTGCCTGTATTCTCCTTCCATAAATTTCGAAATCGTTCCAAATTCAAAATGTTCAGCTTCAGCACCTTCAGGATATATTTCTTCTACAGTTGGCACATAGACCAAAACATCCTTTGAGACACTATTTATGGCATCAAGGTCCTGATCTAAAGTCCTTGGATACTTTGTTAAATCATCAGGGTTATTGAATTGAGTTGGATTTACAAAAATTGAAACAATCACCTTATCACATTCCATATGGGCTTTTTTTATTAAAGACAAATGCCCTTCATGTAAGGCACCCATGGTCGGGACCAAACCCAAAACCGAGGATTTCACCTTAATGTCAATATGTTCGGTTAATTCTGAAAAGTGGCCTAAAAGCACAATTCTTGATTTAATTTTTTTTGCAAAACTAACATTTTAAGCTTAATCCACGTAAAATTTTGTAAATTTGCAACTTAAAATTTTCCAACAAAGAAAAAATAGTTTTATGAAGGATAAACGCGTTCTTTTCGTATCGGCTGAAGTTGTTCCTTACCTCCCTGAAAATGATATTTCCACAATGTCTTTTGAAGCACCAAAGATGATAAATTCAACAGGAGGGCAGACAAGAATATTTATGCCAAGATTTGGTAACATTAATGAAAGAAGACATCAGCTGCACGAAGTCATTAGATTATCCGGATTGAACATGGTTGTCAACGACCTGGATATGCCTTTAATTATAAAAGTAGCCTCAATTCCAAAAGAACGCATGCAGGTTTATTTTATTGATAACGAAGATTATTTTAAGAGAAAAGCCATGTATAGCGATGAAGATGGCCAGTTGTTTGAAGATAATGATGAAAGATCTATCTTTTTTGCCAAAGGTGTAATTGAAACCGTCAAGAAACTGAACTGGGCACCGGATATCATTCATGTTAACGGTTGGATGGCCTCATTACTTCCTTTATATTTAAGGAACTATTATGGTAACGAGCCCCTTTTCAAAGATTCAAAAATCATAACTTCTGTGTACAAAAATGATTTTAAAGGCCTTCTTGATGAAGATATGAAAAAGAAAGTTATGTTTGATGGAATAGATGACGATAAAGTAGAATATTTAAGTGAACCTAATTATAATAATTTGATAAAAACGGCGATTACCTATTCTGATGGTGTTATTATTGGCAGCGAAAATTTATCTGATGAGCTTGAGCAGTTTATTGAAAAATTAGATAAACCGACATTAAAATATCATGCTATTGAAGAATTTACCAAGGCTTATCAGGACTTCTACTTAAAAGATATATTGAATGAGGAAATTGATTAGGATGAAAACCAGAATCAAGGTTGCAATTTTACTATTAGGATTAATCGTTTTAAGTACTTCCTGTGAAGATGATTTTACAACATTAGGAAGTGACTTTGTAAACAGCCTGGATTTACCAGAGCCTTACGTTGTTCAAAATTTATCATCTTACAGTGATGACATTATAGCTGTTCAGTCTAACACACTAAATACTTATCTGCTTGGTGAGTTTGAGGACCCGATTTTCGGAAATACAGATGTAAGCATTCTCAGTCAGCTGCAGCTTCAAACAACAAATCCGGATTTTGGTGTTCAACCGGAAATTGACAGCGTTGTTTTAACATTACCATTATTTGGACAGATAGTTGATGTTGACGAAGATTCAGGAAAAGATATCTATAGATTGGATTCTATATTCGGCTCAGGAAGCTTTAGGATTGGAGTTTACGAATCCAATCAATTCTTAAGAGATATTAATCCGGGTGAAAACGGAGATTTTGAAGAATCACAATTGTATTATTCAAATCAACTTTCTGAAATAGAACCCAATATTGATATTTCAAATCCATTGACAATGGTTGAAGAAAATGGTGTTCTTGTCCCGAGTGATTTTTCCCAAACCATCTCACCTTCTGATCTCGACAGAACCGTTGTTTTAATAGACAGAACAGATACTATCGAATCTGCTGAAGAAAATGAGAACAACGAGATTGTTTTTGAGCGAATAAGGCAATCGCCAAGAATAAGAATAAAACTTGATCATGATTTTTTTCAGCAGAAAATTCTGGATCAGGGTAATTCGATCAATCTCGTAAGTCAAAGTAGTTTTGAAAATTACTTTAGAGGTCTGTATCTCATTGCAGAACAGGAAGCTGGTGACGGGTCTAAACTCATGTTTAATTTGAGCCTGGCCAATGAGGAAGCAAACATCACATTATATTACAGATCTTTAAGACCACCTCCAAGCTTAGAAGTGGTTGAAAATCCGGAACTTGTAGAAACCTTCAATGAATATGTTATTAATTTTGGCGGTAATGTGATCAACTTTTATGAGACACCTGATGGTTTAGACCTGAGCAATCAGGATGTTGCCAATGGTGAAGAAAATATATTTATTAAAGGAGGTCAAGGTGTTGTTGCAATCGTCGATCCATTTAATGGTCCTGATTCCAACGGAAATGGTGTAGCCGACGAAATTGAATCTTTAAGAGAAGAAAACTGGCTCATTAACGAAGCTAATCTGATCTTATACGTCAATCAGGATTTTATGAGCGAAGTTCCTATTGAGAAACAACCTTTCAGGATATTTGCGTATGACCTTGACCGTGACAGGGTTTTGGTGGATTATAACCTGGACCAAAGCTCTACAAATAATCCGTTTACATCAAAATTGAATCACCTGGGTCCTTTGAGGCAGGATGAAAACGGGGATTATTTTTACAAAATAAGAATGACAAGTCACATCAATAACATCATCAACAATGATTCTGTCAATACAAGGATAGGAATTGTGGTGACTCAAAATGTTAACCAAGCGAGAATCTTAGATGTGAAAGAAAGTGAGCTTGACCAGGCAAACTCATTTATAGAGAGTACAATATCAACACCCAGAGGAACCGTATTACACGGTAACCTCTCCGCTGATGAAGAAAAAAGATTGAAACTTCAAATCTATTATACAGACCCCAATAACTAACCAAAATTGAATTAAATGTGTGGAATAGTAGGATATATCGGACAAAAAGATGCCTATGATGTCGTTTTAAAAGGACTTCAAAGATTAGAGTACAGAGGATATGACTCCGCAGGTATAGCCCTTTACGATGGAAATCAACTTAATATTTGCAAAACCAAAGGTAAAGTTTCTGACCTGAACACCAAATGTATTGCAGATAATGTAAGAAAAGGCAAAATAGGTATTGGGCATACAAGATGGGCTACCCACGGAGAACCTAATGATGTCAACTCCCATCCACATGTTTCTAATTCCGGGAGACTGGCTATCATACACAATGGCATTATAGAGAATTATGATGCCATTAAAAAGGTACTTGAAAACAGGGGTTATACTTTCCACTCAGATACAGACACAGAAGTACTTGTTAATTTGATAGAAGAAGTCATGATGAGTGACGATCACAAATTAGGAAAAGCTGTACAGATTGCATTAAATCAGGCCGTTGGAGCATACGCCATTGCTGTGTTTGATCGGGAAAAGCCAAACGAAATTGTAGTAGCCAGATTAGGCAGTCCATTAGCTATTGGTGTTGGCGATAATGAATTCTTTATTGCGTCAGATGCATCGCCATTTATAGAATATACCAAATCTGCCATTTATTTAGAAGATGGAGAAATGGGGGTTATCAGACTGGGTAGAGAACCGCGAATAAGAAAAATTCATAACGATAAGCTTATTGACCCCTACATACATGAATTAAAGATAAGTTTGGATCAGATTGAAAAGAGCGGTTACGAACATTTTATGCTGAAAGAGATTTATGAACAACCTGAGGCTATAAAAGACACATTCAGAGGAAGGATGCTGGCTGACAAAGGCGTTATCAGGATGGCGGGCGTAGATGATCACCTGGAAAAATTCCTGAATGCAGATCGTATTATAATTGCTGCATGTGGTACCTCGTGGCATGCCGGACTGGTTGCAGAATATATTTTTGAAGATATTTCACGTATTCCGGTTGAAGTTGAATATGCCTCAGAATTCAGATACAGAAATCCGGTTATCGGTCCTAATGATGTTATGATTGCCATTTCGCAAAGTGGTGAAACTGCAGATACTATGGCTGCCATAAAGCTGGCAAAAGAAAACGGGGCGTTTGTGTTTGGAGTATGCAATGTTGTAGGATCTTCAATATCCAGAGAAACAGATGCAGGCGCATACACGCATGCAGGACCTGAAATAGGGGTTGCCTCCACAAAAGCCTTTACCACGCAAATTACCGTTTTAAGCTTAATGGCACTAAAACTTGGTAAAGCTAAAGGTACGATTTCGAACTCAGACTTTCATTTGTATTTGAATGAAATGGAATCTATACCGGATAAGATTGAAAAAGCGCTTCAGGAAAACGATCATATTCTCAATGTAGCAGAGTTTATGAAAAACTCAAAAAACAGTTTATACCTGGGCAGAGGATACAATTTCCCTGTCGCGCTGGAAGGTGCTTTAAAACTCAAGGAAATTTCCTACATCCATGCTGAAGGTTATCCCGCTGCCGAAATGAAACATGGACCTATTGCACTCATTGACGAAGAAATGCCGGTTGTAGTAATCGCCACAAGAAAGGGCCATTACGAAAAAGTTGTAAGCAATATTCAGGAAATAAAATCGAGAAAAGGTAAAATTATTGCATTGGTGACAGAAGGTGATGATACAGTTAAGAACATTGCAGACCATGTAATTGAAGTACCTGAAACTTTTGAGGCATTTACGCCGCTTTTGACAACCATACCTCTTCAATTGCTTTCGTATCACATTGCGGTCATGCTTGGAAAAAATGTAGACCAACCCAGAAACCTGGCGAAGTCAGTCACAGTAGAGTAATTTTTCAACCTGAAAAAAACATCAAAATTAATTTAAAAAATTACTTTATTTTTTTGACTTAAAACGCCTATATTTGCACACCGAAAAAAAATCTTAATTAAATTATATTCTAATGGCTCAAACACATGGTAAGATTGCCCAAATCATTGGACCAGTCATTGACGTAGCTTTTGAAAACAGTAAAGATTTACCTCACATTTATGATTCACTTGAAGTTGAGCGTAAAGATGGATCAAAGCTTATCCTGGAAGCCCAATCTCATATTGGTGACAACATTGTAAGAACAATCGCTATGGATACGGCTGATGGTTTATCCAGAGGCACTAAAGTAGTTGCTACCGGGAATCCAATACAAATGCCCGTTGGTAAAGAAATCTTTGGTCGTTTGTTCAATGTAACCGGAGATGCTATTGATGGAATGGAAAACTTACCTAAAGCCGGCAACAGCGGTCTCCCTATACACAGAGATGCGCCGGATTTTGAAGATCTTTCTGTTTCAACCGAAGTTCTTTTTACCGGAATCAAAGTTATTGATCTTATTGAGCCTTACGCCAAAGGTGGTAAAATTGGTTTGTTTGGTGGTGCCGGTGTTGGAAAAACGGTATTGATCCAGGAATTAATTAATAATATTGCAAAAGGTCACGGTGGTTTATCTGTGTTTGCCGGCGTTGGAGAAAGAACTCGTGAAGGTAACGACCTACTCCGTGAAATGCTCGAATCAGGTATTATCAAATACGGTGATGATTTCTTGCATTCTATGGAAGAAGGTGGTTGGGATTTGTCCAAGGTAGACAAAGAATCCATGAAGGAATCGAAAGCGACATTCGTTTTTGGTCAGATGAATGAGCCTCCAGGCGCCCGTGCGAGAGTTGCACTTTCAGGTCTTACCATTGCTGAGTATTTTAGAGATGGAGCCGGAGATGGACAAGGTAAAGACGTTCTTTTCTTCGTTGACAATATTTTCCGTTTTACACAAGCGGGTTCTGAGGTATCTGCACTTCTTGGACGTATGCCATCTGCTGTGGGTTATCAACCTACACTGGCCACTGAAATGGGAGCCATGCAGGAGCGTATTACTTCAACCAAAAAAGGCTCTATTACTTCAGTTCAGGCCGTATATGTTCCGGCTGATGACTTGACAGACCCTGCGCCTGCGACAACTTTCTCTCACTTAGATGCTACAACCGTATTATCAAGAAAAATTGCAGAACTTGGTATTTATCCGGCTGTTGACCCGCTTGATTCAACTTCAAGAATCTTAACTGCAGAAATCCTTGGTGAAGATCATTATAATTGTGCCCAAAGGGTAAAAGAGCTTCTACAGCGATATAAAGAACTTCAGGACATTATAGCGATTCTTGGTATGGAAGAGCTTTCAGAAGAAGACAAGCTGGCTGTTTCCAGAGCCAGACGTGTTCAACGTTTCTTATCGCAGCCATTTCACGTAGCAGAACAATTTACTGGTATGCCAGGTGTGTTAGTTGATATAAAAGACACCATTAAAGGTTTCAATATGATTATGGATGGCGAACTGGATCACCTGCCTGAAGCAGCCTTCAACCTAAAAGGTACTATTGAAGACGCTATAGAAGCCGGTGAAAAAATGTTGGCTGAGGAAGATTAATCATCAGTTTTAAATCATATCAAAAAAGCTAGGACATGCATTTAGAGATCATAACACCTGAAAGAAAATTAATGAGCCAAGAGGTAGATTCTGTTACCTTACCGGGAACTGAGGGTGAGTTTCAAATATTAAATCATCATGCTCCAATAGTTTCTACGCTCGATAACGGTTTGATCAAGCTTAATAAGGATGTTTCATTGGAAGAAAAGGCAAAAGCTTATTTCAAAGAGATCAATAACAAATTGACCTTTGATATAAAAGGAGGCGTTGTTGAATGCAAAGAAAACAAAGTCATAATCTTAGTGGACTGATACTATAATTTTTACAATTTAAAAAATCCGATTTATTATAAAATCGGATTTTTTTTTGCACTATATTGTAACATTTTATAGGTTGAAACTACAAATCAAATAAAAACAGGCATGTACAAGAAATTTTTATCTCTCAAGTGGAAGGAATTCAGGCGTTCCTCTTATTTTGAAGCCGCTTTAGCTATTAAAATTCTGATTGTTCTGGGTATACTTTATTTTGGAGGTATAGCCATTTTATTTGGAGTTGCCGGATATTTCATGCTACAGGATATGATTCCCGGAACAGATCCGTTACTCACTCTGAATAAATTTCTGATTTACTGGATTCTGTTTGATCTGGGCCTGAGGTATTTTATTCAGCAAATGCCAGTTTTGAACATAAAACCTTTGATGATCATTCCTATCAAAAGGAATCAGGTTGTCAAATTCTTACTGGCAAAAACTGCCACCTCTTTTTTCAACATTTTACCGCTTTTATTTTTCCTGCCATTTACAATTGTATTAATTGTACAGGGTTATCACCCGCTTTATGTATTATCCTGGTTTGTTGGGATAATAGCTTTAATATTCATGAACAATTATCTGGTCTACCTGATCAATAAGACCAATTTATATTTTGCTTTGATTGCTGGTGCTGCTACACTGATGATAGCCTTACAGAATTATGAGATCTTCGATATCACAGAATACGCGTACTTATTTTTTCACGGGATGTACACAAAACCGGTCTGGATCCTGATACCGGTAGTTCTTTGTGTTCTTGCTTTCATTGCAAATTATAAGTATTACCTCAACCATTTTTATATTGATGGTGCTATAACCAAAAAAGAGGAAAAAGTAAGAGCCTTAGACCTTAAGTTTGTTGACAGTTTAGGCAGTGTATCGCCTTTTCTTAAAAATGATATCAAGATGATTATCAGAAATGCCAGACCAAAACAGGTGTTGATCATGTCATTTATATTTTTATTCTACGGTTTGATATTTTACACACAGGATATTTATGTTGAGAAATTTCCAGCAATGATCGCTTTTGCCTCTATGTTTGTAACCGGTGGGTTTTTATTATCCTTTGGTCAGCTAGTCCCTTCATGGGATAGTGAATATTATAAATTGATGATGAGCCAAAATATTCCTTACCGAGAATACCTTAAGTCAAAATTGACCTTGATGGTATTTGCAACAGTAGTTTCTACCATTTTAAGTTTACCTTATCTTTATTTTGGCTGGGACATTTACAAAATGATACTGGCCGGAGCCTCTTTTAATATTGGTTTGAATTCTTTTATCACACTTTACGGTGGTGCGTTGAACAAGGTACCGGTAGAACTGAACGTAAAAGCCAAAGCCTTTCAGAACACTAACGGGTTTAACTTAACCCAAATGCTCATAAGTATTCCCAAGGTCGCAGGCCCTATGATTATCTTTTACATTCCTTATAAGTTCATAAGCTTTGATGCCGGAATAATCACTCTGGCTCTAAGTGGCCTAATCGGACTTGTGTTTTACAATCCATTTCTGAATCTGATCGAAAAGATCTACCAAAATCAAAAATATTCTACAATTGCAGCATTTGCAGAAAAAAATAACTAATATGATTACCATAAATAACATTAGTAAATCCTATAACGGCGTTGAAGTTTTAAAAATTGAAAACATCGATATTCCAAAAGGTCAAAACTTTGGATTAGTAGGCAATAATGGTGCTGGTAAAACAACACTATTCAGTTTATTACTGGACCTCATCAAACCTACCACCGGTAATATAAGTAGTGGTGGTATTGTAGTAAGCGAATCAGAGGAATGGAAACCATTTACAGCAGCATTTATCGATGAAAGTTTTTTAATTGGTTATCTCACACCTGAAGAATATTTTTACTTTGTAGGAGATTTAAGAGGCGTGAGCAAAGCAGAAGTTGATAGCTTTCTGGCAGACTTTGAAGACTTCTTTCATGATGAAATTTTAAATAAAAAGAAATACCTAAGGGATCTTTCCAAAGGGAATCAAAAGAAAGTTGGAATTGTTGCTGCACTTATAGGAAACCCTGAAGTGGTAATACTGGATGAACCTTTCGCCAACCTTGACCCCACAACTCAAATCAGACTAAAAGCCATACTTAAGGATATAACTGAGCAAAAGCAAACAACCGTTTTAATATCGAGTCATGACCTTATGCATGTGACAGATGTTTGTAAACGAATTGTGGTCTTGGAAAAAGGAAATGTCGTAAAGGACATAAATACAACGCCTGAAACCCTTAAAGAGTTAGAAGAATATTTTAGTAAGTGATAAAATAGCAACTAAAGAGAACCTGAAAATTTTGTACTTAAAAGGTGAAAAGTATTAGAAGCTACTACTCTACTTTTTTAAGCTTTTAATTAATGATGCATTGTAAAGCTCATTCATTTCTTTAATCTCTGTTACATTATCATTTGGTATGGCTATAGAAAGTACGTAGTGTTTAATTTTCCATTTCCCGTCTGAAAAAATTAAAACACCAGAACCTCTACAAATACCCATTTGTGTCTCCAGAAGTTCATCAAACCATGCTATGTTCTTTGCATCTTCATTATAAATATTCCTGCTTATGCTGTGAAAAGTCCAGGCTTTGCCCTTATCAAAATAAGGCTTTGCAAAACTCAGAAACGCTTCTCCTTTCCAGTTTTCAATAGCATCAGTACCGATAAAAACACAATCTTCTGTCATTAAATCAGTATAATCTTCAAAATTAGCTTCAGCAGCAGCTTTATGCCATTGGTTTAAAGTGTTATCTATTGAACTGATATTGTCTTGTGCAATAGAATTAAAATAAAAAAATCCCGACAAGCATAAACAGATCAACCTGGAGATGTTCATATTTTTTAAAGATTGGAATAAAATTGTTTATCCATTATATTACTACTAAATTCTGCTTTTGATTTTGTAACTACAATTTTTACTAAATCATCAATATCATTTCTGTCTATTCTATGGAGATCTATCTCATGACACGCATCATTTTCTTTAATAACCAATAATTCCGAAGTCAGATTAACTTTGCTGATTGGTTCAAAGTTGAATCTTTTACCTAAATGTGAGTTTATTCTAATGTATATATTGTTGTCATTGTAAGTCACATAATTTTTGTACCAAAAAAGTTTACTTAAATAAAAAAGTATAATGATAATTCCAATGCATATCAAAAAAATGCTATTAAAACTGTGCAGTAAACCACTACCCGCAATAATAAAAATTGCAGCAAGAACTAATAGGGCAATGCTATATTTATTTAATTTTATTTTTTCAAATTTTATACGTTTCACCTTCCATTTTTTTAGGCTAAAGTATAAATGTATTAAGCAAGTGTAAGTATTAATAGCAAAATTACTACATTTTACTATAAATTATCGACCGACATTTAGAAAATATTTAAAATTTTAAACAGAGGTGCTAAAATTTGTACTTTAAAACTTTTGATCTTCCTTTTTTAAAAATCTTATTACTGTTTCGCTTACCTGCCCTGAGCCTTTTTTGCTCTTCATAAGGCAAATGAATAATATCCTGACATTCTGTTGAGCAGCAATTCTCCATTTTTTCTGAGCATTCGTCGCATTGAATAAACAAAAGATGACAGGCTTCATTGGCACAATTTACATGTGTATCACAGGGTTTACCACATTGATGACATTTAGAGATAATGTCATCAGATATACGCTCGCTACGTCTTTGATCAAATACAAAATTTTTACCTAAAAATTTATTTTCCAATCCTTTTTCATTGACCTGACGGGTATATTCAATAATGCCACCTTCCAGCTGAAATACTTTCTTAAAACCTTTGTGCTTGTAATATGCACTTGCTTTTTCACAGCGTATGCCACCAGTGCAATACATTACGAGATTCTTATCTTCTTTATGATCTTTCAAATCACGTTCTATGATATCGAGAGAATCCCTAAAAGTATCAACATCAGGCGTAACTGCATTTTTAAAATGACCTATTTCACTTTCGTAGTGATTTCTCATATCCACCAATACTGTATCCGGATCTTCTATAAGCTCATTGAACTTTTCAGCATCCACATGAACACCTTTATTAGTTACATCAAAAGTAGCATCATTCAAACCATCAGCAACAATCTTTGGACGGACTTTCACCTTAAGCTTCAAGAAAGACTTATTATCGTGCTCTATTGCTATATTGAGCCTGACATCCTTTAAAACTGAAATACTATCTATAAAATCCTTGAATTCGGAAAAATTTGAAGCAGGCACAGAAAGTTGAGCATTTATACCCTCATGAGCGACATAAATACGACCTAAAACGTCCATTTTGTCCCAGTTTATAAACAAATGATCTCTTAATAGTTGCGGATTACCGATATGTGCGTATTTATAAAAGGAAAGCGTCAGCCTGTCTTCACCAGCCTGTTCAATAAGTGCTTCCCTTTCTTTTGCACTTAATTTATTGTACAGTTGCATGCTATACTAATTTTAAGTTTTAAAGAAAGTTTTTACAAAATTACTATAAATTATCCAACCGTATAAATTTTTCTAAAAGCAAGTCCAGATAGTTGGAATATTTTAAATTTGTACATCATGAAAAGTATAATCCCATCTGACGTTAGTACAAAAGAACTACATGCTTATTTATTGGGTGCTGTTGGTCCAAGACCAATCGCTTTTGCCAGTACTATAAGCAACGACGGCGTCCCTAACCTTTCTCCTTACAGCTTTTTCAATGTATTCAGTGCTAATCCTCCTGTTATGATTTTTTCACCAGCCAGAAGGGTTCGGGATAATACAACAAAAGACAGTTTAACCAACTGTCAGGACAATAAAGAAGTCGTTATCAATATTGTAAATTACGATATCGTACAGCAAATGTCATTATCTAGTACTGAATATCCTTCAGAAGTAAATGAGTTTGAAAAAAGTGGTTTGACCATGCTCAAATCAGACATTGTTAAGCCTTTCAGGGTTAAGGAATCCCCGGTACAGTTTGAATGTAAAGTAAATAAGATCATAGAATTGGGTAACCAAGGTGGTGCCGGAAATTTAGTCATTGCAGAAGTGGTAAAGCTGCATATCGCCGAACATATCCTGGATGAAAATGGTAAAATTGACCAGTATGAAATAGACCAGGTAGCCAGAATGGGAGGAAATTGGTACACCAGAGCAAACCGGGGAATGTTTGAAGTCCCAAAACCCAATCAAAAATTAGGCATAGGCATTGATCAAATGCCTGATGCTATAAAACATAGTCAGTTTTTAAATGGTAATGACCTTGGCAAGCTTGGAAATATAGAAGCTTTGCCGACTCAGGAAGTTGTAGACCAGTTTATAAAAGAAGAAAAATTACAATTATACATAGAAGAAACAAAACAGGAAGGTTTACACCTAAAAGCTCAGGAATATCTAAAAAGCGATGATATCTTTGCAGCCTGGTGTATATTATTATCAAAATAAAATATTATGGAAGTAGAAGGAAAAATAAAAGTTATCGGAGAAACCAAAGAATATGGCAACAATGGTTTTCGTAAACGTGAAGTTGTAATTACCACAGAAGAGCAATATCCACAATTTTTAAATATTGAATTTATTCAGGATAAGACTGATGTAATTGACAAATTTAATGTTGGCGAAAAGGTGAAAATTGGCATTAATTTAAAAGGACGCGAATGGGTAAGTCCTCAAGGAGAAACCAAATACTATAACTCTATCCAGGGCTGGCGCATTGAAAAGGTTAGCAAAAACGCAAATCAAGATTCAAGTATACCACCAGCTGATCAGTTTGAGCCTGTAGATGATTTGAATGAAGAAGATCCGGATGACGACCTTCCATTCTAATCCTTAGAAATAAAGATGTTGAAAAATTTACCTGTAATCTTAATACTGGCATTTTCATGTTTAGCTTATCTATCTGCACAGGATAAAGGTTTCACAAAGAGCGATATTTTTATCAGTGGTGCATTCAGAATAGCCTCGGCAACTGAAGGTGATATTGAAAATTATAGCTTTGAATTCTCGCCAAAAGTCGGATATTTTGTTTCAGATAATATTGTTGTGGGTGGCCGATTGGTTTACTTGAAGAATGAGACCGATAATGGCGCAGGAAATTCTTCAGAAAATACAAATTATGGCGCAGGTGTTTTTGGACGATATTATTCCTCACCAAATAAAAAATTTTCATTGTTTGGCCAGGTTGGTATAGATTATTTCAGGTCAGAAGTCAGTTCGGTTGAATTCAAAACAAATACCTTTAGCTTTGGACTTGGTGCCGGATTAAACTATTTTGTCTCCAAAAGATTTTCATTAGAGGCTTTACTGGGCTTTCTTGACTACAGCATAGCATCGTCCACCGAGGAAAACAGAGACAGCAGAAATGTCTTCAGATTCGGGCAGACTTTTCAGAAATTGCAATAGGATTGAATTATAAATTTTAGGATTTGTATCTGAACCAGTCCCTTCTTTAAAATGACCGACAGCCCAAAACCCGTTCGGTCTAAACCATCTATTGTAAATGAAATCATTTAATCAAAATAATGGATTAAAGCCAAAACTTAACTGGAGTTTTCGGCTTTCTGTTTTTATTGGTATTTTCCTATTATCTTTTCTTCTATTTAAATTTGTATTTAATTCTGAAACTGATTTCAGCTTGTATATGAGCTTAACCTTAAGCTTACTTCAGGGTATTACGCTAACACCCGGAATGGACGCCTACTATGTGAAGCATCATTTTAAAAACCTGAAAAAACAAACTTCTGCTTATATACACATATGGCCATTTTTCTTTTGCCACGGCAGAATTGTGGTTTTAGATAAAAAGATCATCTTTATCACCCATAAATACAACATAAAACCAAATACAATTGAGCTACCCATAGGCGATATCAAATCAATACAGAAAACAAAATCTATTATATCAGGAAAATCTTTGACTATATCAACTGATGATGGTCAATCTTTAAAATTTTATTGGGTCAACGATATTGAAGGATTATGTAAATCTATGAATTCTAACCCTGAATGAAATCTACAGTATAGTCGTAAATATCTATAATTTCCATTCCATCTTTCATTAAAATAAGTGCTTTAATTATTATCAATTAATTAGGGTGATTATTTGCCAATTGAACTATATTTGCGGCCTAAACAAAAACTTACATTTATGAAGAATTACTTATTTTTATTGACGTTTGCATTATTTTCATTCTCAGTAATTAATGCGCAATCAGACAAAGGAGATCTTACTATTGCTCCGCAGATCGGCTTAAATTTATCTACCTATTATACTTCTGAGGTAGATTTTAATGTAAAGACATCATTTGCAGCAGGTGCAATTGTTGAATATTACTTTAGTGACAGGTGGAGTTTAAGATCTGGTCTTTTATATGACCCGATGGGCGCAGAAGACGACTTAGGCAATATTGACAAACTGAACTATTTAACACTTCCGGTGAATGCAAACTGGCATTTTGGCAGCAATAGAAACTGGTACTTGAACTTTGGCCTGGGAGCTGCATTTTTACTGAATGCCGAAGGCGAATTGGCGGACGGAACAACTGTTGACATCACTGATGCCATACCAGGTTTAGATATTGGATTAATGCTTGGCATAGGATATAAGTTTGATATCGGAGAGAACCTACAATTGGTTCTGGACTATCAGGGTTATGGTGGATTTGTTAATTTAGATGAATCAGATAGTTTACCCTTTTCCATCACAAATTCAAGAAGCGCATTTAACGCTGGATTGATCTTTACACTACCATAATAACATTATTGTCTGTAAGAATTAAAAAAACCGAAGTGAAGAACTTCGGTTTTTAGTTATAATTCAATTGCAGTGATATTATTAAAGATGTATCACCTCATCATAAGCGTCGGCCACGGCTTCCATAACCGCCTCACTCATGGTTGGATGTGGATGTATGGTCTTTAAAACTTCGTAACCCGTTGTTTCTAAATTACGTGCCACCACAGCTTCTGCAATCATATCGGTTACACCTGCACCAAGCATATGGCAGCCTAACCATTCGCCGTATTTAGCATCAAAGATCACTTTTACGAATCCGTCCTTTGTACCTGCTGCACTTGCTTTACCTGAAGCAGAAAACGGAAATTTACCAACCTTGATGTCATAACCCGCTTCTTTGGCTTGCTTTTCAGTCATGCCAACACTTGCAATCTCCGGATTGGAATAAGTACAACCGGGTATATTGCCGTAGTTGATCGGCTCAACTTTATGACCTGCAATTTTTTCTACACACAGAATACCTTCAGCTGAAGCCACGTGTGCTAAAGCCGGGCCATGAGTAATGTCACCAATGGCATAATAGCCGGGAACGTTGGTCTGGTAGTAGTCATTTACAACAACCTTGTCTTTATCTGTTTTAATACCTACATCTTCCAGTCCTATATTTTCAATATGTGTTTTTATACCTACGGCAGACAGTACAATGTCCGCTTCAAGTGTTTCTTCTCCTTTTTTGGTCTTCACCTTCGCTTTCACTTTTTTACCAGAAGTATCAACACTTTCAACAGAAGAATTGGTCATGACCTTTATGCCTTTTTTCTTGTAGATCCGCTCAAACTGCTTGGAGACTTCTTCATCTTCAACCGGCACGATATTTGGCTGAAATTCAACAATAGTGACATCTGTACCCATATCGCTATAAAAACTTGCAAACTCAACACCTATTGCACCTGATCCCACAACAATCATAGATTCCGGTTGCTTGTCTAGCGTCATTGCTTTTCTGTATTCGATGACCTTTTTGCCGTCTATTGGCAAATTTGGTAATTCTCTGGCATGTGCTCCCGTTGCAATAATAATATGATCCGCTTCGTAATCTTTTGAATTACCTTCAGCATCTTTTACACTGACTTTTTTTCCTGGTTTTACGGTTCCATAGCCTTCAAGAACATCAATCTTGTTCTTCTTCATCAAAAACTGAACGCCCTTGCTCATGCCATTAGCCACTTCTCTGCTTCGTTTTACAACGGCATTAAAATCTTTATCGGCTTTTTCTACCTTAAGACCATAATCTTCAGCATGATTCAGGTAATTGAAAACCTGCGCACTTTTCAATAATGCCTTGGTAGGAATACAACCCCAATTTAAACAAACGCCGCCCAGACTTTCTTTTTCAACAACAGCTGTTTTAAAACCTAATTGAGATGCGCGAATAGCCGTTACGTAACCGCCAGGGCCACTTCCCACAACGATGATATCATATTTACTCATGTCAAATATTTTTTCTGATTACAAAGATTTGCAAACTTACTAATATTAGCGCTAAACTCATTTAGTTTGCATAATTTTTAAGTTTGAAATTCAATTTCTTAAAGACTCTAGCTTGTTCATGAAAATGTTAAATTTTGTTTTTAACTTTTAGAAAACCTTATCAAGATATCCTTAAAAGTTTACATAGATTTTTTATCTTTAAACAATTCTAAAAAATAAAAATAAAATTATGGGAAAAGGATTTTTTCAAGTGCCACCCGCTGTAAATGAGCCTATTAAGTCTTATGCGCCGGGAACACCAGAAAGAGAAGAAGTATTAAAAACATACAAAAAATTGTATAATTCACATGTTGAAGTGCCATTGTATATTGGCAGCAAACAAGTGAAATCAGGAGACACAAAACCTATTAACCCACCTCACGATCATCAGCATGAGGTTGGTATATATCACAATGCGAAAAAAGAACATGTCGAAGAGGCTATTGAAGCGGCTTTGGAAGCAAAGCAAGCCTGGGCAGATCTGCCATGGGAACAGCGTGCAGCCGTATTTCTTAAAGCAGCTGAATTAATCTCAGGACCATACCGCCAAAAGCTTAATGCCTCTACAATGATTGGTCAGGGGAAAAATATTTTTCAGGCTGAAATTGATTCCGCTTGTGAGATTGCAGATTTTCTAAGGTTTAATGTAGAATACATGAGCCAGATCTTTGAAGAACAACCAGAATCTGATGCTTCTGCCTGGAATCGTGTAGAACACAGACCACTTGAAGGATTTGTTTATGCCATTACGCCTTTCAACTTTACGGCCATTGCCGGTAATTTACCAAGTAGTGCTGCATTGATGGGCAATACAACAGTCTGGAAACCCAGTGACAGTCAGATATTCTCTGCTAATGTTTTGATGGAAGTATTTCAGGAAGCAGGTGTACCAGACGGTGTCATCAATATGGTGATTGGAGACCCAGAAATGGTCACAGATACTGTTTTGGCTCATCCTGATTTTGCCGGTATACATTTTACCGGAAGTACAAATGTCTTTAAGGGTATTTGGGCCAAAATCGGACAAAATATTCATACTTATAAGTCCTATCCAAGAATTGTTGGCGAAACCGGAGGTAAGGATTTTATTGTAGCTCATAAATCTGCTCATCCTAAAGTAGTGTCGACCGCCTTGGCAAGAGGAGCATTTGAATTTCAGGGACAAAAATGCAGTGCAGCATCCAGAGCATATATCTCTGCTAGCATCTGGCCTGAGGTCAAAAAAAATCTGATTGAGGACATCAATTCTTTCAAAATTGGTGCACCGGACGATATGAGTAATTTCATTAATGCCGTTATACATGAGGCATCGTTTGATAAACTCGCCAAATATATTGAACAGGCTAAATCCAGTGATGAAGCTGAAATTATAGCCGGAGGAACTTATGACAAATCTAAAGGCTGGTTTGTAGATCCTACTGTGATCGTTACCACAAATCCTAAGTACGAAACCATGGAAACCGAACTGTTCGGTCCGGTACTTACCATTTACGTATACGATGATGACAAATATGAAGAAACTTTAGAATTAGTCAATGATACCAGTATTTACGCTCTGACAGGTTCTATCATTTCAACAGACCGTTATGCAGCTGCAAAGGCAACTAAAATGCTGGAAAACTGTGCAGGTAATTTCTACATCAATGATAAGTGTACAGGTGCAGTGGTTGGCAGACAGCCATTTGGTGGTGCACGTTCCAGCGGAACAAATGACAAGGCCGGATCTAAGCTGAATTTATTAAGATGGACTTCACCACGATTGATCAAAGAAACTTTTGATCCGCCAAAGGATTACAGATACCCGTTTTTGGGATAATTTGATTAAAAACCATTAAATTTAAACCTGTACTCGTAAAAAGTACAGGTTTTTTGATTTAAAATTTAAACTTATGGATGCATCACTTGTTTTTCAAATTGTCAACACAATCGTACTTCCCGCCTGGATCATTTTAATTTTCTTTCCAAAAAAATCATGGCGTAATCCGGTGATTTACAGCTTTGCTGCACTTATGGCCATTTTGTACGCTTTTTATGTTATCACAGGCCTTGGCGATATGGACATGGAGTCTTTCAGCAAACTTGAAGGGATAAAAGCGATGTTTTCATCAGATGTTGCAGTACTAACCGGCTGGATACACTATTTGGTTTTTGATCTGCTCGTTGGAAACTGGGTTTTAAACAATTCTCAAAAACACAGTATCAATCATTATGTGATTATCCCATGTCTTATACTTTGTTTTATGTTCGGCCCTGTGGGATATCTGCTTTATTCGGTAATAAAGCTTGCAAAATCAAAAACCATAAAAGACTAAATGGCTTTAGCTTTAAGACTGATAAATTGTACATCAATATTAAATTTATTAGAGGAATGACTTTTGTCACTATTTGATGTTCATTCAAAGTAAATTCCTCTCAGCAATTGTCTTAATTTTACAAAACCAATCAGTTTGTTCTATGTTACAATCTGAGTAATATTTGCCAGTTATGGACATCCTGAAACTTAAAAATGAGCTGACTGAAATCCTCAATGAAATCATTGAAAGTGAATCATTTATAAATCAAACTACACAAAGCGTCCATCCAGGATATAAGTCCAGTGCAAAAAATCTTCTGAGGTATCTCATACTTCGAAGTAAAGACTTAAGATCCTATCATGGCAGCCTTTCAGATTTAGGAGTTTCGTCTTTAAGATCTGCTGAAGCCTATGTTTACAGTAATCTTTTTAACGTCGTAAGAAATCTGAATCTTATTACAAACACTGTGTTTTCAAGATCCCCAAATGTTGAAATTATTGGCTATACCGGCAGCCAGAAACTGATTCGGTCACATTCAGAAAGACTATTCAAAAAAGCTGATCCAAAGCAGCAAACAGAGATCATGGTTACATTACCATATGAGGCTGCTGAAGATCATGTCTTAATAAAAAAAATGCTGCTGAATGGCATGCAGATAGCCCGAATAAACCTCAGTCACGGCAATCTTGAGCTCTGGCAAAAAATGATAATAAACATCAAAAAAGTTGAAGAAATGACCGGTGAACACATCAAGGTCTATATGGATCTTTCCGGACCCAAGATCAGAACTTCAACCATAAGCCTGAGAAGCAAAAAGGGTAAACTAAAAAACAAAATAAGGATAAAACCCTGTGAAAAGATTGTATTATCTAAACCCAGAAACAAGACCAAAAATGTTTCTGAAGCCAAAACTACGAGATCCAAACAAAAAGTGATCTACGTAAGTATGGAGGAAGTCATAAACGATGCGCAGATTGGTGAGACTATTCTATTTGATGATGGCATGGTAAAATCGACTATTATTGATAAGAACAAGGATGAATTGTTACTGAAAATCACAGAATGTTACAAGGATAAAATCGGTTCTCACAAGGGTATTAACCTGCCAAATACAAAGCTTAATTTACCAGCTCTGACCCATAAGGACATCAAAGACCTTAAATTTGCATGTCTACATGCAGATATTGTGGGTTATTCTTTTGTAAGATCTGCAAAAGATGTTGAAATACTCTATGATGAACTTGATAAAAATCGGGCCGGTGATCTCGGTATTGTCTTTAAAATCGAAAATGAAGAGGCCTTTAAAAATCTTCCGGAGATCCTTTTAAAAGGAATGGAAAGATCATCAATCGGTATTATGATTGCAAGAGGTGATCTGGCCGTTGAGATTGGTTTTGAGCGTATTTCTGAGGTTCAAAACGAGATACTGTGGATTTGTGAAGCTGCACATATACCTGTGATTTGGGCAACTCAGGTTCTGGAAAATTTAGCAAAAACCGGTATTCCTACAAGAGCAGAAATAAGTGATGCTGCACTTTCGGCTCAGGCTGAGTGTGTAATGTTGAACAAGGGAGAACACATCATAAATGCTATACAAGTCTTGAAAAACATTCTGACCAGAATGGAAGGGCATTTATTCAAAAAGAAGAATGAACTCCGTGTATTGAATGTAGCCGAAAGCTATATTCTATCCAAAAGAAAAAACTAAATGGCACAAAAAAAAGCTACCTCCCAAAGGAGGCAGCTCTCGCATCTTAACAAAACAAAATTAATTATAGGTCGACAGGTAAAATAACGTTATCAATAACGTGAATTACACCGTTTGATGCTGTGACATCTGTTGCCACTATATTAACTACTCTACCATCCTGATCAGTGATTGTAACGCCACCTGCAGTATTAATAGTTAAAGTAGCACCCTGAACAGTTGCAGGAGATATACCATCTGTAATGTCGCCTTCTCTTACTGCTGCTTCAGGTAAAACATGATAGGTAAGTATGTCACTTAATAATGGTGTATCTAAAACTTGTTGTAGGGTATCAAAACCATTATTTTCAGCCAGGAAATTTCCAAATGCATCGTCATTAGGCGCAAATATCGTAAATGGTGCAGGCGCTGTTGAGGCATCGGTAGATAAAGTTCCAAGTAAGCCTTCCTGAGTAAGCGCTGTTGCTAAATTTCCAAACATAGGATTTGCTGCAGCTAAATCAACAACATTAGGCAAAGTAATAACTTCATTTACTACATGTACAGTACCATTTAAACTTTCTAAATCCGGTACAGTTACTGTGGCGTTGCCGTTAATAACAACGTCAGTTCCAACATTTATATAAATGTCTATATTATTAGCATCACCTGAATAAGTTTCTGTGGCATTGGTCTTTACATAACCGCTACTTAAATCAGTTGATAAGATATTACCATTTACAACATGGTTAAGTAGAATATTTGCAACTTGTTCTTGTGTTAGTCCGGAAGTGTCAATATTTCCGAATGCAGCATCTGTTGGTGCAAATACAGTAAATTCACCACCTGCAAGTACTTCATCGAATCCGGCATCAACCAAAAGTTGCTCCAGAATTGTATGGTCCGGACTTGCTTCGATTATACTAAATGTGTTTACCGGTGGCAATTCCGGCAATAATACCGCATCAATGACGTGTACAACTCCATTTTCTATTTCAACATCAGGCGTAACTACATTAGCTGTGTTTCCTGCTGCATCAGTTACTGTTACTGAGCTTCCTGTTCTGGTCACCGTTAGGTTTTGACCCGATAATGTAGGCACTTCCTGAGCGCCTTCAGATAAATCTGTTGAAAAAGCAACTGAAGGTACGACGTGAAAGCCAAGTACAGTTTCTAATTGTCCAACTCCGCCTAAAGCTTCTACAAGCTCATTTAGATCATTAGCTCCAAAAGCTGCTAATGCGTCACCGAAGGCCTGATTGGTTGGGGCAAATACAGTAATTTCGTTTGCACCCAGTAATGTCTGGTCTAAACCTGGAACAGCACCTACAGCGTCTAATAAAGTGGTTAAACCTGCAGAATTTGCAGCTTCAACTAAATCTGGTGTTTGCTGTACCGGTGGTGGATTGTTATCGTCATCCGAACATGATACAAAACCTATCGCTAAAATTGCGACAAGCATAAATTTTGATAATAATTTCATAGTATTAATTTTTTTAGGTTTACATCAATTAGACAATGCAATCTCAATAGTTACTACCATGATTTTTATGTTTAATAATTTTTTAACATTATTAAACATCAATATTAAATTTTTTAAATAATTAATTATGAAAATAGAAGCAAAGACTTAATATTAGTGACGAGTCTAAAAATGAAGAATTATTCACAGATAGATACCCAAAAGCTGAATAGCTCTAAAAACTCTTCGTTTGAGCTAATGGAATGGGTATTAGAATCATCATCCGTGACTAAAATGGGATAGTCTAATTCGTAGACATCATTATCATGAAGATTTTCAATATAGAAGAACAAATCCCGATTGTTATCGAAACTTAATGTTTCAAAACTTTCTGTGAGATCATTGAACTCTTTAAATGTTATTGGAAATTCAATCTCAAGACATTCGTTACTAATGATATCAAAATCCTCTGAGCAGGTATTTTTGATGAGATTGAAATCAGTTTGGTTTATGGCCTGATGAAAATCATAATTAAAAAAAGTGGTATTCACAGGATAAACCAGCTCAATATTATCCTGTGGATTTATTTCAGATAAATCGTTTTTATCTGAGATGGTTCTTAAGTCTGAATTGATGTAGACCTGATATGGAAAATCTACACTAAAGCAGGAGGAGTTGTCTATAATATCATCAAAGCCTGATTCATGTGCAGATATAGATTTTAGCATTCTGCTCATTTCAGAAGTTCGGTGAGACGAATCCCGTGACTGTATAAGTTCGTTGTCTTCTTCGTAGCAGCCTGCAAGCATCAAAGTAATCGCTATGTAGAATAACTTTTTCATAAATCCCATGACAAAAATAAAACAATTCAAATCAAAAAATTCCTACCCGATTAACATTTTTTTTTACATTTGATCTGTATGAAAAAGGAAACAGCTATAAAGGATAATTGTTGTGAAGAAAGCGTTTTTGCAAAATTACACCGTCTGCATGCCAGAGATTTACATGATTTTATCTACTATAAATTCGGAGAAGAACATAACCCCAAAGACAAAGTTCAGGTGGCTTTTATGAAGCTTTGGGAAAATTGTAAAAACATAAGTGTAGATAAAGCCAAAAGCTTTTTGTTTTCTGTTGCAAATAATAGCACGCTTAATGTTATAAAACATAAGAAAGTTGTTTTAAAATATGAGCTTAAGGCCAACAAGAATGACAATGATATTGAAGACCCTCAATTCTTAATGGAAGAAAAAGAATATATGGCCAGGTATCAAAAAGCTTTATCCCATTTGACCGAGGAAAAGCGGGTTGCCTTTTTGCTAAACAGGGTTGAAGGCAAAAAACATAAAGAGATTGCAGAAATTTTAGGAATATCCAGAAAAGCCGTAGAAAAAAGAATTTATACTGCCCTGGATCAATTAAGAAAAGAAATTGATGGAATTTAACATATTTCAGGTAGGAAATTACAGCATTAAATTGTCTAATAGATGATTATGAAAGAGGAATTAGTTAAAAAATGGCTCAATAATGAGCTAACGGCAGAAGAGATGGAATCATTTAAAAAAACAAATGAATACCATTCCTATGCCAAAATTCTTGAACGGGCTAAATACTTTAAAGCGCCTGAATTTGATGAAAAGTCTTCCCTTGAAGGCCTTAATTTTGCTATAAAATCAAGAAAAAAAGCAAGCAAAAACACGATTTATCAGCTCATTGGAGCTATTTCAGCTGTATTGATCATTGGCTTTTTTGTATATAAATATGTTTTTGTGTCTGCAAGTGTAAATCAATTCAATACAGGTATTGCAAAAACTGAACAAATTGAACTTCCTGACTATTCTGAAGTAAGTCTGAATGCTAATTCGTCGCTATCATTCAAAGCGCAACAATGGGATGACGAAAGATTGTTAAGTCTTAATGGTGAAGCACTTTTTGAAGTTGAAAAAGGAAACAAGTTTAAGGTCAGTACAGATTATGGTACTGTTGAAGTATTAGGCACTGTTTTCAATGTAAAGTCAAGAGACTATATTTTTGAAGTGCAATGCTTTGAAGGTTCGGTAAAAGTAGACATTAATAAAGATCAATACATTTTAAAACAGAACGACAAGCTGGTTTTTTATAATGATCAGGTATCTCTCTTACAAAACAATACAAGCATTCCGGACTGGAAAAATAACATTAGCATTATCAAAAGTCAAAATCTTGGAAATGTATTAGATGAATTTAAGAACTACTATGATGTTAAATTTGATATATCTCAAATAGATACAAATCAAATTTACACCGGAAGTTTTAGTCATCAAAACCTCGAAATTGCTTTAAATTCTATTACTTTGCCATTAGGATTATCCTACAAAATTGATGGTGAAACGGTTTTTTTATCCAATAAGTGATTTTTTTTAGAATACTATTTTTTTTTCTGCTGTTTTTTGGATGCGGTTATGTTTCTAACGCGCAATCCAAACCTGATCTTATTAAGTTAACAACATATATTGAATATCTGGAATCCAGATACAATTTTATTTTTTCTTATGCCGATGAGGAAGTAAATTCAGTTTCCGTACATTTTATAAAAGATTTTAATAGCGATGAAGACCTCATTGCGTATTTGAGCGCACAAACACCTTTCGAATATAACATTCAAAAGGATAATAGTGTATTGATCATTCCTAAAAAATACAGGACTAAAACCTGTCTGGAGATAAAAAATCAAATAACGAAAGAGCCCATTCCTAAGTCTTATTTAAAAAATGGAAAATATATTTTTCACACGGATGAAAAAGGAGTAATTTGGTTTCCGGTATTTCAGGAATCTGCATCTGTCAAGATCTTTGCTGATGACTTTATCACAACAGAACACACCATACGAGAAACCGAAAATGAATGCACAAGGCTTTACATCATTCCGTTTTACCAGAGCTTAGATGAAGTGTTTCTCACTAATCTATTGACAAGTGGTATAAAAAAAATAGCTTCCGGTGGATTAGAAATTAATTATGAAGAATTCGGACTCTTACCTGGCCTCGTTGAACCCGATGTGCTGCAAAGCTTACAAGCTCTGCCTGGAATTATGAGTCCAAGAGAAAGTGTCTCCTACTTAAACGTGAGAGGTGGCACCCATGACCAAAATTTATTTCTATGGGATGGCATTAAAATGTACAGCACTTCTCACTTTTTTGGAATGATCTCAGCCTTTAATCCCTATATGACAGAAAAGGTAAGACTGGTAAAGAATGGTACTTCAGCAAAATACGGTGATGGTGTTTCCAGTCTCATTAATATGCAAACCAGTAATAAATTATTGGACAGCCTGGAAACCACAATTGGACTAAATTTTATAAATGCGGATGTTTTACTGAAATTACCTGTAAACAAAAAATCTGCTTTAGAATTTTCTTCCAGACATTCTGTAAATACTATATGGGAAAGCCCAACCTATAATCAGTATTTTGATAAGGTTTTTCAGAATACGGAAGTCACAAATTTTGAAACGTCTTCATTTCAACAGAACAACGATTTTAGTTTTTTTGACACCACACTGAATTACAGATACAAATGGACAGATCATGATTTTTTAAAGCTCAATTTCTTGTACGCAGAAGACGATTTTGATTTGAATCGGTTTGATATCGAAAATCAGCCCATAAATACCAGAAGTAGCAGTTTAGGAAAAACAAACCTGGCCGGCGGACTATTTTATGAAAGGCATTGGTCCAGTCATACAAAATCACAACTACAGCTATATACTACGCAATATAAATTAGAAGCTTTAAATGTAAACCTGCTGGATCAGCAGAGTCTGGAACAAGTCAATAAAGTAAATGAGTTTGGTGTAAAACTGAACGTTAAGACCAGCATCAATAACAGGTTAAATCTTGAAAGCGGTTATCAAATCAATGAAACCGGAGTTTTGAATTCGCAACGTGTTAATGATCCCGGGTTTTTCAGTGAAAGTCAAAATTCAATTCTTACCAATAGTGTGTATTCACAACTGGATTTTCAGTCAAAAAACCAAAAACTGAATTTGAGTCTGGGCGGACGATTAAACCACTATTCAAAATTCAATACATTCATTGCAGAACCCAGATTCAATTTGAGCTATGAGTTCATAGATGATCTTTTCCTGGAAGTATTAGCTGAAGAAAAAAGTCAGGTCACCTCTCAAACCATAGATCTACAAACCGATTTCTTAGGTGTAGAAAACAGAAGATGGGTGCTGTCTGACCCTGGATTCAGACCAATATTGGAAAGCAGACAGGTTTCAGCCGGACTTAATTTTATAAAACCCAAATGGTTTATAAATCTGGATTTCTATTACAAAGAGGTGGATGGCATAACCACTCAAAGTCAGGGATTTCAAAATCAATTCGAATTTTCTGAAACACATGGCAAGTATGAAGTCAAAGGATTTGATATCCTAATCAATAAGAATTTTGAGCCTTTCTCGGGATGGATAAGTTATAGTTTTTCCGAAAACATTTACACCTTTGAAGAATTAGAGCCCTCGAAGTTTCACAATAATCTGGATATCAGACATATCATTTCAACAGGAGTAAGCTATGAAAAAAGCGGATTAAAAATATCTTCAGGTTTCAACTGGCATTCGGGCGTGCCCTTTACACAACTGTCAGAAGATCAGCCATCAGCCCAATCTATAGCATACCAAACACCAAACGCAGGAAGACTTACCGATTATTTCAGGCTCGACGTATCATCAACATATGCATTTCAACTTTATAAAGACATAAAATCTTTAGTTGGTATTTCATTTTTGAATGTATTAAACAATCAAAACATTTACAATCAATTCTATTTGAGAAATGCCGATCAAAACATTCAGACCTTAAGGCAAAACGGTTTGGGCTTTACACCAAACCTGATGTTTAGAGTGAGTTTCTAATCAAATTTTGAATATAACTTTGAATTAATTGTGTTGATGGTTTGGTTTGTCGTCTACAGTACCAAGACAGACAAGTCTATTATTTTGCCAAACCGTTAGGTAGATGCCTTACAATAATTGAAAACAGATTATTAAGTTAAGATAAATCCTATTGACCGTCAATTCGGATATTATTTCAAAAAAGAGCAAGGATTTCATTTTATGAGATCTGAAGAATTATCAATTCAAACAAAACCCCATTGAACAATAGTAAGTCCCAGACTAAGAATAAAAAGACCAAAATATATGGTTTTGAATAAAGCGCTTTTGTCTTTTAATTGCATCATCAACAGTATGCTAACCAATAAAATAAAACCTGTTTCCTGTCTTGTTAAAATAAGAGCAAAGACAAAAAGTGCAAAAAAGCTGTTTTTCAGAAATTCAGATTTAACAAACAGTAAAGCTGCAAAAATTATTTCAGCAAAAATTGTGATGTAAGTGAATAAAAGACTAAATTCTTTAAAATACGGAAATGGCTGTTTTAATGAAAATGTTACAGGAAGGTCCAAAATCTCTTTATTAATTTGCTGATGGTTGAAACCAACAGCATCCTTTATCTCAGGAAAAAACCAAGTCGGGAGTTTAAAAAGCTGACCTGTATAACCCATATATCCTATCGTCTGACCCGACATGAATTCCTCAGAAATCAACTTTTGTATCACAGCAAAAATCATCAACACGGCTAAAATATACTTTGCATTTAAACGCAAAATATGCTCCTGATCATTTTTAAAGATACTGGAAATACAGAGTATTATTAAAATATAAATTGTGATAAAAAAATGATTGGCAGCCGAAAAATAATTTACGAAAAGATGAGGTATCAATAGTAGAATAACAGAACCCCAAAATAATGGCTTTTGAAAATATGATTTATCAATAAAAACAAATAATAAAATAAAAATAAGGATTGGAAAAACATAGACCAGGTCTAAAAACAAGGATTTAATAATAAGATATGATAACAAGCATTTGCTTATTAGCTCTTGATTAGAAAACTTATTTATCCTTTCTGTAAGTGTATTCAAAGCAGACCTCACCATATGTAGCTGTATGATTATTGATGTCGAATTCTAATTCATGTATTTTGACATTCAGACTATCTATATCTGCAAATGTTGTAATTGAGATCAGTGTCCGCAATGTGTTACGATTTGGATAAAGTAAAAAATCATAATAAGATTCTTTAAACGCCTCTTCACTCCCATCACCTTTAAAATTAATATGAACCAGGCTATCGTTGAAAGTTATTTTGTTGTAGGTTGGGTGAATCGTGGTATACATGCCATAACCGCCGCCTTTCCATTGGGTGAGGTCATCAGTCTGAGACAAATAGATCTGATAAGCAGCAACAACTACCATTAACAGCGGAACAAAATAATATTTTATAAAAGTTCTTATATCTACTGGTTTTTAATCAGTTCGTTGATTTGGTCAAGATTAGGCTCAAGGATCACCTCTATTCTTCTGTTTTTTGCTTTTCCTGCCTTGGTATCGTTTGCGGCTACCGGTGCAAATTCTCCACGACCTGCAGCCGTGAGGTTTTTGGGATCTAAACTGGAACTCTTGAGTAAAAGCTTTAAAACCTCTGTTGCTCTTTTGGTAGAAAGGTCCCAATTATCTTTCAGAGGTCCGTTTCCATTGTATGGCACATCGTCGGTGTGGCCTTCAATCAGTACTGAAATATCCGTATTTTGAGCTAAAACCGTTGCCAGCTCCTTTATGGCTTTCTTTCCTTCTGCCCCAACATTCCAGCTACCTGAAGCAAAAAGCAGTTTATTTTCCATTGATACGTAAACCTTGCCATCACGCTGCTCAACACTTAAACCACGACCTTCAAAATCAACTAAAGCATCCATCAGGTTCTCCTTTAAAGCCTTGAGCTTCGCTTCCTTAGAAGCGATAAGATTCTCTAATTCATTTATCCTGAATGACCTTTCATCAAGATCTTTTTGCAGTTCATCCAGTCTAAGTCTTTCCTCGGCCAGCGCTTTTTCTTTATCTTCAAGCTGTTTTAGCAATTGCCTGTTGCGCTCTACATTTTCAGCCAAGATAGCACTGCTGTTTTGCTCGAGGGCTTCATAGGATTTTTCAAGGTTTTTAAGCTGGTCTGACTGCGTCTGAAAATCGGATTCTAATTTTTGATGCTCTTTCTGCAGATCTGAAAATGCCGATTGTGCTTCAGAATATTTTGATTCCAATTCAGTTTTGGCGTCCTGGCAATCTTTCAATTTCTTTCCCAGCAAATCATTTTGAGATTGCAGATTATCGTATCTGTTTTGGAGGTTGACCAGATCCTTTTTCGGAACACATGAACTTAAGACTAAAATGCTAAGAACTAAAATTGCAGTCTGGATTCTCATAGACAAAAATTTAGAAATTTAATTTTAATAACACAGGACAATGATCGCTATGTTTTGCTTCAGGTAGTATAACGGCTCTTTCTATATTTTGTTTTATAGGTTCTGCAACCAAATGGTAATCCAAACGCCAGCCTTTATTGTTTGCTCTGGCATTGGCGCGATAACTCCACCAAGAATACTGCTCTACTTCAGGGTTTTTCCATCTAAACGAATCCGTGAACCCATGATCTAAAAATTTACTCAACCATTCTCTTTCCTCAGGTAAAAAGCCTGAAACGGTCTTTAATCTTACCGGATCATGAATATCAATGGGCTCATGACAAATGTTATAATCACCGCAGATGACCAGGTTGGGGATTTGTTTTTTCAGAGTACTGATGTAATTATAGAAATCGTCCATAAAGTCAAATTTCAACTGCAGCCTTGCGTCGTTGGTACCGGAAGGCAAGTACAGACTTATCAATGAAAAATCGTCAAAATCGGCTCTCAGTATTCTACCTTCGTCATCCATATAGTCTGTGCCACAACCAAACTCTACATGATTTGGCTTGACCTTTGAAATAATACCTACTCCTGAATATCCTTTCTTTTTGGCCGGATACCAGTAGGTGTATTTGTAACCAAGCTGATGAAATGCTTCAGTTTCTATTTGTTCTTCAAGGGCCTTGATCTCCTGAAAGCAGACGATATCAGCATGAGCATCCTTCAACCAGTTCGTTAATCCTTTTCGCATCGCAGCGCGAATACCATTGACGTTGTAAGAGAGTATTGTCATTTTGATAATTTATATTAATAAAAAAATTGTTAACATGTTTTATTTGAACCATTAAGGCATTAAGACTATTATGGTTTAAATTAAAGTAAGACGTTAATCCGGTAGTTGTTTAAAAAACTCGTCTACCATTGGTTTTAATGACTTAGTGATATTGTCTGTAAAAAAGTTAATTAGTAAACCCTGAGGTATATTCAGTAATTTCATTGTCATTTTATATAGGGGGTTAAGACCTCACAGGTCTTGCGTTCACTGCGCATAGTCGAAGTGAGATCTGTGAGGTCTGATTCGTCATTAATTCTTTTCGGGAATATTCTTCAAAACATCCTTCAAAAACCTCCAGAATTTCCGGGTTGATGAAATACTGGCGCGTTCATCAGGAGAATGTGCTCCGAGGATCGTTGGCCCAAAAGAAACCATATCCATTTCCGGATAATGGCTACCGAGAATACCACATTCCAATCCGGCGTGACAGGCCGCAATATTAGCTTTCTCCTTAAAATTCTTTTGATACAACTCATCCACAACTTTCAAAATCCCGGAATCCGGATTCGGTGTCCAGCCGGGATAATCTCCCGAGAACTGAACCTTGCATCCCGCCAGATCGAAAGCGCTCTCGATATTATGCGCCAGGTCCCATTTTCCACTTTCCACTGAGGATCGCGTCAGGCACAAAATTTCAATTTTTCCACTTTCTATACTGACCTGAGCAATATTGTTGGACGTTTCCACAAGCCCTTTAATATCCGGACTCATACGGTAAACGCCATTATGCGCAGTACTAAGCGCTTTAATGATCATATCCTGAACATCGCTGCTTAAAACCGAGTTTGGAATTTCCGCTTCATTCAATTGTAGATCCATATTTGGCTCAAGACCTTTGTATTCTGCTTTTATAGCATCAGACAATTCCTGAAAGATCGATTTTAACTGCACCAGATCATCATTTAATACCACAAAAGTGGCATGACCTTCTCTGGGAATGGCGTTCCTAAGACCACCGCCAACAAAGCCGGCTAAACGCATAGTGCATTTGTTATGGAATTGCAGTAAAAACCTCGTTAATAGTTTGTTGGCATTACCTAATCCTTTTATGATATCCATACCTGAATGGCCACCCTGCAAGCCTTTGACTATCAATTTAAATGCTGTAGTGTTTTCCGGGATAGATTCTTCAATATAAAATCTTGTGGCTGTAATGTCTATTCCACCGGCACAGCCAATTCCAATCTCATCATCTTCTTCTGTATCCAGGTTGAGTAGAATTTCTCCATTCAAAATATTTGGGTCAAGGTTTTTTGCGCCGGTCATCCCGGTTTCTTCATCTATGGTAAACAATGCTTCTATGGCGGGATGTTCAATATCATCTGCAGATAGAACACTCATGATAGCCGCTACGCCAAGACCGTTATCAGCTCCCAATGTTGTACCTTTTGCCTTTACCCAGTCCTCATCAACATACATTTTGATACCTTCCGTTTCAAAATCAAAAACTGTAGCTTCATTTTTCTGATGTACCATATCCAAATGAGACTGTAATACAACGGTTTTTCTGTTTTCAAAACCTGCTGTGGCCGGTTTCTTAATGACAACGTTTCCGGCATCGTCCTTTAGGGTTTCAAGGCCAAGTCCATGACCAAAATCCAACATGAACTGGATAACGCGTTCTTCTTTTTTTGATGGTCTTGGCACAGCATTTAGTGCTTCAAAATGCTTCCAGACTTCCTTTGGCTCTATATTTTGTAACATGATCTACTTTTAGCCTCAAAGCTAATAAATCTTATACTTTTTATTGGAATTATGATTTGAAATTAGGAGTAAAATAAGATATCAGGGCGCCAGGTATGAAAACGGCTCAAAAGGTAAATTTCTTAAAATCCAAAAACTTATGATCAAAATTAGAATGATCCATGGCACTTTTGGGTTATAGAGCAAATTTGCTGACTTATCAGGATAGAACCTGGCTCTGATCAGGAGAAAGATTTTATACAATAACACCAGAATGCCTAAACCCATGAGAAAATTATGCTTGAATGCATCAATAAGATTACCATGTAGAAAATCGTGGATCGCCCTCTGCGAACCGCATCCGGGACAATGAAGACCAGTCATGCTGTGGAAAGGACATTTTGGCATCCAGTCCTGTCCTGCAGGATTGATCTTATAGTAGATGTAAACAAATACCACAGCTGCAGAAAGCCCGAGAGACCATAAAAAGAATTGTAAGGTTTTGCGGTAACGCATTCTATAATTTTAAAGCTCTGATTAGATAACAAACAAAACCATGACGGCTAAAATTAATTCAACCATCAAGGCGTTATTATTTATTTACAACAGATTTAAAAGTCAAAGTTTCCGCTTGAAAGAGCTGCAAAAAATATTGCGCCATAGAAAACTAGAACAAAAGCAATGATAAGGACACCTATACCTATTGAAATCAATCCCCAGGTTTTAGCATTTCTGGAGGCACTTTCTGCTCCGGCATAATCACCAGCCATATATTTTGAATTGACCTGCGCCGCATATATGATTGAAATTATACCAAATATCTGACAACAGAATAATGTTGAAATAATGGATAAGGCCAAATAATTTGGTGGTGGCTTTGGTTTATGATCTTCCATGATTCTTACTGACCTTGTAACTGCTTCTGTCTTTCCATTTCAGCATTAAATTGCTCCATAAATTCATCCCAGGAAGCGCCTAATACGACAACCGTATAAATAAGTAAAGCGACCGTAATTACTATGGCGACTATCCATGCGATTTTTGCATTTTTTGCAGACTTTTCAGCACCTGCATAGTCACCGGCATTGTATTTTGAGTTCACCTGGCTGGCGAATACAATACTAACTATTCCGGCAATCAATCCAAGAAATGTACAGGTAATTACAGATAATACAGTCGAAACGATCGCCATGACCATATGATTATTGGGCTTGGCGGGTTGTGTTTGGTTCATTTCATCCATGATTTTGATTTTTTGGTTTATGAAAATCTAAATTACACTTTTTTTATAAATGTTAGAATTTATATAAATTATTTATTTCATCCATGATCAGATCGATTTCAAATCCTTTGTAAATAAGGTGGTTCTTAAGCTTTGATTTAGCATACCAGCTTTTGTCCTGACCCAGTTGTTTATATTTTTTTAATGCTAAAATTTCCAGTTTTGTCAGATACTCACCTTCTTTTATCTGATTTATTGCCTTATTGATGAGGTAATCTGAAATTTCGCGTCTTTTTAATTCCTGTTTTAGCCTTATTCTGCCCCATCCTTTTTGGTTAAACTTTCCACGGACAAAATTCATTGCAAAACGCTCTTCATTTAAAAAATCCTGCTGAATTAACTCCGATATGATGTGTGCTCTGGCTTCGGGAATCATATGCATTGATCTTAATTTGCTTTCAACTTCCTGATGACACCGGTCCTGATACACACAATACCGTGCTAACTTTTGTAAGGCTTCCTGTACGGTGTATGATTTAGAAGGCTTTTTCTTCATAATAACCTCTCGCAAAGGCGCAAAGACGCTAAGCTTAAATTAAACTCTGGTTGATATTACCTATGTATGCCAATATATCATCTTTACCGGTTTTATCTAAAGAAGAGGATATGAATAGTGGCATGAGCTCTTCCCAGTATTCCATCAAAACAGATTTGTAATGGGTGAGGTTTTTTTCCAGGGCTGCAGGCTTTAGCTTGTCTGTTTTGGTAAAGATCAAAGAAAAAGGTATGCCGTTTTCACCCAGCCAGATCATAAATTCAAGATCGATTTTTTGGGGTTCATGACGAGAATCTACCAAAACAAAGGCATTGACCAATTGTTTGCGTTTTTTAAAGTAATCGGTTATAAACTTTTGAAAGACCTTTTTTTCTTTTTTGCTCACCTTAGCGTAACCATAACCGGGAAGATCGACCAAATGCCAGTTATCATTGATCAAAAAATGATTGATCAATCTTGTTTTTCCGGGTTTTCCGGAAACTTTAGCCAGGCTTTTTCTGCCTGTGAGCATATTGATAAGTGAGGATTTCCCAACGTTACTTCTACCTATAAAAGCATATTCGGGTAAGTTGGATTGCGGGCACTCTTCAACCTTTGAATTGCTGATTACAAATTTAGACTGATTAACTTCCATGACTTACAAATTATGATCTTGCAGCCATTGAAAAAGAATATCATTAAATTGATTCGGATGTTCCATCATCGCGGCATGTCCACATTTGTCTATCCAGAATAAGTTTGAATTTGGAAGTTTTTCATGAAATTCTTCAGCAACATTAGGAGGTGTGACATTATCCTGCTTACCCCAGATAATACAGGTCGGTTGTCCCATATTAGGTAAATCCTTAGACATGTTATGCCTGATGGCACTTTTTGCTATCGCAAGTGTTCTTATAAGTTTGTTGCGGTCATTTACGCTTTTATACACTTCATCAACAATCTCCTTTGTTGCAATTGCCGGATCGTAAAAGACATTTTCGGCCTTCTTTTTAATGTAGTCGTAGTCTCCTCGCTTGGGATAACTTTCTCCCATGGCACTTTCATAAAGCCCTGAACTCCCGGTAATGACAAGAGCACTGACCAGATCCGGATATAATTTGGTGGTTAATAAACCAATATGGCCACCAAGAGAATTTCCTAAAAGGATAACATTTTTATAATCTCGATGATTGATGAAATCTCTGATGTAGTTGGAAATATTTTTAATATTGGTCTTAAGAAGTGGCAGGGTATAAATTGGTAACTCAGGAATGACGACTTTATAACCTTTTTCCGGAAAAAAATTAAGAACACCGTCAAAATTACTCAAACCACCCATCAAACCATGAAGGATGATTATTGGTGTTCCTTCTCCTTTTTCTAAAAATTTAAACTTTCCATCCTGTTCTAATCCGTTTTCCATCAACTGATTTATTTCTTCTGAGTCAAATATAGTTAACTTTTTTGATTTTTAACAATCAAAAAGCTTTCTCTGCTTAGAGTCTGTCTATAACTTCACAAATACGCTCTGTGATTTCTTCGATGCTTCCAACACCGTCTACGCCATAGTATTTGTCTGATTGCTGATAATAAGATTTTAAAATTGCAGTCTCGTCATAATATACTTTTATACGGTTTCTTATGACGTCTTCATTGGCATCGTCTGGTCTGCCAGAGGTTTTACCTCTTTCGAGTAATCTTTCAACCAGGACTTCATCATCTACTTCTAAGGCAATCATAGCATGGATTTCAGTAGATTTTTCTTCAACCAGGCTATCCAGACTTTCTGCCTGGGCTACAGTTCTGGGAAAACCATCAAAAATAAACCCATTGCACGGCAAATGTCTGTCCACTTCAGCATTGAGCATTTTAATAGTGACTTCATCCGGAACCAACTGACCTTTATCGGTAAAAGACTGCGCCAGCTTTCCTAATTCTGTTTTGTTTTTGATATTGTAGCGAAACATATCTCCTGTAGACAGGTGAACAAGGTTGTACTTATCCTTTAAAATACTGGCCTGTGTGCCTTTGCCCGCTCCAGGAGGACCAAATAATACGATATTTTTCATTGTTATGTTGTTTTGAGTTGATATATGTCTGGTAAATTTCTGCCATGACCATCATAATCCAGGCCATATCCTAATATAAATTTATCAGGGATATTCATGCCAATGTAGTCCAGAGGCAATTCTTTTTTGTAGGCTTTCGGTTTATGAAACAGGCTTACGATCTTTTTGGATTTCACATTTTGCTCCTCAAGATATTGCCATATAAATTCCAGTGAATTTCCCGTATCTACAATATCTTCGACAATGATCACATCTTCATTTTTAATGCCTGAAGCTTCAATATGGGTTTTGATCTTTCCTGTTGTAGAAGTTCCCTCATATGAAGAGATTCGCATAAAACTAACTTTACAGCTGCCTTTATAATGTTTCATCAGATCTGCGGCAAATATAAACGCACCATTCAGTATTACCAGAAAGACAGGGGTTTTATCAGCATAATCTTTGTAGATTTCTTCAGCCAAAATCTCAACGCTCTGCTGAATCTTATTTTGAGGTATAAAAAGTTCGAATTGTTTGTCTAAAACAGTCATAAACGTTCAAAAAACAAATATAATTAAAACTTGGTTTTGGACTTGAAAAAAACAGACTTATTGAAGATGTCTGGTAAAATGTTAAGACATAAAAATCTTAATTCTCATCTCATCTAAAAATAAATCACATCAAATATATCCCCCTAACCTCTATTTTCTATCTTCTGTTTTCTTTTTTCTTTTTTCTCAGCGCCTTAGTTCTTAGTTCTAAAAAAATCACTCGTTTTCCAGTTGCTTTTTATAGTATTCTATACTCTCTTCAAGATCTGATTTTGGGTATTTAATATCTTCATAAGTAGACATTCTGTCCTTTAAAATTTTAGCCACAAGGTATCTGGCGGTTGCCTTGTCGTCTGAAGGAATATTATACCAGGGACTATGTGGTTTTGAGGTTTGATTAATGGCCTTTTCATAAACCTCCATATACTTGTCCCAAAGTTGGCGTTCATCAATGTCTGACGGATCAAACTTCCAGTTTTTATGTGGTTTATTGAGTCGTCTTAATAAACGATATTTCTGTTCTTCTTTCGAGATATTCAAAAAGAACTTAAAAATGATGGTGCCGGTTTCGTGAAGAATTTGTTCAAACATATTGATCTGTTCGTATCTTTTAGTCCAAAAATCTTCAGTAATATCTTCTGTGCTTTTGATATGGGGCAAATTTTCACCCAGCACAATTTCAGGATGTACTCTTGATATGAACACATTTTCATAGTGCGAACGATTAAACACCGCATATTTACCTCTGGCCGGAACCTTAACATAGTGACGCCAAAGATAATCTCTGCCTAATTCCTTTATGGTCGGTTTTTTGTAGCTATGACAATTCACACCTCTTACATTAAAGTCCTTAAAGACTTCTCTGATCAGACTATCCTTTCCGGAAGTATCCATACCCTGAATACAAACCAGCACACTGTATTTCCCGTGTGCGTAAAGCGTATTTTGCATATCGCCCAACTCCTTACGGGTTTCGGCAAGCATGTCCTTAAGTTCTGATTTTGATTTATTCAGGTCTAAATTTGTTGGCAAATCTGCTATGTCTATATCCGGGTTGATCTGAAAGTCTTTGTAAGATAAATTCATAATTTTTATTTAGTTTGTCCGCGTTTTCCGAAGTCCACAACTTCTAATTTTTCAATTTTACCAAAATTAATTTCAAAACGCAACATGGTTCTTTTCTTATGAAAGCCGTGTTTGCCAACCGCACCGGGATTCATGTGCAGCAGATTCAATGCCTTGTCGGGCATAACTTTGAGGATATGGGAATGTCCGCATATAAAAAGATCCGGTGGATTTTGTCTGATATCTGAACGTACCGCCGGACTGTATCTTTTAGGATAACCACCGATATGGGTTATCCAGACGCTTATGCCGTCAATTTCAAATTTTTGATGCAGAGGAAATACTTTCCGGATATTATGATCGTCGATATTGCCAAATACGGCTCTTAATTTTGCCTTTTCGGACAGTGCATCAGTAACGCTTAAATCTCCAATATCTCCGGCATGCCAGACCTCATCGGCCTGAGTGGCGTAATTTAATATCTTATCATCTATATAACCATGCGTATCACTGAGCAAAAGTATTTTCAAAACAAGCTATATATAGGATTTTACGTGTTCCAGAGCTTCGGAAATGCCATCTGGATTTTTACCGCCGGCTGTAGCAAAAAATGGCTGTCCACCACCGCCACCTTTTATAAAACGGCCAAGTTCCCTGACTATCTTCCCGGCATTATAATCTTTTTCAGCTACCAGATCCTTTGAAATATAGCAGCTCAAAATTGCTTTTCCATCCTGATCGGAAGCAAGGAGTAAAAAGAGATCATCAATTTCACCACCGAGCTGGAAGGCAACATCCTTCATCGCCTTAGCATCCAGGTCCACAGATTTTGCAATCAGATTAACTCCGTGTATGTTTTCTACAGCAGCTTTAAGATCAGATTTTACAGACTTTGCTTTTTCCCTGAGCAAGTTTTCATTTTCTGCTTTTAAGGTTTCATAATCCTTGAGGATCTGCCCCACCTGTTTAACCGGATCCTGATTGGATTGTAGCAGGTTTTTTATCTCATCGATCTGTTTGTCCTGCTTTTCAAAATAAGCCCGGGCTGACTGATTGGTGATTGCCTCAACGCGCCTTACTCCTGCTGCTACCGAAGACTGAGCCGTTATTTTAAAATACCAGATCTCAGCTGTATTTTGTACATGTGTGCCACCGCAAAGTTCCATGGACTCACCGAATTTTATGGTACGTACCGTATCACCGTATTTTTCACCAAAAAGTGCGATAGCACCCTGAGCTTTGGCCTCTTCAAAGGTACTGTTTCGGTTTTCTTCCAAAGGAATATGCTGTGCAATGAGTCTGTTGACCAAATTCTCAATCGCTTCAATTTGCTCATCTGTGAGCTTTTCGAAATGCGAAAAATCAAACCTGAGGTGATTCTCATTGACCAATGAGCCTTTTTGTTCGACGTGATGACCGAGAATCTCCCTAAGTGCATAATGCATCAAATGCGTTGCAGAATGGTTGCAGGCGGAAAGAAAACGCTTGGGTTTATTGATCTTTGCCTCAGCCGTAAGTTTTATATCAGAGGGCAGTTTTTTTGTGATATGAATAATATCACCGTGCTCTTTTTTAGTGTCGAGAACAGGAATCTTCTCTTCTCCAAATATCAAAACACCCTTGTCTCCTACCTGTCCGCCACCTTCCGGGTAAAAAGGTGTTTTATCTAATACCAGCTGGTAACGCTGGCCTTCTTTTTTGGAATGTACACCTCTGTATTTTAAAATATTTGAACGGGTTTCAGCTTCGTCATAGCCAACAAAATGCTGGGCATTATCAGCATTTACGATTATCCAATCGTCTGTTTTACTCGAAGATGCAGATTTTGAACGCTTTTTTTGGTCTTCTAGGGCTTTTTGAAAAGCCTGCTTATTGTAACTGTATCCCTTTTCTTCAAGGATAAGTGCTGTAAGGTCTACAGGGAAACCATAAGTATCAAAAAGTTCAAAGGCTTTTTCTCCTGATATCTCTTTAGATTTGCTTTCTTCAACAATATCATCCAGTCGTTTTAAACCCTGAGATAAGGTCTTCAAAAAACTCGCCTCTTCTTCTTTGATCACTTTCTGACTTAATGCCTTTTGAGTTTGTATTTCGGGGTAATCTTCAGCAAATTGCTGCTCCAGAACATCTACCAGCTTATACATGAAAGGTTCGTTAATTCCAAGGAAATTGTAAGCATACCTTACAGCTCTTCTCAGTATTCTTCTTACCACGTAGCCCGCGCCATTGCTTGAAGGTAACTGACCATCCACAATACAAAAGCTTACAGCCCGGATATGGTCTGCAATCACGCGGACAGCAATATCTTTTTCTTCATTTGTACCATAATGGTGGCCGGAGATCTTTTCGATCTTTTTGATGATCGGCTGAAAGATATCAGTATCATAATTGGATACCTTATTCTGTAAAATTCTGCTCAATCGTTCAAAGCCCATACCGGTATCCACATGCTTTTGCGGCAGGTTTTCAAGCGAACCATCAGCTTTACGATTGAATTGGATGAAAACCAGATTCCAGATCTCAATCACGTCCGGATGGTCTTTGTTTATCAGCTCCCTGCCCGGAAGCTCCTGTTTTTCTGTATCACTTCTGAGATCGACATGGATTTCAGATGAAGGCCCGCAAGGTCCCTGATCGCCCATTTCCCAGAAATTATCCTTTTTATTGCCAGGTACAATTCTATCGTCATCAACAATGGCGCTCCAGATGTCAAAAGCTTCCTGGTCTTTTTCCAGGCCTTCTTCTTCAAAACCTTCAAATATGGTCACATAGAGGTCTTTTTTTTTGATACCGTAAACTTCGGTAAGCAATGCCCAGGCCCATTCTATGGCTTCTTTTTTAAAATAATCTCCAAAACTCCAG
>CAJXVZ010000027.1 GCA_913062845.1 uncultured Psychroflexus sp.
CTATTTCTTTTTTTATGCCATAAAATCTCTAAAAATATTAATCGAACTCAGGTTAACAGGAAATAATTCTCAATATTTTTAATGATATTCACAACAAAAACTATTGGCTTTTAATATTCAATTTTTGCAGTAATAAATCTGTGGTTACTGTGACTTTTAAAAAAATATCAAATGATCAGTTTTTAAGCTTCTTTCTTAAAAAACTAACAGGATGCATTGCTTGTCTGGAAGTAGCATCTTTGATCTGATGCCTGCAACTGCTGCCATTTGCCAAAATATATGTACTTTCAGGAGCTCTTCTCACAGTGGGTAATAATATCAACTCTCCAATATTCTGACTTATTTCATAATGCTCTTTTTCATAGCCAAAACCACCAGCCATGCCGCAACAACCTGATGGAATTATACTGACCCTTGCATTTTCGACAACGTTAACCATGTCAAAAGTCGATTTTGAATTTGATAAAGCCTTTTGATGACAATGCAAATGCAACTTAACTTCACATTTATCTGATGTAAAATGAGTCGAATTAATATTTCCTTTTTGTATTTCCTGACTTATATATTCATCAATTAAAAAAACGTTTTTTGACAGCTTTTCGGCTGTATTTGTATCATCACAAAGTCTCAGATAATCATCTCTAAAACTGAGTATTGCTGAAGGCTCTATACCTATAAGAGGCGATTCGGTTGAAATGACATTTTTAAAAAGATCAACATTATAATCAGCGACAGCTTTGGCCTGTTCTAAAAATCCTTTTGATAGGAAAGCTCTGCCGCTTTGCTTATTGGGTAAGTATTTCACATTATACCCTAAAGCAGTCAGCAATTCAAATGCATCCTTACCTATATCGGCCTCCAAACGATTTGTGAATTCATCTATGAACAGATATACTGTTTTATTTAATTTTGATTTATGCGATTGCGACTTAGACTTTGATTTTAAATATTGTTCAAATGTTTGTGTGGACAGTTTAGGCAAACTTCTTTTAGGATGGAAACCAATGAGCTTTTTAAAAGGATGTGATAAAAACTCTGCCTGACTTCCAAAATTATATAGTTGTGGAATATGACGGAAAAATGAATTGATCTTATCGTTATTAGCAATGACATAATCCCTTAAGGGTCTGCGATGTTTCTTGTAATATTGATAGGTCACTTCAGCCTTAAAGCTTGAAACGTCTACGTTGCTTGGGCATTCGCGCTTACAGGCTTTACAGGATATGCACAGGTCAAATGCAGACATAAGATCTGTTTGCGGAAGTGAATCAGGGCTTGTGATATAATGTCTCAATGCATTAGCTCTTGCACGAGTTGTGTCCTTTTCATTTTTTGTAGCGTGATAACTGGGACACATGCCACCAGATGCCTGAGCTGATTTTCTGCAGTCTCCACTGCCGTTGCAGTTTTCTGCCGCGTGAAGCAGGTCCTTTTCTGCCTTGAAATTAAGAAAGCTGTCAGAAGCAAGTTCTGGCCTGTCTGGCTCATAACGTAAATTCTTGTCAACAGGATATGGATCAACTATCTTTCCCGGATTAAAAATATTATTCGGATCAAAAGTCCTTTTAAGGTTTTCAAGTAAATTATAGCACTCCTTTCCTATCATTATTTTAATAAAATTAGAGCGCACAATACCATCACCATGCTCACCACTTAATGATCCTTTGTATTTTTTGACCAATTGAGCGACTTCTTTTGTTATGTTCTTAAAATCTTCAACACCTTTTTGTGTTTTTAAATTCAGAATAGGTCTGAGGTGTAATTCCCCGGCGCCGGCGTGAGCGTAGTAAACAGGTTTTTGATCATAAGCTTTCATGAGAAGTGCAAACTCAGCAATATAGGCCGGAAGATCTTCTACAGCCACAGCAGTATCTTCGATACATGCCACAGCCTTATGATCACCAACTATTCCTCCTAATAAACCCAAACCTGCTTTCCTTAAATTTAATGCCTTTTCTATTTCATCACCAAATAAAACAGGTGTGGCGTAGGATTTGGTTAAACTTTTCAGGTCATTTTTTAAGGCTAGCACCTGCTTTTGGAGTTTCTTATCTGAACTGGATTTAAGCTCCAGGAGTAAAACAGCTTTGGGATTGCCCTGAAGGAAAAAACGATAGGATTTATATTCAAGATGATTTTTGGTACAATCTAAAATCGTATCATCCATCATTTCGCAGGCATATAAATTATGCCTCATGCATACGGGGACAGACTGCATACAATCTTCTATGGATTCAAAATGAGCCGCAAGCATAGCTGAATGTTTTGGCGGCAAATCGTCTAATTTAAGTTCAATTTCAGTGACAAAAGTAAGCGTCCCCTCACTACCAGAAAGTAAACGAGCTAGATTGACTTTCCTGGTTTCTTCAAAATGAAAAAGCAGATCATCAATCGCATAACCGGTATTTCTGCGATGAATTTCCTTTTTTGGATATGCTCTCGAAATATGACTCCTTAAGTTCTTATCTTTCAGCAATTTGAGGATATACTGATAAATTTTTGCCTTAAGACTACTGCCTTCGGCTTTTGCCTCACAAGATTCGATGGATTCTGATTTGAAATGTGCTTCACTTCCATCTGCAAGGATGCATTTTAAACTGATGATTTTATCTCTGGTTGTCCCGTACTGAATTGAGGTTGTACCGGAAGAATTATTACCAACCATACCGCCCAACATGCAACGGTTTGATGTAGAAGTATTTGGTCCGAAAAACAAACCATAAATCTTAAGATCACGGTTCAGGTCATCACGGATAACACCTGGTTCAACTATTGCAGTTTTATTTTCAACATCAATATTTAAAATTCTGTTGAAATATCTGCCCGTGTCTACTACTATGCCATCGCCAACACATTGTCCGGCAAGAGAAGTTCCGGCTGCACGTGGAATAAGCGATGATTTATTTTTGACCGCATAGTCAATTAATATTTTTATATCTTCAACTGTTTTTGGAATAGTCACAGCTGCTGGCAATTGCTGGTAAACTGATGCATCTGTTGCATAAATGCTTTTATGGAGATCATCAAAAAATAATTCTCCGGAAAGCTGCACGTTAAGATCTTTCAGATTCATCGCATTCTGGCATTTCTAAACCCATAAATCACAACACCAAATATCAGAATCATTAAAATTCCTGCTCCAATATTAATAATTTGCCATTTTGTTGCCTCCACTTCTATTTTTCGATCATCCAGCATGGGAATATTGATTTGTTTATTCCTCAACATAACCAAATCTCTGTCACCTAGCAAATAATTTAGGGCATTTATAAGAAATGTTTTATTACCGTAGGAATCTCCGGTAAAACGATCAAAACCAAGGCTCAGTGCCTGGCCTTTTTGAATTTCGTTTGTCAGAACATCGCCATCTGATATCACAATCTGTTGGGTTTCCGGGCTTTTATCGATGTGATCATTGTATTCGAAAGGTGCGATCCTGTTTTGATACACGGAGGTAAATTCACCCTCCAATAAAACCGCCAGCGGATAATTACCCTGCGGATACATCTCAGGGTCTGGTCTAGTGTTGATCTGGTCTAAACTGATCTCCCGTGGCGTACCTTCGGCTCTGGACAAATTCGAACTTTGCAGTAGAACCGTTTTTGAAATGCCATTTTTTAAAGTATCAATAGTATTGGCAAATTCAAACTTTACGGCATTGATATTACTGACGATTGAATGTTTGCCAACGGGTTCAGCCAGTGGTTCATAAAACCAGGGATAAGGATTAACCTGTGTGTTTTCAGCACTTCCTGTGGATAAATAAATTGGCGCTGAATAAACATCGTTAACCAAGTCATAGTTGATCCTGATACCATATTTAAACAGTAAATTCAGTAAGTTGAGGTCTCTTGGGAAAGCAATTGTTGAACCGGTATTTTTCAAACTGTCTTTTTCAATCGCAACTGTTTCTAAAGCCCACATAGCTTTACCACCATCCATGATGAACTGATCGAGAACATAAACTTCACTATCTGTAAAGGCTTCAGTAGGTTTTGCGGATATCAGAGCATCAAAATCTTTCAATTGTTTAAGCACCTGAACCGGGCGACTTGCAACTGAATCTAATGAAAACGGTGCAATTAAATAATAATCACTGACCTCCGTCAAAAAATCGGAAAGATATTGATCCTCAGGTTCTCCATTGCTTCTTAATACAGCTATTTTCTTTGTTCTTTCACGACTCAGTTTTAAAATTGCATCAGCCAGGGCATATTCTAGATTTTGCACTGAGGCGTTAATCATCTCCTCAAGACTTTGATTCAGCTTTTTATTAAGCAGCTTTACCGGAAGCTGTTTGCCTTTATATTTTATGATAGCCCAGGGAAAAATAATAGTCTTGGTCAACTTACCATTCTTCATGATGTTCAGGTTTTCAGGCATCATCCCGTTTTGATAGAAGGCATTGCCCACCTGCTGCGCATCATCATTCTCTCCTACCGGATTTATAAATTCAAACTGAATATTTCTGTTCCTTAGGTTTATTTCTTCAAGCAGGTATTGCGTTTCCCTTTGGAGGCGTTTAAATTCACCTGAAAGCTCTCCCTTGAGAAAAACCGTAATTTTCAGCGGCTGATCTATACGATCAACCAGGTCCAGGCTTGTCTGAGATAGAGTAAATCTTTGGTCAAGTGTAAAATCAAAACGTTTGTAAAATTGATTTGAAAACCAGTTTATGGCTATCAAAACGATTAAAACAAGCCCTGTATTCCTTATAAACTTTTTCATATCAAGCTTTTAGATTTTGTAGCCGTTGTTTGCTTAAAGCTATAAAAAGAACTAAAACTGAGAGGAAATAGACCAAATCTCTGGTGTCTAAGACACCACGCATTATACTCCTGTAATGATAATTCAAACTCAGGTAATCAAGTATGAAAATGTCTTTTCCAAAGACAGCGGAAGCATTTAAGGCATGAAACCCATAATAGATCAATAAACAAAAGACGACAGCAATAATAAAAGCCACCAATTGGTTATCGCTTAAGGTAGAAGCAAATATGCCTATGGCAGTGTAAACAGCGATCAAAAAGACCAAACCAAAATAAGAAGCTGCGATTGCCCCATAGTCAATCTGCGCGGTTTGTGAAGCAAGTGCCTCTACACTAAAAATGTAGACAACACTGGGCAAAATGGCTATCAGGCAGAGAACAAAGGCTCCAAGAAATTTTCCCAAGATGAGCTGGTTTAAGCTTATAGGTTTGGTAAATAGTAATTCCAGCGTTCCTTTACGTTGTTCCTCAGAAAAACTTTTCATACAGATACCGGGGATCAAGAACATAAATACCCATGGAGACAATTCAAAAAACAAGGTCAGATCTGCATATGCCGCATTGTATATGTTGAACGGCGTGTTAAAAACCCAAAGCAATAAACCATTTATAATTAAAAATACAAGAACAACCAGTATACCCAAAATTGAGCTGAAAAAGCCAAAAAATTCTTTTTTAAATATTGCCCACATTACAATTTACTTTAACTCATGTAAAACCTTTACACTCCATGCTTTTGGCCTGTCTGAGAATAATTTTTTGGTATTTGACCATACCGTTTTAAACAAATCAGAATGCCTGTAATTATTAAGATCTTCTTCAGCATTCCAATAACTATACGTCATAAAAGTTGATTTATTTTTTACATCCTGCCATAATTCCAGATGTTTGCACCCTTCAAAGGCTCTTATCTTTTCTTTATTGGCATCAAAAAGCTGTTTAAAAGACTTAATATGTTCAGTTTTGAATTCCATTTTCACTATTCGTTTTATCATCATAAAAAATTTATGGTTATTGTGTCCATGACTTCCAGACCAAAGAGTGTAGACGCGCCGCCTGAAGTATCAGGATTGCTTTTATAAATTGCCAGCTCTAAATAACCCGAGGAATTAAATAAAGCCAGTTTTTTACCGCTGCTCTCTCTTTTATTCGGAGGTGCATCAAAGTTAACAGCTTCAGAGTAACTGTCGTAGACCATTTTAAATTCTACATGTCTTGCACTAATCACATAACTTCTTCCTTTTACCAGACTTTCAAAAAAAGCCTTTTTAATATTTGTCACTACATTTCCAAAATTATCAATATATACCACATGGCCAATGATCTGGTTTTCAGAAGAATTTACCTGAGGTTCTATATATTTTAGCTGTTTTAAAGTTTGTATGGGCTTTCCAATGACCTCCAGAGTTCCACCACGCAAAATATGCCCCGCAACTTTAACGAAAACATCCAAAACCGTAAAATTCGTTTCCAGAGCACGGTGAATATTAATTTCAACAATCTTGTCTGGCCGTATTTCCGAAGCGATCAGTGAAACTATGCCATTATTGGCACAAATAAAGTAATGCCCGTCCAGATATACTGCGATATGCTTATTTTCCGGAGTTAATTCAGAATCAACCCCGATTATATGCACGCTGCCTTCAGGAAAATTATAATAGGCATTTTTAATGACATAGGCAGCCTCAATAATATCAAAAGGTGAAATGAGATGTGAAATATCTACAATCATTGCCTCTTTAATTTCAGAATACAAAGCTCCTTTAACGGCAGCAACCGAATGGTCTTTGAGTCCGAAATCTGTCGTTAATGTTATGATAGACATTTCTTCTTTTTATGATTTGGGCGGCTTAACGGGCTATCCGTTTGTATTCCTCGCCCCTACATTTTGGGGCTGCGGGATACCAGTTCTATCCCTGCCGCAGTTTATAGTATTGCAATACGAAAATGCTTTTAAAAGTAAAGCCATAATTAAGGGTCAAATATACATAAAAGCCCTTTGCCAGCATTAACAGAAATCAGTAGAAATTATCTGAAAATATGACCAACAATGTCTTTTTTGAACTTAACAATATCAATCAAAAAATATGAACAAAAACCTGAGCTATACTTAAAAATTATTCACGTAATATCCAGGCCCAATATATAAGTAAAGGATGAATCAAAAGAAGCCTGGCCCACGAAATCCAAGGAGAAACGCACAAGCTGCCTTCAACACACGAATCCTGTTGAATAAAATAAACGTGAGAAGGAATAAACATGATGAGCAATATAATGATTCCATAAACTGAAATTTTTCTGAATTGTGGAAAAATTGCCCCAATGCCAAAAATAATTTCCAGAGCACCACTGGCATAGTTTAGAAACTCAGGAAATGGCAAATAATCAGGAATAAGTCCAAAATAAAACTCAGGATTAACAAAATGATAAATACCGGCAAACCCATAAAAAAGGACCAATAATATTCTTAGTACTTTTACCATATATAATGCCATTGATTAAATCAATAGAGGTTTGATAAAATAAACTATTGAACCCATCAATTGCAGGACTTTGGTTTTCATTTTTATTAAAAAATAATGCTTCCTTAAAATTTTTATCAAATATAATGATATCATTCATCATGATGACTAACGGACAAATTTGTTTTTTTTAATGTGGTTGCAGACAAACATGTTCAAATATTTAAAGAAAGTGGCTTAATACTCAAATAACAATTACTTTTTATTCTTAACAAATAGTAAGCAAAAGCATAATATTTCAATGATATGACTACAATTTATTTATTTTTTATTTGAAGTCAAAACCAACACTTTGATACCTGAAAAAAAAAGGAAAGTAGATATTGTAGTCATTTCTGATGTTCATCTTGGAACTTTTGGATGTCATGCTTCAGAGCTTTTATCCTATCTGGAAAGTATAGAACCAAAAAAATTGATTTTGAATGGTGATATTATAGACATCTGGCAATTCCGAAAAAACTATTTTCCCAAAACCCATCTCAAAGTCATTCAAAAGATCATAAATCTCTCCACTAAAGGTACAGAAGTTATCTATCTTACTGGAAATCATGACGAAATGCTAAGAAAATTCAGCGATGTAAATGTGGGAAATCTTAGGCTTGCAGATAAAGTTGTCCTAAACCTTGACGGCAAAAAGGCCTGGTTCTTTCACGGTGATGTTTTCGATGTATCTATAAATAAAGCAAAATGGCTGGCAAAGTTAGGTGGCTGGGGTTACGATATTCTGATCTTACTAAACAGATTTATTAATTTCTGGCTGATTAAATTTAAAAGAGAAAAGTACTCTTTATCTAAAAAAATAAAAAACAGTGTCAAAAAAGCAGTAAAACATATACAGGATTTTGAAAATGTAGCCTCAGATCTGGCGATTCAAAATGGATATAAATATGTGGTTTGCGGGCATATACATCAACCTAAGATAATAAGAAAAGTAAACAATCAAGGCACTTGTCTTTATTTGAATTCCGGAGACTGGGTAGAAAACCTGACTGCTTTAGAATACCATCAAAAAAAATGGAATCTCATAAGCTACGACGATCTGCAATTTAATGCGTCAGATGACAGTGACAATAACACGCCATCCCAGGACCTCCTTACGGCGATTACAATTTTTTCAAAATCTAAAAAAGAATAGTATTAGATCTTAGAATTACTTTTTTAAAACACCAAAGATTTAAAAATACTTTGGTGTTTTATTTTATTTAAATTTTACTTATGAATGGGCTTGGCTTTATTTGGGTAATCGGTTATCATACCATCAACACCCATTTCCAAAAGCGCTCTCATATCTGTGACATTATTCACCGTCCATGGAATAACCTTTAAACCACTGTCATGGGCTTGTTTAACCTGAACACTGTCTAATAAGGTATACAATGGACTATAGATTTGAGGCGTTTTTCCCAATTTTTCTAAATTATCATAAAAACGCCCTTTTTCTACAAGATATGCCGCTTTAAATTCTGAATAATTATCAATAATATAGCGCACTACACGTTCATCAAAACTCTGAAGGACTATCATATAGGTAGGAATAAGCCCATTTTTGATCGTACTGACGACAAGATCAACAAAAATTTCAGGTTCAGGATGAAATATACCGTCAGTTTCAGGAGATGACTTTATTTCAATGTTTAATACCGGTCTGAATCCCTTTTCTCTCAGGTTTTTTGTTGATAATTGAATGACTTCTGATAAAAGTGGTTTATAAGTCTCCATGGGCTTTTGATCAGGAAAATCAGGGTGCCCCATACTGCCACAATCAAACTGTTTTATCTCTGCATAGGTCATCTCAAAAAGGTTAAAATCTGACTTTGATTGTACCTTTTGTCCGTCAGGCTTTTTACAAATTTTCGGATTCATATAGGCTTCATGAGAAACCACAACAAGCGAATCTTTAGAGATGACGACGTCTAATTCCAGTGTGTTAACACCAAAATCCATAGCCTTTTGAAAAGCTTCTAAGCTATTTTCAGGAAGGATGCCTCTGGCACCGCGATGTCCCTGTAAATCAAATGCATACCGATTGACTTTCACTGTATTTTTTTTGGACGGATTGTTACAGGATAACAATCCTATTATTATAAAAGTACACAGATATTTTAAACGCATTCTAAAAGGTTTTGCTTAAATCCCCTATCATTTTTTCAGGCCTCACCCATTCATCAAATTCTTCAGCAGTTAGATAACCGAGCTCTACTGCAGCTGCTTTGAGTGTTGAGCCATCCTTATGAGCTTTATTTGCGATTTCGGCGGCTTTGTAATAACCAATTTTAGTATTCAAGGCCGTAACTAGCATAAGACTGTTATTGAGAAGCTCATCAATTCTTTCCTGATTGGCTTCAATACCCTTTGCACAATTGTCAGCAAAAGATACACAGGCATCGCCAATAAGTTGAGCACTTTCAAGCAGGTTTGCTGCCATAACAGGCTTAAACACATTGAGCTCGAATTGTCCTTGCATACCACCAACACTAACTGCTGCATCATTTCCAATAACCTGTGCACAGACCATAGTTAAAGCCTCACACTGTGTCGGATTCACTTTTCCCGGCATGATCGAAGAACCTGGTTCGTTTGCAGGTATAATGATCTCACCAATACCGCTTCGTGGCCCTGAAGATAACATTCTTATATCATTACCTATTTTGTTTAATGCTACGGCAAGTTGTTTTAGAGCACCATGACTTTCAACCAGAGCATCGTGAGCTGCAAGTGCCTCAAATTTGTTTGGAGCAGTTTCAAAATCTATGCCAGTAAATTTTGAAATGTATTCAGCAACCTTAACATCATAACCTTCAGGAGTGTTAAGTCCGGTTCCAACAGCTGTACCGCCAAGCGCAAGTTGTTTAAGGTGAGGTAAAGTGTTTTTCAATGCCTTTAAACCATAATCCAGTTGCGCTACATAACCGCTGAATTCCTGTCCTAATGTCAATGGTGTTGCATCCATAAAATGCGTACGACCAATCTTAACGACCTCTTTAAGTTCTTTCGCTTTTTGATCTAAAATATCTCGTAAATGCTGTACACCGGGAATGGTATTTTCAACAATTTTCTTGTAAACGGCAATGTGCATGCCTGTAGGAAATGTATCATTCGAGGACTGAGATTTATTCACATCATCATTGGGTTGAAGTGTTTTTTCACCTTCACCTAATTTTTTCCCGGCAATAAGATGAGCGCGGTTGGCAATTACCTCATTGACGTTCATATTACTTTGTGTCCCTGAACCTGTTTGCCAAATCACAAGCGGAAACTGATCATCGTGCTTGCCTTCGAGGATCTCATCACAAACCTGTGCGATAAGGTCTCTTTTTTCTTCAGTTAAGACCCCTAACTCAGCATTGGTATAGGCTGCTGATTTTTTGAGGTAAGCAAAGCCATAAATAATTTCTAGCGGCATAGAAGCAGGCGCTCCGATTTTAAAATTATTTCTTGATCGTTCTGTTTGTGCACCCCATAATTTATCGGCAGGTACTTTTACTTCGCCTATCGTATCTTTTTCTATTCTGTATTCCATGGTATTGATTTTAGAAATACAAATTTAAGGATTCGATCATGTTTAACACTGATTAAAACAAATAATTAAATTCAAAAATCTATGCTTTTTTTAATAATCTGAATTCAAATTGTATTTAGTAACCTGAGTTCGATTATAAAAACTATCATAAAGTACTGAATGTCAATAAACACTCTCCTTTCCCGATAGCTATCGGGTCCGACCTCACGTCGACGAGCTCAGCACAGGCAAGGGAGGATACAATTAGCGAAAATGACCCCTTTAGGGGAATGAGCGGTGTTTCTAAGTGGAAATATTATTAAGTACATAATAACTAATTAAAAAACAGCTATATTAATCGAATTCAGGTTCTTAAGAATTATCCGATAATGACCAAAGATGAATAATAACCAAAACGGTTAACGCTATTTAGGGAAGTTCAAACACAAGCCTCAAAAAACTAACGACTAAAAGCTACTGACTACTGATTACTCACTACTGAATACTGATTACAGACTAATAACCTCCATCGCCGTCATACTCACCTTCTCCTCTACCGTTTTCTCTTTTCTTATTCTGATTGAATCTGTAAATAAAGGTAGCGGTCAATTGAGGCTCACGCCATTGAAAACTGCTTTCTCTTGTAAAAGTTGGTGCGACAGTAAATCGGTCTCTGATCCTGGTGTTGAATAAATCTCTGACATTTAATGAAATTGTACCATTATCCTTTAAAATGTCTTTACTCAGTGCGATATTAACACTGGTAATCGATTCTGTTTTAGTTTGTGCATTTTCAAATGGACCGCGGTAATTAACATTGGTTTGAAATTGTACTTTATATGGCAGTTCAACCTTTGCAGAAAACCTTGATGTAATACTGTTATTTTCCACACCAAAATCCTGTCCGTTGAAAAAACCATCGGTAACGAATCTGAATCCATTGACACTCCAGTTCAACCTCAACCAGTCTGTTGGATTGTAGAGTGCGCCGACTTCAAATCCCATTCTTTGATTTGTGGACAAATTGATTGGTATAGTCCTTACGACAACCAATCCGTCATTTGTGGTTTGTCCTGTAACCTCATCAATTCTTTCAAAAGCATCAGTTTCCCTTTGGTAATAAACAGATGCGGTAAGTGTAAATTTTTCATCCCAGCGTTTTAAGTAACCCAGATCGAATGCATTGGCAAATGCCGGTCTTAAACTTGGATTCCCCTGAAACACATTGACTCGGCTCGAAAGCGACGGTGTTGGATTCAAAAACCAACCTCTTGGTCTGTTAATTCTTCTGTTATAACCTAAAGTAATGTTCTCATCTTCGCCTATTTCGTAGATTAAATTGAGTGTAGGAAAGATACCGTCAAATCTGTTATCAAAATTCAGATCTACATCTTCTCCCAATAATTCTTCAAATTGACTTAAATCATATTCTGATGTCGTCTGACCTTTCAACTGAGTGTACTCGTATCTCAAACCCAATAAAAATGAAAAATCACCAAATTTGTTACCATATTGCACATAAGCTGCATATACATTCTCATCAAATTCAAAATCGTTGGTCAATAAGGTGTCAACCACAAAATTATTTTCAGATTCTTCAAGTTCTCTAAAAAAAGGCTCCTCGGTATTTTCGAGATTTATTCTGAATCCCGCCTCAAACTGAGCTTCTCCCATTGGTCTGACATAATCTGCCTGAATTAAATACTCTTTTTGATCCTCTCTTTGAACCACGGACTCATCAGGAATAAACTGCTCCTGACCTGCTGTTACATCTTCAGTGATTATGGTCGGAGCGAATTCACTATCTTCAGAATACTGAAATTCTGTGTCAAGTTCGTGACCATCATTATCAAATTTCTTATTGAAATTTAAGGAGACTTGATATGAAGATTCATCTTCTATTTCTCTTTCTCTTCTTAATGTTTCATTGATGAGTTCGCCTTCGTTAAATCTTCTAGTAAAATTATTGGTGAGATCATCATCCTCGCCGGATCGTCCGAAATAACTTGCTGTAAATGAAGTATTGTAGTCAAAGAAATAGGTCGCACCTATGTTGTAATTAAAATCTTGCCTGTTTCGATTATAATCCCTTGTCTCTGAAATTCTGTCAAACTGTCTCAAAGGATTATCATCGGTAAAATTGCTATCAAAATTGGCATTACCCGGTGGTTTTCTGTGCGAGTAACCAATATTCCCAAAAAAGTTAAACTTTTCGGTTCTCCAGTTTAAATTAGCTGCTGCTCTATTGTTCAGAGGTGTTCCAGACTGCAATCTCACCGAACCATTAAACCCAAGCGTTTTATCTCTTTTCAGGATCAAATTTATGATACCGGCTGTACCCTGAGCATCATACCTTGCAGATGGACTGGTGATTACTTCTACCCTTTCAATGGCATCTGCAGGTAATTGTTGTAGAACGTCTGTATTTCCAAATCCTGCCAGCGCAGAAGGCTTTCCGTTGATCAATATTCTTACATTTTCATTACCTCTTAAACTGATACCGCCTTCAATATCAACACTCACAGAAGGTACGTTTTCAAGAGCTTCGGTGACCGTTCCTCCGGCCACTGTTAGATCTTTTCCTAAGGTATAAATTTTCTTATCCAATCTTACGTCCAGTTGAGTGGTTTCTGAGACGACAGTAACCTCTTCAAGTTCTGCTGTTTTAAAGGCCAATCCGATAGTTCCCAAATCTTTATTAGCATTCACTAGTACATTTTTCATCGATTTAGTCTCATATGAAATATACTCGAATCTGATATCATAAGTACCTTCTATGATTTTTATGGAAAAATTTCCGTCAAAATCTGTTACACCGCTTTCAACGACTTCTTCTGTTCCTGGTTCAAAAATGGCAACTGTTGCATATTCCAAAGGTACTTTTTGTTCTTTATCTATTAACGTACCGCTTACTTTATAGCTTTTTATTTCTATAGCAGAAGTTTTATTTTTATTTGTTAAACTATTACTGTCACTTACTTTATAATTTTGAGCATTAAGATTAAAACCTAGAAAGATTAATAAACAAGTCGTTAAATACTTCATGAATTTTTTTATTTAATATTTTGACTTGATAATGACATCTATGTTAAAAGGGTTCCCGTTAAAGTTGAGTTAAGAAGTCTTAAGGGCATATTAAGTTGAACCAATTCACAAAAAAGTCTGAAAAAAATGGTCTAAAATATTTCTCAGTTTAAAATCATAATTATATTTGTTTTATGATTTTTATAGAATTAAATAATTGGTGGTGGTCTCATAACATAATTTTGTCGTGAGTAACACTTTATACAATAACTTTAAAGCCTGTCCTCACGACAGGTTTTTTTATTTTATGATGATATGAAATATAAATTGAATACCACATATAAAAAGCAATTAGCTGATACTCTCACACCGGTAAGTGTTTACCTTAAACTAAGAGACGAGTTTCCACACAGCATATTGCTGGAAAGCAGCGACTATCATACTAGTGACAATAGCTTTTCATATATCTGCTGCCAGCCTATTGCCGAGATAAAACTGGTAAATGGTATATTGACTAAGAATTATCCTGATGGAAAAACTGAAGAAATTTCATTGAAACATTCTGAAAGTCTTACTGCCCACATCAGTGATTTCAAAAGTAAATTTGAAATAGAAGAACAGGATTTTAAATTCATCAACAATGGTTTGTTTGGTTTTACTGCCTATGATGCTGTAAGCCATTTTGAAGAAGTTGATATTGAAAAAAAATCAGACGACCTCAATATTCCCGACTTGTATTATGCCGTTTATCAAAACATTATAGCCATCAACCATTTTAATAATGAGGCTTATATTTTTGAACATTTATTCCCTCAACGCACAAGCAGACAACTGGATATCATTCAGTTGTTGCAAAATCAGATTTTGGCCACCTATGATTTCAGCACACAATCAGCGCCCGAATCCAATCTGACTGATGATGAGTACATTGAAATGGTCAAAAAGGCTAAAGAGCACTGCCTGCGTGGTGATGTTTTTCAACTGGTCTTATCCCGGAGGTTTTCTCAGGCTTTTCAGGGAGATGAATTTGAAGTCTATCGCAGTTTGAGGCATATCAATCCTTCACCTTATCTTTTTTATTTTGATTATGGTGATTTCAAGATTTTTGGCAGCTCACCCGAAGCGCAACTGGTTATAGAAAATAAAAGAGCAGAGATTCACCCTATTGCCGGAACCTTTAAACGCACAGGTAACGACGCTGAAGACCGCAAACTGGCAGAGAAACTCTCTGAAGATCCCAAAGAAAATGCAGAACATGTCATGTTGGTCGATCTGGCCAGAAACGATTTGAGCAGACATGGCAAAGCCGTAAAGGTTCAGGATTATAAAGACATTCAGTTCTTTTCGCACGTTATCCATCTGGTGAGTAAAGTGACAGCAGAGTTACCCAAGGATACGCCAATATTCGATCTTGTGGCAGATACTTTTCCGGCAGGAACCTTAAGTGGCGCACCAAAACCTATGGCACTAAAGCTTATAGAAAAATACGAACCTGTAAATCGCAGTGCCTATGGAGGTGCTATAGGATTTATGGATTTCAAAGGCAATTACAATCATGCCATCATAATTCGTTCATTTGTGAGTAAAAACCATAGGCTTCACTATCAAGCCGGTGCAGGAATTGTAGCCGATTCAAATGATGAAAATGAATTACAGGAAGTATACAATAAGCTCAGGGCTCTGACCAAAGCCATTGATCACGCAGAACATCAAACAAAATTTTAAACCGAATACAACGAAAATGAAAATACTGGTTATTGATAATTACGATTCTTTTGTTTACAATCTGGTACATTACCTAGAGGCTTTTGATTGCGAAGTAGATGTGGTAAGAAACAAAAGTGTTGATCTGGATAAGGTTGAAAGATACGATAAGATATTACTTTCGCCTGGTCCTGGTATTCCTGATGAAGCCGGACAATTAAAAGCCGTGATCAAGCAATTTTATAAAACAAAACCTATTCTCGGGGTTTGCCTCGGTCAACAGGCCATAATGGAAGTTTTTGGAGGCAAACTGGAGAATTTAAAGGAAGTTTATCATGGTATGGCGAGTAGAATTAAGATCACCGTTGACGATGAGGGATTATATGAAGGTTTACCAAAATCCATTGAAGTTGGCCGATACCATTCCTGGGTAGTCAATAAGACCTTACCAGAAGAATTGGAAGCTACCAGTATAGATGAATATGGACATATCATGTCTTTAAGACACAAGACCTATGATATTAGAGCAGTACAGTATCACCCTGAATCGGTGCTCACACCTGATGGTAAAACTATAATTAAGAATTGGATAAATTCATAAGATGAAAGACATTTTAAATAGACTAATTGCTTTTGAAACCCTTTCTAAAGCAGAAGCGAAGAATATATTAACACGAATTTCAACTGAAGAATTCTCAGAAATTCAAATTGCGTCTTTTCTTACGGTTTTTATGATGAGAAATATTACGCTGGCTGAATTGGAAGGATTCAGAGAAGCATTATTGGAATTATGCCATGCGCTCGATTTATCTGACTATGATGCCATAGATTTATGTGGAACAGGCGGAGATTCAAAAAATACATTTAATGTGTCCACGCTTGCAGCTTTTGTGACTGCCGGTGCTGGTGTAAATGTGGCTAAACATGGTAATTACGGGGTTTCTTCTGTAAGCGGGTCATCTAATGTTCTGGAGCATTTAGGCTTAAAATTCAGACAAGCTGAAGACTTTCATAAAAAATGTCTGGACGAAGCAGGCATTTGCATTTTACATGCCCCTTTATTTCATCCAGCGATGAAAAGCGTGGCACCTATCCGAAAATCTTTAGCCCTAAAAACATTTTTTAACATGCTTGGCCCGATGGTAAACCCTAGCAATCCGCAAAAGCAAATGGTTGGAGTTTACAGCCTTCAGTTGCTTAGGCTATATGCCTATTTGTATCAAAAGCAGCAAAAATCATATGCCATTGTTCATGCGCTTGATGGCTATGATGAGATTTCTCTGACCCAATCGGCCAAAGTAGTAACGCACAAAGAAGACCGACTGATTAAAGCTGAAGATTTTAATGTCAAAACTCACACGCCAGAAGCCATTTTTGGGGGCAATAAGGTTGAAGAAGCCTCAAAAATATTTATGAATGTATTGAATAATTCCGGCACAGAACAACAAGTCAATACTGTTTGTGCGAATGCAGCCGTAGCCATTTCTGTCTCAAAAGATATAGACCTGAAAGAAGCTTTTGATCAAGCTGAAATTTCACTCAAGTCTGGAATGGCTTTACAGAAGTTCAAAGTTTTAAAAGAATTATCAAGACAATAAAGAGGATGAAAATCAAGATTAATTATAAAGCCATAAAAAACAAAGATCTCCACTATGGAGAGATATAGAAGTGCCTATGCATATTTTAGAAGAAATCACAAGTTTCAAACGAAAGCTTTTAGATCATAAAAAAAAGATCATTTCCATTCAGGACTTAGAGAGAAATCCTTTGTTTGAAAAGCCCTGTGTTGCCTTAACCGAATCTATAAAGACATCTCAGTTTGGAATAATTGCAGAACATAAACGCCGCTCACCGAGTAAACCCCATATCAATTTTAAAACTGATGTTTTTGATGTTGCCAAAGCTTATGAAGAAGCTGGTGCAGCAGGAATGTCAGTATTGACTGAACAGAAATACTTTGGTGGAAGTCTCGAAGACCTCGTGCTATGCAGATCTACTTGTCAGCTACCGCTTCTAAGAAAGGATTTTACGGTAGATGAATACCAAATCTTAGAAGCCAAAGCGCATGGCGCAGATGTGATCTTACTTATAGGGGCATGTCTAAGCACAGATGAAATCAAAAATTTTTCAAGTCTGGCGAGGTCTTTAGGTATGCAGAGTATTCTCGAAGTTCATAACCGCGAAGAGCTCGAAAACAACTATGTTGAAAATATTGATGTTGTTGGTGTTAATAACAGAAATCTGAAAACTTTTGAAGTTAATTTAGACACAAGTTATGATCTATTGTCCTACATGCCTACAGATGTCGTGAAAATTTCTGAAAGCGGTATTAGAAACCAAAGAGATATTTTTGACTTGAAAGCCGCCGGTTTTGATGGGTTTTTACTCGGTGAACACTTTATGAAAACTGAAAATCCGGGCGAAACGGCAAAACAATTTATTAATGGACTTAAAAGCAGTTTGAATAAATGAAAGTAAAAATCTGTGGCATTAACGATATTGATAGTATGAAAGCCCTTTCAGGCCTTCAGCCTGATTATTTTGGTTTTATTTTTTATCAAAAATCACCAAGGTTTTTTTCTTTATCTGCCTTACCGGAGCTATCTGACACTAAAAAAGTTGGTGTTTTTGTTGATGCCGATACAGATTATATTGTAAGAAAGAAGGTAGATTTAGGCTTAGATGTAATCCAGTTACACGGTAATGAATCCTCAGATTACATTTTAAAATTAAAATCTGAATTACAGGATAGTATTGAAATCTTTAAAGCCATATCTATTTCGACTGAGAAGGATTTTGAGATCATCAGTCAGTATCAAGAACTTGTCGATCTTTTTATTCTGGATACCAAAACACCGCTTAAAGGTGGCAGCGGTAAACAATTTGACTGGGATCTGCTACAACATTACCCGGTGGAAAAACCTTTCTTACTCAGCGGCGGAATAGGTCCGGATGATGCTGAAGCTGTTTTAGAGATTTATAAGAGGCATCCTCTTATGGCTGGTGTTGATATCAATTCAAAATTTGAAATAAGTCCTGGCCTTAAGTCTGTGAAAGACGTTCAAAATTTTTTAAAAACTATTAAAACGAAAGATCATGTATAATGTCAATGAAAAAGGATTTTACGGAGAGTTTGGTGGAGCATTCATTCCTGAAATGCTCAAACCAAATGTAGATGAATTGAGGGAAAACTATTTGAAAATTTCTGAGTCTGAGGATTTTCAAAGGGAGTTTCATCAACTACTGAAAGATTATGTAGGTCGGCCAACGCCTTTGTATTTTTCAAAACGTTTAAGTGAAAAGTACCAGACCCAAATCTACCTGAAACGCGAAGACCTTTGCCATACAGGTGCACATAAAGTAAACAATACCATCGGACAAATTTTGCTGGCGCAAAAGCTAGGCAAGAAGCGTATTATCGCTGAAACAGGTGCAGGACAACATGGTGTGGCTACCGCAACCGTATGTGCTTTGATGGGCATGCCTTGTGTCATTTACATGGGTGCTATAGACATCAAACGACAAGCTCCGAATGTAGCACGAATGAAAATGTTAGGCGCTAAGGTTGTAGCTGCAGAGTCAGGTAGCAAAACCTTAAAAGATGCCACAAACGAGGCTATTAGAGACTGGATCAATAATCCGGAAGACACACATTATATCATAGGTTCTGTTGTTGGTCCACATCCTTTTCCGGATATGGTCGCCAGATTCCAGTCGGTCATTTCAAAAGAAGTGATGAAACAGTTAAAAGAACAATCGCACAAATCCAAACCGGATTATGTATTAGCCTGTGTAGGCGGTGGTAGCAATGCCGCCGGTATCTATTACGATTTTCTGGAGGATACAGAAGTCGGCATCATAGCGGTAGAAGCAGCCGGAAAAGGTGTTTCTACCGGAGAATCTGCAGCGACTTCACAGCTTGGTCGTCAGGGTATTATTCATGGCAGTAAAACCTTACTGATGCAGAATGCTGATGGGCAAATCACCGAGCCGTATTCTATCTCAGCGGGTCTTGATTATCCGGGAATTGGCCCTATGCATGCGCATTTGTATGCTTCTAAACGGGCGGAGTTCATTAGTGTTACCGACGACGACGCTATGCAGGCCGGTTGGGAACTGAGTCAGTTGGAAGGCATCATACCAGCTATTGAAACGGCTCATGCTTTTGCGGTGTTTAAAGAACGTAAATTCGAACCTGATGATGTCGTGGTGATCAACCTGTCCGGACGAGGTGATAAAGATTTAAATACATATATGGAATATTTTAATTTGTAAAAATTCAATTAATTTAAGTTGAGCCATAAGAGAAAAAATTTAAAAACAATCTTTTAAGATTTTTGATGTACTTTTGATTAATACATTTTTCGTATATCTAATATAAACTAACACTTAATTACCGGTCATGCACAAGATAATTTTTAGTCTATTTTTAGTTTTCTTAATACCTATGTCAGCTTTTGCTCAGTTAGACATATCACAGAAGGGAGATAATATCATAATTAGTAATCTTTCAAACAATTCAACTGAAATACTCATTTTAAATAGCGATATAGATAATTTTATTTTGATGCCTAATCAAAGTACTTCTGTTACACCGAAGTCTTTTTTAACTAAAAAAGCACTAAAAGAAATAAAAATTTTAAGCCTATATACCTATTCTTCATATTTGGCTGATCATAAAATTTCAGTTTATAAAATGCGAGAAGAAATAATTAAATACAGAGGTCGCAGAAAAAATTCACTACAATTAAAATCTATAGAAGATTTGCTGAACTCCCCAAAGGATACTTTCGGGAAATTTGATAAATTAGATGAAGAAATTGATCTTGAAGCTTCTTTTGATGAAAAAAATAAATACAAATTATTTATAAAAAAAATAGAACAAAAACTTATTCCTCTTAAGGATGAAAAAAACTTTTTAATTGATAATAGAATTGCTTTTGAAAATAAAGTAAATGAAACAGAGGAAAGTTTGGCTAAAAGCTACCTGTTTGATTTTTTAAATATAGAAATTGATCCTGAAGATCAAAAAGAAATAAATTTTTTAATCAGTCACTACAATAGAGTCAAGTCCATAAAAGAAAAGTATGAAAACAGATCAATAAACAATCATGGAAGTCTTAGAGAATTGGACTTTAAAATTTTTGAAACCAAAGGCAGCTTTTTACAATTTTCAATTATAGGTTCTGCAATTGGTGAAGATATTGGTGGAGAAAATGAAGAGGTTATTTTCAATATTAATCCTGAAATTAGTATAAGAGTCGGCAGATACAGACTAGGGCATAATACAATGATAGAAAATAATATTAATCTTGGATACAGTTATTATGTGGCTGAAAAAATTGATGAAAAAATAGTTATAAACGATATTGTAAATAATATAGATGAAGTTTATGATAAATTTCATTTAGGCACTTTAGGTTTGGATTTTATTTTGAAAGGTGGAGTTAAAAAACCTTCACTTTTTGGATTTGGCATAGAAGGTGGCGGAACCTACCTAATTTCTGATACTTATAATTTTATGCCAGACCTTGATTTAAGTGAATATACAGAAACAGACCTAGGCTACTACTACGGTGGATTTTTAATGATAGGTGATAGATTTAATGTAAAAATTGGATTTAGAAGATATGTATTGAGGTACACTATTGAGACAGTGGATAGAAATTACTTAAACACAGGTTTAACCAGATTTAGTCTTTCCTATAGATTTTAAAAAATCAATGTTGAATTGTTAAAATCAATTATGCAGTTAATTATGTTTAAAAAGTTATGCCTATACAATAGAAATATGAATAGAATTACAAAAAAACTTAAAGCCCCTCATAAATTACTATCTATATATTTTACAGCAGGCTACCCAAAACTTGAAGACACTGTTGAAATTCTTAAGCGTTTACAAGACAGCGACGTAGATATGGTAGAAATTGGTTTGCCATACAGCGATCCTCTGGCAGATGGACCTACCATACAACAAAGCTCCACTCAGGCTCTTAAAAACGGAATATCCACCAAAAAGTTATTTGCACAAATACAGGACATTCGTCAACACATTGAGATACCACTAATTGTTATGGGGTATTTCAATCCCATGCTGCAATACGGTGTAAGTCAATTTTGCAAAGACGTTTCAGATATTGGCATTGACGGCCTCATTATGCCGGATTTACCTTACGACTACTGGTTAGAACATCATAAAGATGATTATGAGCATAATAATTTAAAACACATTCAATTAATTACGCCTCAAACTTCAAAAGAAAGAATCCTTGAAATAGATAAGCAAAGTGAGGATGCGTTTATCTACATGGTATCCTCGTCCTCAACCACAGGCAGTCAGATTGGGTTTGCTCAAGAACAACTGGATTATTTCGAGCGCATAGGAAGTTACAATTTACAAACACCTCAAATTGTAGGTTTTGGTATAAAAGATAATGAAACTTTTTCGCAGGCTACATCGCATGCCAAAGGCGCAATTATTGGAAGTGCTTTTATTAAAATGCTCTCTAAACGGGGTTTAAATGGTATAGATGGGTTTATCAAAAATATCAGACAACCTTAATGCTACAATTTAAATTCACTAACCTCTTTGACTTCACCCGGTTGTAATACATCAAGAAACTCACTGCCAATTCTTATCCGGACAAGTCTTAAAGTCGGATAACCAACTTTAGCGGTCATTTTTCTCACCTGTCGAAATTTACCTTCTTTCAAAGTCATTGAAATCCAAGAGGTTTTGTTGTCACCCGTAGGTTTGATGGGTCTTGTCGGCTCAGGTAGTTTTGGTTCATCAACCTTTTCAACTCTACACGGTTTAGTGGTATAAGCTTTACCGTTTATGCTGATCTCCACGCCTTTTTTTAATAATTCTATGGCTTCATCAGTAATGGTTCCATCAACCTGTGCTAAATACTCCTTTTCTGTACCGCCTTTTAATATCTTGTAAGATAAAGCCCCATCTGTGGTTAATAAAAGTAAGCCTTCAGAGTTCTGGTCTAAGCGCCCAATTGACATGGTGTCCGGATGAAAATTATACAGTTCTCCCAGCAATCTTTTATTTTTTCTTCTGGATTGATTATTGATAAACTGACTGAGGTAACCAGTGGGCTTATATATTTTGTAATGCGGCATGAATATCTAATAAACTTTAAGGTTTTGTTTTAAAGTAAAATAAACGATGTTCCTGCTAAAGAAATCAACGCCGGAAGCTTTTTGTTGGTACCAATACATATAGCCGGTTTCCAGACTAAAAGTCGAATTCAGGTTATAATTAAGTCCGGCAGAAAGTCGATTTTGATCAAATACATTCTGTCCGACATTTTCGCCGGCGTTTATTAATATTTCTTCCAGAATTTTAGCACCCCAATGGCTGTTAAATTTATATTTTAGACCCATTCGCATTCTTAACCTGTAGTTGGAAAAACTATAGGTTGATTCCAAGGGTCTTTTTTTATACCTCCATTCAAATTTAAATCTGTTTAAAAGAGACCAATGCTTGTCTATGTTGTGCTTGTAATTTACAGCTGCCTGAGGTCTGAGCTCCTGAAATATATCTCTTTCAACAGCTTGTGGATCCTGCGGTAAAACCATTTCAAAATACATCATTGAAGCTGTAAGCGAAAAATCATTATTCAACTTATAATTGGCGCCCATACTTGGTATAAAATGATGTTGTCTAAATGGAAAAATGTAAATTCTTTCTTCAATATCAAAAAAGGGTGACCATTTTTCACTGGCTTTCAACTTAAAGAAGTACCGGGTCCATAAGAGTTCTTGATGTTCGGTATTTTTTTGGGCTTTCAGTTGTATAGAAAAAAATATCAAAAGTACGAGTATTCCATATTTTTTAGGCATGGATTCAATTTTAGAAATGCAAAGGTAAGGCTTTATGGAAGAAGCAATGGATTAATGCCCAAGAGATGGGTGTGGAAATATGACAATAAGCAGTTTTTGTCTAAGTAATCGTTGCCTCCTATCTTGTCGTCCTTAATATTATCTGTAAGTTCTAATCTTGAAAACTGTCTTAAATATCTCCTGGCCAAAGGTTCGTATGAAAAATGCCAGGGCTCAAACTTAAAACCGTTCCTGCTGGGGTTATCAGTATAAACCAGATAAAAACCAAAATTGTGAGCATACTCTGTCATCCAATTATAAAGCTTGCTGTAAACGCCACCATTCTGATAATTATGATGTATAAGATATCCTTTGGTCGGTCTTTTAGCATTGGCATCTATGATATCGATTTCAGTACCCCAATGGTGTCGTGAAGTCCCGGGAATGGCAGAATAGCTTGAAATGATGTTGAAAATATCTTTCTCAGAAAGTTTCTGCTTTTTATACCTATCATATTTCCTGTTCCAAATCCTTAACTGATCATTGAAATTTCGGTATCCTGAAACAATCTGAATTTTAATACCATCTTTTAAGGCGGCATTATACATATTTTCAAATTCTTCGTAAGCCCTTTTATCAAGAAGACTTTTAGAACAGAGTTCTGGTTTTTTTTTACCGGTTAAAAATAGAGGTAAAGAAGAATCATAAGCCTGAAAATTGAAAAGATTAAAGCCCAGTCCGGCTAAAATATTAAGTTTTAAAAACTCTAATCTTTTCATGAATCTATATTGTTTTGTACATCAATACATGAGGTCCAACATCCGGAACATCAAAAACATCTCCTATTCTTTTGTAATTGCTTTTAGAATAAAATATCTCCGCCGTAGTTCTTACGTTACACCATATTAGTCTTGTATCATTGGCAAACATTTTGGTTTCAGCATAATCTAAAAGCTGTTTACCGACGCCTTTTCCTCTAAAGCGCTCATCGACAGCCATGCCGCGAAGCTGAAAGCTGTTTTTATCTTCTAAGACCTTGTGTGAATTTTGCATAAAGCTGATACATCCCACAATTTTGTCTTTATGAAAACAGGCAAAATGTTGAGAGGAAGGCGCTTCATCTCCTTCAAAATGAGCTGTTGCTAAAGCTTTGCCTTTACGCAAAACTTCGTGTCTTAATTTTAAGATATCCTGAGAACTTACTGATTTGAAATCTAATTTCAATACTATTCCATAAGTTGATCTACAATACCATAATCAATAGATTCCTGAGCGTCCATCCAGTAATCTCTGCTGAAATCTTTCATCACTCTATCAAAATCCTGACCACAATTATCCGCCAGGATCTGAGCACTCAATTCTTTGGTTTTAAGAATTTCTCTCGCCTGAATTTCTATATTGGAGGCCTGTCCACGTGCACCACCGAGTGGCTGATGTATCATGACCTTAGCGTGAGGTTGAATATAACGATGCCCCTTCTCTCCTACAGATAACAGAATAGATCCCATTGATGCAGCCAGTCCGGAGCAAATGGTGTGCACTGGGCTTTTTATTGATTTTATGGTATCGTAAATGGCAAACCCATCAGTAACATAGCCGCCAGGGCTATTGATATACAATTGAATAGGATCCTGACTTTCAAGATCAAGATATAATAGTCTGTCTATGATATGCTTTGCACTGTCGCCATCTACCTGACCATTCAGGAAGACTTTTCTGGTTTCTAAAAATTTTAAATCTATAAGATCCTGTACTTTTGCAACTTTCTTTGACATGTTTTAAATTTTGACTGCTAATTTAAGATTAATCTTAAAATTCGACTTTAATTTAAGGGAGTTTTAATGCTCTTTTTTGTAGGCAATAGCTTTAATTTCTATCAATAAATGGGGATGTGGTAACTGATGAACGGCTACGGTTGTTCGCGTTGGACCTTTCTCATAATCAAAAAATTCAGCATAAACTTCATTGTAGCCTTTAAAGTCGTTCATATTTACCAAAAAAGAGGTAATATCTACAACATCATCAAGTGAAGCACCTTCTTCCTTTAAAATGTCATTTATATTTTCTAAGACAGCTTTTGTCTGTGCTTTTATATCGAGATTTGTAGTTCCCATTTCATCAACTTCGACCCCTTCAAATGTGTTATCCGGACGTCTTGAACTCGTACCTGAAATATAGATAAAGTCTCCAACACGTTTTACATGTGGGAATTTTCCTCTCGGCTTAGCTTTCCCTTTGATTACTTTTCCTTTCATCATTATTTTTGTTTTGTTTCCCAATGCCACGCATCTTTTAAGGCATCACCCATGGTTCTTTTAGCTTTCCAACCTAGACCTGTTTCAGCTTTTGTTGTATCTGCATAGGCCGCGACAACATCTCCAGGGCGTCTTTCAGCTATTTTATAGGCAAGCTTAAGTTGATTTACCTCTTCGAAGGTCTTGACCACATCCAATACAGAATTCCCATGACCAGTACCAACATTAAAAACATCATAAGCCTGATCATAGCCTTTTTCCAGTAATTTCTCCAGGGCTATAACATGCACTTCAGCCAAATCCATCACATGTATATAGTCTCGGATACAAGTACCATCTTCAGTTGGATAATCGTTACCCCAAACAGACAATTCTTTTCTTTTACCTGCTGCAGTTTGTGTGACGTAAGGCACTAAATTTTGAGGTATGCCGATTGGTAATTCCCCGATCAATGCCGTAGGATGAGCGCCTATTGGATTGAAATAGCGCAGTGAAATGGCCTGTAAATCTGCGCCACTTTTGATGTGGTCCTGAATCACTTCTTCATCAATTTGTTTGGTATTACCATAGGGCGAATTAGCTTGCTGGACTGGAGCATCTTCAGTAATCGGTAATTTTTCGGCCTGACCATAAACAGTACAGGATGAACTGAAAATGAGTTTAGGGTGATCCAGCTTTGTCATCTCCCTTAGGAGATAAACTAAAGCGGCAACATTATTCTCGTAGTAATCCAGAGGCTTCTGAACACTTTCTCCAACAGCTTTAAAAGCTGCAAAATGGATAACACCGGATATATCCTGATGTTTGTCAAAGAAACTGCTGAGCTCAGATTTATTGCGGATATCGATCTTGTGAAATTCTGGTGTTTTTCCTGAAATACGGGTAATCCCTTCCAAAACATCTAGAGTTGTATTTGAAAGATTGTCTACAATAATAACCTCATAGCCTTTTTCCTGAAGTGCAACGACAGTATGAGAGCCAATGTAACCGAGGCCCCCGGTAACGAGAATTTTCATTTGTAAAGATTTAAGAATTTTTGCACAATTTAAAGAATTTTTAGTTTAAAATCCTACCGGATTATGACAAAAAATAAAATCAATTGATATCTTTGAAATAAATATGAATCAATGGCATTAACACCTTCCAATATGCTGGATCTGGGCACAAAAGCGCCTGACTTTAGACTGCTTAACGTGAGAAATAATCAATTTGTCGAATTTTCAGACATAAAAGGAAAACATGGAACTGTTGTCATGTTTATATGCAACCATTGTCCCTATGTTAAGCACGTAAATGAAGAGATTGTAAGAGTAGCTAATGATTATAATGTCACTGGTTTTGGTTTTGTAGCCATTTCGAGTAATGATGTAGATAATTATCCTCAGGATCATCCTGATAAAATGCTTATTGTTGCCGAAGAAGAAAATTATCCCTTTCCCTATTTATACGATGAAACACAAGAAGTAGCGAAAGCATACAAAGCCGCTTGTACGCCGGATTTTTATGTGTTTGATGATAATGACGAATTGTTTTACAGAGGTCAACTGGATGATTCCAGACCCAAGAATGGCATACCGCTAAGCGGTCGAAGTATAAGAGAAGCTTTAGATGATATTCTGAATAACCGGGATTACCCTAAAATCCAAAAACCAAGCATGGGTTGTAATATCAAATGGAAGGATAGTTAGTGTCGAGTGTTGAGTTTCTAGTTTTGAGTTTCTAGTTTCTTGTTTTTTGTTTCTTGTTTCTTGTTTGAAGCCTCATAAATAAGGTTGACAAGTTTATATAAACTTTACACTTTACACATTACACTTTACACATTACACTTTACACTTTACACTTTACACTTTACACTAGATACTTTGTACTTAGTACTGCAGACTTTCAGCTTTCACTCAAGCCTAATATTACTGCTCTAACATTTTTCTTTTCAAAAAAGCCCATTAGTTTCAAAAGTATTCTTGTGAGAATTGTTTTCGGAGATCTTATCAGTTGACTTAGTTTCAGTACTAAATCATCTATCTGGTTAATGGCTTTTTGATTATCATTTCCTAAACTCCAAAGTAAGTTAGCTGAATTCCAGGCCTGGCCTCTGGCTTTCCGCATGCTAAAATCAATAATTTTTTCATCAGTATTTTTACCTAAATAGTCCAAAAGAAACATGAGAGGTGAAACCCTGCTCAACCTTTCCTGTAATTCGTTTGTGATCTGAAAAAGAATATCGTTTACTTTATTAAAATCTGATTCTATATCTTCAATATCCTCATCATCCATAGTCTGGGCCGTTGCAATTGCCAAGTCTAAATTGATATGTGCATTCATCCCAAAAAGTACATGTTGTATAATGGTCAGTTCCTGATCGGCATTTTTGAAGGCAAACATCCAGGATTTGCTTACGGGTTTATTATTCTTAAAAGCTTTATAAGCCTCTAAATATAAGTTTGCAAAAATGACATCAAATTTTTCCATTCTTTTGTTATCTTCGAAATTACCAAGTTTGATTTCATTGGCTATTTCTGCTGTTGTTCTTCTGTAGACATAAGCAAAGTATCCTAGCCTGTTGTTACCAGAAAGACATTCCTCAACAATTTGATCTAATTGAAAGAGGACATGATCTATGGATTGATCTTCTGTCATACTTTTGGATTTCAATCAAATTTAAATCAAAAATCCATTGTTTAAACTAATTTTCAACTATTAATTAAGAAAATAATTCTCTGACAAATCTGAAAATAATGACTAGGCTTAAAAAAGCAAACGGCAAGGAAACGATGATAAGTACTTTGCTTACAGCAGATAATACATTTTGTTCCGGGAGAGCATAACCTAAGATCAAAAATGCCAGACTCAATAGTATGCAAACAATAGCCCAGATAACTTTATGATAATTTCCTGGTTCGGTTTTTCCTTTGTCTGAAAACATGCTCAGTACAAACAAACCTGAATCCAAAGACGTAATTAAAAATCCGAATAAAAGCACAATAACAATAATCCTGGACACTTCAGGATAATGAAGCGATCCCAAAAATACAGATAAGGCGTCAAAGGCAGATTCAAGATTTTCAGCCTGGATCAGGTTCTGGTCAACCAGATCAATTGCGGAAGAACCAAATACACTAAACCAAAAGAAACTGGCTAAAGACGGAATGAACACAGTACCGACGACCACCTGTCTGATCGTACGACCTTTGGAAATCCTGGCTATAAAAACGCCTGTAAAAGGCGCCCATGCTAACCAAAAAGCCCAGTAGTAATAGGTCCACTCCGTTAAAAATTCCTTTCCGGGATCAAATTCTCCAAGCGCTAAACTCAATTGAATAAAATCTGTGACATAATGCCATAGAGAAGTCAAAAAATCACCAAGTATAGTTAATACATCACCCTGAACAAAAACAAACAATAATAGTAGAGTCGTCAATAAAATATTAAAATTGGATAAGCGCCTTATACCATCATTAAGTCCCAAAAGAGACGAGATCGTACCGCTCAAGAATACAACTATAATTATTACCAAAAGAGGTAAAAAACTATCTGGTAATGGTATTAATAATTCAACACTTTCCTGAATTTGTTTAGCTCCAAGCGCTGTGGCAGACACAATACCAACTATGGTAGTCAGGAGTGTTAGACTGTTTACGCCACCTGCCCAAAAACTTGATGTTGAATTTGTAAATAATGAACTGAGCTGCACTGGTTTATTTAGATTAAAAATCAAATGGCCAATGACAAGCGCAAACAAGGTATAAAATGCCCAGGCCGTAAAACCCCATTGAAAAAAGGTGTACTCCAATGCAACAGTTTTTGAAGGTAAGGAAGTAGCGATTGGTGGATTTTGATACATAAAAACCGGTTCCTGCACTGCCCTGAAAAGTATTCCTGCTCCCATTCCTGCTGAATAGAGCATGGCTGACCATGACCAGAATGAAAAGGCTGGTTTGGATTGACCAAGTCTTCTTTTACCTAATGGTAACAAGGAAACGATCAATAAAAACATAACAAAGACCAAACCTATGACCAGATAAAACTGACCAAATACATCTCGAATGAATATTGAACTTTGTTCTACAATATGAAAAGAACTTTCAGGAAAAACAAAGAAACATATTGCTGTGATTACCAATATTATCGAACTTACCAGGAGGCTAATATGGTTTTTATGGAATAAATTAAGCACGGCAACGGTTTATTGCAAAATATAAACAATAATTAATTAAATTTAGGAAATAGGTTTTATGAAGGAATAAAATGCTCTACCTTACCATTTTTACAGAGTTAATATTTCTACCAGAATTAAATTCTTTAACGGGGTTCAGAATCAACGATTCATTCTCCATCAACTATAAATTTTAATGACGTTTTTTTCTTTTACTCCCATAGTCATTATAATCAAACCATAGATCTTTAACTATATCTTTATCTAATCGTTGTTATAGCCATGATTCTAATCACCTGTGCTGTGGTAACATTTATCATTGTTGAATAGGAAATTTTTAATTTCCACTTAAGGTTGAAATATTCATAAAATATCATTTAATATCTTAAATTACTTTAAGGTGTTTTTGATTAAAAGTATATTTCAGAAAAAAACAGATGAAAACTTTAAGATTTATTCTCGGTGATCAGCTTAATTATAAGCATTCATGGCTAAGTGATAAAAATGAGGACACCATTTACTTCATGGCTGAAACTCTTGAAGAAACAGGATATGTAAATCATCACATTCAAAAAATAATCGGATTCTTTTTGGCCATGCGTTCTTTTGCTGAACATCTTAAAAATGAAGGACATCAAGTCATTTATTATAGAATTGATGATGAAAATAACCAACAAAATCTTGAAGACAATCTGAGAAAGATTATTGATGAAGAAAATATTGAGAAATTTGAATATCAGCTACCGGATGAATACCGACTAGATCAAAAGTTAAAGAAATTCTGCAAAAATATTTCTATTGAAAGTGAGGCGTCTGATACAGAACATTTTTATACCAGTCGCACAGAACTTACTGAGTTTTTTGAAGGTAAAAAAAGTATGATCATGGAATACTTTTACCGTGATATGCGAAAAAAGCATAAGCTTCTGATGCAAACTGAAAAAGATCCCGAAGGTGGCGACTGGAACTACGACAAATCCAACCGCAAGGTCTGGAAAGGCAAACCTGAAATTCCCGAGCCTAAAACCTTTAATCATAATATTACTGAACTATATAACATTATAAAAGAAAAGGACATAAAATTTATTGGCAGAATAAATCCTGAATCTTTTGAGTGGCCTACAAGCAGAAAAGAATGCCTTGAAGTGCTGGATTATTTTTGTGAGCACCTTCTTATTCATTTCGGCGATTACGAAGATGCCATGCATACCGAACAGAAAACGCTTTTTCATTCCAGGTTATCATTCGCAATGAATTCTAAAATGCTGTCACCGAAAGAAGTCGTTGAAAAAGCTATTGACACCTATTATGACAGAAAAGATGAAATAGACATCTCTGAGATTGAAGGTTTTGTAAGGCAAATTCTTGGTTGGCGTGAATACATGCGAGGTATTTACTGGAAAGAAATGCCGAAGTATGAAAAACTGAATGCACTGGAAAACACTAATAAACTTCCGGATTTCTACTGGACAGGAGAAACCAAAATGAACTGTATGAGCAAAGCTATTAACCAAAGCCTGGATCATGCCTATGCTCATCATATTCAAAGATTGATGGTTACCGGTAATTTCGCTTTACTCAACATGACCGATCCGGACGAAGTCGATGCCTGGTACCTGGGTATCTATATGGATGCCATCCAATGGGTAGAACTGACGAACACCAGAGGTATGAGCCAGTTTGCTGATGAAGGTATCGTCGCCACAAAGCCTTATGTTTCCAGTGGTAGCTATATCAATAAAATGAGTAATTACTGCAAATCCTGTCATTACAAGGTTTCCAAGAAACAAGGTGAAGATGCCTGTCCATTCAATAGCCTTTACTGGAATTTCTTACATAAAAAGCAGGAGCATTTTCAAAATAATCAAAGGATGAACATGATGATGAGTCTCTTAAAAAAAATGAACAAAGATACCATTGAGGGTCACATCAAAAGAGCTGAGGATATTATTGCAAATCCTGAAAAATACTAAAACCTTTAAATTTGTTTATTCAAATACCTTGAACGAATAAAGTTTGGCTTCTATGCCGCCATTATAGACCTTAATTTGTCTGGAGCCTTTGAGACCCAAAAATCTTGGAGCTTCTTCATCTGGAGTAATTATACAAATTTCCGTATTGCGATAATGGGTTTTAAACACATCGCCCATAGTTTTATAAAACAATTCAGGTTTCACATCCAATCTAGTGCCGTATGGCGGATTGAAGAGCATATGTAATTTCCTGTCTGTTTCTTTTTTGGTTGAAAAGAAATCATCATGAACTATATCTATAAATTCATCAAGATTGGCTTTCGAAACATTGTCCTGAGCCTTTCTGACGGCAGAAGGTGCTTTATCAATACCTTTGATTTTAAAATGAAACGGTCTTATCTTTTTTAGAACTGAACTCATGATCACTTCATACAATTCTTCATCCCAATCTAACCAATTCATAAACCCAAATGCTTTTCTGTTCAGGTTTGGTGGTATTCTGCAGGCTATCATGGCCGCTTCGATCAGAATCGTACCACTGCCACACATAGGGTCAAGGAAGTCACTTTGGCCATCCCAGCCGGAATGCAACAATAAGCCTGCAGCCAGAACTTCGTTGATTGGAGCTATATTGGTTGCTGTACGATAACCTCTTTTAAATAATTTGTCTCCAGAACTATCTAAACTTAATGTACAGGAATTTCTGCTGATATGAATATTCAAAACTATTTGAGGATCTTTGGTCGATACGCTTGGACGTTTGCCTGTTTTATTTCTGAAATAATCCACTACAGCGTCCTTTGTTCTTAAGGCTATAAACTGCGTATTATTAAAAATGGATTGGTAGGCATTGGCTGAAACCATAAAGGTATGGTCTACCTTCATTACATCTATCCAATTATAGCCATATAGTTTTTGATAAAATTCATCCTCATCATTAAACTTAAAAGTGTAAACCGGTTTTAAAATGCTCAGAGCTGTTCTCAAACTCAGATTGGCCTTATACATAAATCCCTTGTCGCCAACAAAACTGACATTCCTGGTGCCTTTTTTAATGTGCATCGCACCGAGTTGAAGTAATTCCTTTTCCAGAAGCGGCTCAAAACCATAAAGGGTTGTGGCCAGCATTTTAAAGTTATTTGGCATAATGATATTTTACATTACAAAAATAGGCTAATTTTGCAGTCTATGAAATCAGCAGAAACGAAATGGTATACAACGTGGTTTGACACCAGTTTTTATCACACCTTATATAAACACAGAAATTTTGAGGAAGCCAGGCATTTCATGAATGCCCTGACCTCAGCCATAAATCTCAAAAAAGACGCTCATATTCTTGATGTGGCTTGTGGTCGTGGCAGACATGCCATCTATTTGAACGACTTGGGCTTTCGCGTTACAGGCATAGATTTATCTCCAAACAACATCAACTATGCAAAGCAATACGAAACTTCAACCTTAAAGTTTAAAGTACATGACATGTGTGAACCAATGGATAATCAATACGATGCCATTGTGAATTTATTTACGAGTTTTGGATATTTTGAGGAAGATTCTGACAACCTCAAAGCCATAAAAACCATGGCTAAAAACCTGAAACCGGAAGGAACTGGTGTAATCGATTTTCTTAATGTCAATAAGACCATTAAGAACCTAAACCCTTCTGAAATAAAAACAATAGATGGCATAAAATTTTATATTAAAAAAAGACTTGATGATGGTCATATCATCAAAGAAATAGACTTTAATGTTAATGGCGAAGATTATCATTTCGAAGAAAAACTAAAATGTATAGACCTTGATACTTTTGAAAGATATTTCAAAAAGGCCAATCTTAGGCTTTTGAGTACCTATGGAGATTATAATCTTAACCCTTTTGATCTTGAAAATTCAGACCGATTAATCATGACCTTCTCACATCAATGATGAGTTTATATCTGCCAATTATCGCTGTAATTATAGGGTTTTTGATTGCACTGGGCATAAACTCTCTTACAAAGCACCTAAAGCTTCTTTTAGCCTTTAGTGGTGGGTTTTTATTGGCCGTTACAGTGATAAATTTATTACCAGAAATTTATCACACCCATGATGTAAAGGTGGGTATATTTATTCTTTTAGGGATAATTGTACAGCTCATTCTTGAGTTTTTTTCAAAAGGCGCAGAACATGGTCATGTCCATCTGGATAAAGATACAAAGGCATTTCCATTAATGCTTTTTGTGAGTTTATCAATTCATTCATTTTTTGAAGGATTCCCAACACATGAACATCCACAATTACTCCTTGGTATTATTGTTCATAAAGTTCCCATTGCCATAATCATAAGTAGTTTTCTGTTAAGGAGCCATCTCTCTAAAGTCAAAATTTACCTATTCCTTGCCTTATTTTCAATCATGACGCCATTAGGAAGTTTGGTTCATATTCTATTTGAGAATGATTTGGCGAATATAAAAATCTGGATTGAGGCTATTGTTGTTGGGATTCTTTTACATATAGCATCTACAATCCTGTTTGAGACATCTAAAGAGCATAAGTTTGACAGCCTGAAATTTTTGAGTATTCTTCTAGGGATGACCCTTGCCCTGGGCATCACTTTTATTGGCTGATTTTAAATTAACAATAGGTTATTTTAAAAGTCAAAAAAAATGCTGCCCTTCATGAGCAGCATTTAATTTATCTAGGAATTCTATTTCCATTTAGCTTTGCTTGTTTTTTGCCTCTATACTTAGTGTGGCATGAGGAACGAGCTTTAATCGCTCCTTTTGAATGAGTTTACCCGTAACTCTGCAGATCCCGTAGGACTTGTTTTCAATTCTTATTAAAGCATTTTTGAGGTCACGAATAAATTTCTCCTGACGGATTGCCAATTGTGAATTTGCTTCCTTACTTAAAGTACTGCTGCCATCATCAAAAGATTTAAACGTTGGAGAAGTATCCTCTGTATCGTTTGCACTGCCATTTTTATAGGCATCCATGTAAACTTTTAGTTGCTTTTCAGCATTTTTGATTTTTTCTAAAATAATAGATTTAAATTCAGCAAGATCTTCGTCTGAATACCTTACCGGTTTTGTAGTTTCTGTTGACATATTAGACTTTATTAAGTGAAATAATGGTTTTTATATCATCAAATTCGATATCTCTGCCATTATTTATTTGGTTTGCAAAAATAATGTTTTGTGTAAGAGTTTCCTGCTTTATGTACGTTAAATTTTCTTCTACAGCATTTTTTATTTGAGTTTCCTGCTGTATCTCAACATTAATATGATCTGTTACATTAAGATCAGAATCCTTTCTAAGATTTTGAATCCTGTTCACCAATTCTCTGGCAATGCCCTCATTTTTCAATGATTCATCAATATGAATGTCTAATGCCACTGTAATGTTTTTATGTGTCGCGACCAACCAACCTTCAATATCTTCTGATGTTATTTCTACTTCATCTAAGGTTATTTCTTTTGTTTCACCATTGATCTCAAGACTTATTTTGCCTTCCTTTTCAAGTGTTGAAATAGCGGCTTTATCTAGTTGATTTATTGCAGCTACGGCGTGCTTCATGTCTTTTCCATATTTAGGTCCAAGTACCTTGAAGTTAGGTTTTACACTTTTTACCAAAACATCTGAAGTATCGTCTATAAATTCTATTTCCTTTACATTTACCTCAGATAAGATCAGGTCTGAAACAGCCTGAACGTCAGCCTTAAATTTATCATCTAAACCCGGAACCATGATCCTTTGAAGTGGTTGTCTCACCTTTATCATCTCTTTTTTTCTGAGAGATAAAACCAAAGAAGAAATGATTTGGGCTGTATGCATTTTTTCTTCTAAAGCTTTGTCCACGAAAGTTTCATCAAAATTTGAAAAATCTGCCAAATGAACACTTTCAGAAGCTTCGTTCTCCTTTATAGCTGTAAGGTCTTTGTAAAGTTGATCGGCATAAAATGGTGACACAGGAGCAATCATTTTCGACACCTCAAGTAAACATGTGTACAAAGTTTGATAAGCTGAAATTTTATCCTGTTTATAATCTCCTTTCCAAAAACGTCTTCGGCTTAATCTTACATACCAATTCGATAAATTTTCCTGAACAAAATCCGATATGGCTCTGGTTGCTTTCGTTGGTTCATAATCAGTATAGTACTCATCTACTTCACGAATCAAAGTGTGTAATTCTGAAAGTATCCAACGGTCTATCTCAGGTCTGTCTTTAAGTGGTATATTTTCTTCAGCGTATTGAAACTGATCAATATTAGCGTATAATGCAAAAAATGAATAAGTGTTGTAAAGTGTTCCAAAGAACTTACGCTTTACCTCTTCAATCCCTTTTTCATCAAACTTTAAGTTGTCCCATGGGTTTGCATTGCTGATCATATACCAGCGTGTTGCATCAGGTCCAAATGTTTTTAAAGTTTCAAAAGGATCTACGGCGTTGCCAAGTCTTTTGGACATCTTTTGTCCGTTCTTATCTAAAACCAACCCGTTTGAAACAACATTTTTATAGGCTACATCGTCAAAAACAAGTGTCGCTATGGCATGTAATGTATAAAACCAACCTCGGGTCTGGTCAACACCTTCGGCAATGAAGTCAGCCGTCTTCAGTTTGTCCTCAACTTCTTCTGTGTTTTGGTGCGGGTAATGCCATTGTGCGTATGGCATTGAACCGGAATCAAACCAAACATCTATCAGGTCTGCTTCACGCTTCATAGGCTGACCTTTTTCTGATACTAAAATTACTGCATCCACAATATTTTTATGAATATCTACCTTTTCATAATTTTCATCAGAAAGATCATCCTCTACAAAGTCCTTGAAGGGATTATTCTGCATGAATCCGGCATCGACAGCTTTATCAATTTCAGTTTTTAATGTACCTATAGAGTCTATGATTTTTTCTTCCTTACCATCTTCTGTTCTCCAGATCGGCAAAGGAATCCCCCAATATCTTGAACGGGAAAGGTTCCAGTCGTTGGCGTTGGCCAACCAGTTACCAAAACGCCCTTCACCGGTAGATTTAGGTTTCCAGTTGATGGTATTGTTCAATTCTACCATCCTGTCTTTTTTATCGGTGACCTTTATAAACCACGAGTCTAATGGATAATATAAAATCGGCTTATCTGTTCGCCAGCAATTGGGGTAAGAGTGAACGTATTTTTCAACCTTAAAGGCCTTGTTATCATTCTTTAGTTTTAAAGCCAGCCTTTCATCTACACTTAAGTAGTTACTTAAATTTGAAATAATGGGTTTAAGCTGTTCTTTCTGCTTTTCGAATTCTTGTTCAATTTCTTCATCTGTCAGATACTCACTCTTAACATATTCGTTTGCAAAACCATACAGTTCGTCCTTCACCTCTTTTCTGAATCTTCCTTTAAGATCTACAAGTGGAACAAGATTATCATCTTCATCTTTGACCAGTATGGCCGGCACTTCGGGTGAAGCTTGTTTGGCTACCATCGCATCGTCAGCACCAAAGGTTGGCGCTGTATGGACAATTCCGGTACCATCTTCGGTGGTTACGAAATCACCGGCTATGACTCTGAATGCATTCTCCGGATTATGATATGGCTGGACATAAGGTAATAGTTGTTCATATTTTATTTCAATCAATTCCTCACCTTTACATTCAGCAACTATCGAATAAGGAATCTTCTTCTGTGTTTTGTCATATTCTTTTAGCTCCGATATGTCCTCAGTAAGTTTATACTTTTTATCAAACTGTTTGTTAATTAAGGCTTTGGCCAAAACAACATAAATGGGCTCAAACGTATATTGGTTATAAGTGGCTACTAAAACATAATCTATCTTTTTTCCAACTGTTAAAGCCGTATTACTTGGTAAGGTCCAAGGTGTTGTTGTCCATGCCAAAAAGTAAATATCTCCTTCAATGTTCTTTAATTTATCCGGCAAAGTTTCCTTGACGGCTTTAAATTGTGCCGTAACAGTTGTATCAGACACATCCTGATAAGTACCCGGCTGATTAAGTTCATGAGAACTTAATCCAGTTCCTGCTTTTGGAGAGTAAGGCTGTATAGTGTAGCCTTTGTACATCAAACCTTTATTATATATCTGAGCTAATAACCACCAGACGCTCTCCATATATTTTGGAGTGTAAGTGATGTAAGGATTATCCATATCAACCCAGTAACCAATTTTTTTGGTCAGATCATTCCATACATCGGTGTATCGCATGACTGTTTTCTTACAGGCTGCATTGTATTCTTCAACAGAAATTTTAGTTCCGATATCTTCTTTCGTAATGCCGAGTTCTTTTTCAACACTGAGTTCTACGGGTAAGCCATGTGTATCCCATCCCGCTTTCCTGTTGACGCGGTAGCCCTTCTGGGTTTTATATCTACAGAAAATATCTTTTATGGTTCTTGCCATTACATGGTGAATCCCGGGTAAACCATTCGCAGACGGTGGTCCTTCAAAAAATACAAAAGGCTTATCTTCAGACTTTTGATCAATACTTTTTTTAAATATGTCTTTCTCGTCCCAAAATTTTAAAATCTGGTCTGCAACGTCTACTAGATTTAAACCCTTATATTCCGGAAAGTTCTTGCTCATAGCTATATTTTCTGTTTAAAGTTTGCAAAATTAATGAAATTATGCCAAATGAATAGTTTATTTCCCCTTGAAATCAACTGCTTAATTCAAATAAGTACACGATAAATCTAAATACCGATATGGTTTTTATACTTAAAAAATAAGCTTACTTTTGCCGGCTTAATTTTTACAATATTGTATGAGAGCGGTTTTACATCTATTTGATTTTCAACAGAAAGTAAATTATACAACCGAGATTTTATCTGGTTTGACCGTCGCATTAGCGCTTGTACCGGAGGCTGTAGCTTTTGCCATGATAGCCGGATTATCACCGCTAACGGGTCTGTATGCAGCATTTATGATGGGATTGGTGACCTCTATTTTTGGTGGTCGCCCCGGCATGATCTCGGGAGCTACCGGTGCTGTAGCCATTGTACTTGTTGCTTTAGTTGAAAGTCATGGGGTAGAATATATTTTTGCGACCGTAGTTCTAGCCGGAATCATTCAGTTTTTAGCAGGATTATTAAAACTTGGTAAACTGATGAGACTAGTACCTCACCCGGTTATCTTTGGTTTTGTTAATGGTTTGGCCATAATAATTTTCATGTCACAATTAGATCAATTTAAAGATCCAACCGGTAATTGGCTTACAGGCGAATCGCTTTACATTATTTTGGGATTAGTATTTCTCACAATGCTCATTATCTGGGGATTACCAAAGCTTACTAAGGTATTTCCGGCATCACTTGCAGCCATTTTAATTGTATTTGGTATTGTATTTTTACTGGATATTGATACAAAAACAGTTGGTGACATGGCCTCTATTGAAGGTGGCTTCCCTCCTTTTCACATTCCTGACGTAAATTATTCATTGGAGACATTTATGCTGATTTTACCATATGCTTCTATTGTTGCAGGTGTTGGACTTATTGAAAGCCTGTTAACACTGAATATCGTTGATGAAATCACAGAAACACGCGGAAAAAGTAACAAAGAAGCCATGGCACAAGGTGCAGCAAACATCTTATCAGGATTATTCTCTGGTATGGGAGGCTGTGCAATGATTGGCCAGAGTTTAATTAATGTATCTAATGGCGCAAGAGCACGATTATCTGGTATCGTTGCCTCTATACTGTTGCTTTGTTTTGTAGTTTTTGGATCCGGACTTATTGAAATGGTGCCGATGGCGGCTCTCACCGGACTTATGATCATGGTTTCAATCGGAACTTTTGAATGGGCAAGTTTAAGAACGCTTAATAAATTTCCTGTTCCTGACGTTATAGTCATGATTTTGGTAACATTGGTTACTGTTTTTCTTCATAATCTGGCATTGGCCGTATTGGTTGGTGTAATTATAGCTGCACTGGTTTTTGCCTGGGAAAACTCCAAACGAATAAGAGCCAGAAAATATATTGATGACAAGGGTATTAAGCACTATGAAATCTATGGACCACTTTTTTTTGCTTCTACCGCTATTTTCGACTCAAAGTTTGATGTGATGAACGACCCTGAAGAGGTCATGATAGATTTTACAGAAAGCAGAGTCGCTGACATGTCTGCTATCGAAGCCCTTAATAAGCTGACAGAACGATATCACAAATATGGAAAAAAGGTTTACATTAGAAACCTGTCCAGTAGCAGCCATAAAAAACTGATCAAGGCTGATAAGATGATCAATGTGAATATTGTAGGAGAACCAAAATCCAAAAGTGATGAAGACTATTAGTCACAAATCACCATTTTTCTTATTATACACAAAGTTTTGAAGGTTTAAGGACAATGTATTTTTCAGTTTGAATTTCAAACCTAAAACTTTAAAGCAGAAATCTGATACAGGAATCCTGAAACTTGAAAATAATTGTTATTTTGAAAAATTAAGGCGTTAAGATAATTTAGCATTTCTTTACTACAGGACGTCCAAATATTATTTAAAGCCACTAATGCAAGAATACATTAAAATAAAACTTGTCAACCTTATTTATGAGGCTTCAACCAGAAACCAGAAACTTGAAACTTCAAACCTTAAACTTGATATTTGAAACCAGAAACTTTAAACCTAATAAATTATGAAAATCATCAAAGAATTTAAAGAGTTTGCCGTAAAAGGCAGTATGATTGATATGGCAATTGGTATCATCATTGGTGTGGCTTTTAATGCTGTTGTTGATATTCTCGTCAAGCAAATCATAATGCCTCCACTTTCTCTGCTTACTGATGAAGTCAACCTAAGCGATAAAAAAATTATACTGAGAGACGTTATTAAAGATGCTGATGACAATATTCTATTTCAGGAAGTTGCCATTGGCTATGGCGCATTGATTGAAGTATTTATAGATTTTTTGATTATTGGTGTAGTAGTATTTTTCATTGTAAAATTGATGAACAAGTTAAGGACAAGATCTCAGGACATCAATGACAAAACTGTGGTAACTCCTAAAGATATTGAATTGCTATCCGACTTGAAAGTATTGATGGAAGAACAAAACAAGATGTTGAGATCTAAGGGAAAATAATGGTAATACGCTCTCTGAAATTTGAAATTAATATATGATGCTTTAAGATTTTTGGTCTATCTGAAGAACAACTCATATATATAACACATAAGCTAAAACTTTAAGCCGTAAAACTCTAAGAAAGGCTGTTGTTTTTATAAATTTCATTTATATTTGCAAAAAAGATAATCATGTTTGAATTTGATCAGTTTCTTGGATTCATTTTGTTTTTAACAATACTTACGATAGGTTTTTGGTTGTTAATCTTTTTGACAGCTATTTTACCCTATTGGATTGGAGGTTCTTTAATTGAAAGATTAAAGGAAAACAAAAAGAGAAAAGAAGAGCAGCAAGCTCAGGAATAATTTCCAATATAATATTAAAACAAGCCATCTTATCGCTCCGATCCCGATAACTATAGGGACTATCGGAGAGGAAAGTCCGGACACCATAGTGCAAGCATAGCGGATAACATCCGTCTTACTGACGATAAATGTCAGTAAAGGACCAGTGCAACAGAAAGCAAGTACAGTCAGGCTGTAGTGAAATCAGGTAAACTCTATGCGGTGAAATACCATGTAAACCAGCGTTTCGATAGCTATCGGAAGAAGGTCGCACGCCTGATGTTGGAGGGTTGGTAGCTAGAGCCCAACAGTAATGTTGGGTCCAGATAAATGATAAGACTCGACAGAATCCGGCTTATAGGCTTGTCCCCCTAAAATCCCCCGAATGGGGGATTTTTTATGCTTTTTATTAAGGCCACAAAAACATATTTTTTTCTG
>CAJXVZ010000028.1 GCA_913062845.1 uncultured Psychroflexus sp.
ATCATGCCTAGCCAGGATTACTGGTTTAGAGTAGAGTTTATAGAACCTACAACCATGTCTCCCAGTATTTTTAAAGCGCATTTTACATTGAAACGATGATTCGCAGGGCTTCTTCATAATTTAGAATTATTGTTAACTATCCTAATTTTTATTAACCAAATAATCCTCTTATTTTTGAGAGTTTCAAATAGACCTATCTCAATAGTCGGAAATGATGAATAAGACGCTATGATTTTAAAGTTTTTAATCACACTTATATTTAGTTTAGCTCCTTTTGTTTTATTATCTCAAAATGTTCCGCCAACCATAAGTATTTCTGAAACCCAAACCTTTTGCCCGGGAGTTGGAAATCCCATCGTATCTACAATAAACATCGATGATCCTGATGCCGGAGATACTTCCTTAGAAGAAATATCAATTCAGATATCAGAAGGCTATCAAATTGGTTTTGACCTTTTGTCTTACAATGGTTCTAATCCCAACATAACTGCTGTATGGTCTCAAAATCAGGGAAGCCTTACCTTGCAAGGCCCCGCAACATTTTCAGAATTTGAAAATGCTGTTTTAAATGTTGTTTTTTCAACAACACAAGAGGAATTCGACAGCGATAGGAGTATATCTATAAATTTAGGTAATGCCAACTATCTGCCTTCTACCGGTCATTATTACTTTTATGTTGAAGGTGTAGGAATAACCTGGACTGAAGCCAAGGCCGCAGCAGAAGCACAAACTTATTTTGGTTTACAGGGTTACCTGGCCACTATAACATCAATTGAAGAAGCACAGTTGACCGGTGAGCAAAGCACAGGAACCGGCTGGATTGGTGGATCAGACCAACAGCAGGAGGGCACCTGGATCTGGGAAACAGGTCCGGAGCAGGGAGATGTATTCTGGGTAGGTCTTGCCAATGGTAATGCGCCAAATGGTGCATTTGCCTTTTGGAATACCAATGAACCTAATCAGGCGGGAGACGAAGACTATGCGCATATTACAGACCCTTCTATTGGAAATCCAGGTTCCTGGAATGATTTGTCTAATGAGGGCGATCCATCAGGTCCCTATCAGCCTCAGGGTTATATCGTGGAGTTTGGAGGTTTGCCAGGAGAACCGGAAGTAAGCTTGTCTGCTTCCCTTACTATGATAATGCCCCAAAATAACATTGATGATGTAGAAGCTTGTCAGGGAGATACCTTTACGGTTTCAGTAGATTCAAATGCAGATACACTGGAATGGTTCGCAACAGAATCCTCTACAGAAGTCCTGAATACCGGACAAAACTATACCACTCAGGTCAGTACAACGACGACTTTTTGGGTTCAGCCAATTTATAATGACTGCCAAAATCTAATTGACAGGATTCCTGTCACCGTAAGTGTAAATTCAAACCCTATAGCTAATCCTATTACCATCACTGAATGTACTAATAACCAAAATCTGTTTACTGCAGATTTTAACCTTAATACTTATGTTGATCTGATTACAGATGGCAGTGGTACAGAAAATCAAATTGTAAATTTTTATGTAGATGAAAATCTGACTGAACAAATTACCGAGGAAGTTTATACCAATACTGAAAACTTTCAGACCATTTACGCTGAAGTTATCAACCCGGATACACAATGTCAAAATACGGCGCCACTCACTTTAGAGGTTGTGTTTGAGGATTTAGGAAGTACAGACATATCAGCCTGCGATACCGATAATGATGATGGCATCACGCTTTTTGACCTTAGTGAAGCCGATGAGTTTTTTATTTTACAAGCTCAGGGAACACAAAATAATTCAGCTGTTTTTTATTATGAAACTTTGGAAGATGCCCTTGCTCAGCAAAATCCATTACCAACCAACTATGAGAATACCAACCCGGACAATCAGCAAATTTTTGCCCGGGTCAATAACTTAAACGGATGCCTTGGATTAGGAACATTGAATTTATTAATCAATAATCCACCGGTTTCAGCCAGTGAAGAAACCATTTATTATTGCACTGATACCTTTCCTGACCTCATTACAATTGATGCTGGTGTAGAAGATACAAGCACAGAAGAATTCAATTACCTGTGGTCAACCGAAGAAACCACCCCAAGTATACAAATTAACGAAATTGGCACATATACTGTTACAATCAGTAACCAGTTTGGATGTTCGACAGAACGCATCATAATCGTTGAGGCCTCTGAACAACCGATTATAAACGATGTCATGATAGAAGACTTTTCATCAAACAATTCAATAAGTATATCAGCCTCAAATTCAACAAATAGCCAATTAGAATATTCCCTTGATGGAGAAAACTATCAGGATTCTAATGTTTTTTCAAATCTTTCTGAATTTGAATACACGGTTTATGTCAGAGACAAAAATGGCTGTGGAATAGACTTGAAAAGGGTTTATTTACTGGATTACCCACAATTTTTTACTCCAAATGGCGATGGGATAAACGACACCTGGCAGATCATAAACAGCGAACAGGAAATTTTCAGCAAAATATACATCTTTAACAGGTATGGAAAAATGGTTGCCGATATTAAGCCATTTGGTCCCGGATGGGACGGCACTTTTAATGGGAAAGCGATGCCATCCAATGATTATTGGTTTAAACTGGAACGTGAGGACGGAAGAGTATTTACAGGACATTTTACCTTAAAGAGATAATCTATTTCATTTAAAAGCTTTTTAGTAAATTTGATTAAATTGAATTCATGTTTCGGGGTTTAATAGATTTACTTTTTCCGGAAGTTTGTTCTTCCTGTGAATGTTCGCTTTTAGAAGGAGAAAAAGTCCTGTGCACCAGATGCCGGCACGACCTTCCGGTTTGTAACTGGAAAGACCATCAACAAAACTTTGTTTCAGATAAGCTGAAAGGTCGTGTAAAACTCAATTTTGCCGATGCCCTTTTATACTTCGAAAAGGGCAATAAAACACAGTCTCTGCTACACGACCTGAAATATAAAGGGCAAGAAAATATCAGCAGATATTTAGGCCTGTGGCACGCAGAGAATTTGAAGCAAATGGATTGGTCTAAGGATATAGACTATATCATTCCAGTACCCACTCACCCCAAAAGGCGAAGAGAACGTGGATATAATCAGGTTGAAGGTTATGCTAAAGCTATCCAACAAGTATTGGGTTGTGGTTATAGTGATGAGCTTTTACAGAGAAAAAATTTTTCTAAAACACAGGTTTTCAAAAACAGATTATCAAGAACAGAGGTTATCGAACATAATTTTATTCTGAATCCGGCAGAAAAATACTTCGGAAAGCACATAGCTCTGACAGACGATTTGATAACCACTGGTGCAACAGCTGAGGCCTGTTTTATCCAACTATCCAAATTGAAAGATGTCAGACTAAGTTTGATTGTGATGGCTGTAGCAGCCTGAAAATTATTTCAAAATCTGGTCCAGAATTTTTTCTGTGATTAGATATGTTGGTTTTACCCCGGATGTGCCCAGTCCGCCAGAGGCCAGAGTACTTCCTGTTTCAAGAGGATTATCACTGGCATAGTATGCATATCTTACTTTGACATTGCTGCTGATATTACCACGGAGTTTTGCCGCTGCCTGAATGGCTTTTTGATAGTGCGCGCCTTCCATCTCCAGGCCTATCACATCCCAGGTTGAATCGTGAAAAAACTTCAGCAAATCCTTGTTTTGAAGAGATGTTCCCAGAACAGTAACCATGGTGCCATCAAAAACCCTGAGACCATTGTTTTCAAAATCTTTGATATTCAGCTCATTTTTAAATGGGTAGTTGTCCGCTGTTCCTTCAAAAAGGTGTGCCTTGGGAATCATAAGATCGCCTTTACCTCCTTCCAATATTCCAGCCTTACCCATTATAGAAATGGAATCAACATCTAAATAAATCCTTTCATTTGCTTCATCTGTAAATGGCTTTAAGAGTTCATCCATAGTCTCGTAGGCTTGTTCACCAAAAGCATAATCCATGACTATAATTACATCTTTACTTTCCGTTTTGGAATATTTGGCCAGATCAAAAACCTGTACGTCTATATTGGTACCGCTTTTATCTTCAAAATATATCATTCCATTTTGCAGCGCATAGTCTGTTACCTGATTTCGTAATTTCTGATTATTACCATCGCTAAGAGCTTCAAAGATTTGAAGGTCCGATTTGTTTTTGCAGTAGTCCTTTAGCGCATCTTTAGCGTAAAGTGTGTTCATCACAGAATGCATATTCGCACTGATGATGTGGATCTTTCTTTCCAGCAGCCCGTGTGTGCTTAAGCTGGTTTTTATGGTGTTTGCCCATAACTCACCGTGAATATGATGACCCAGTCTTTCACGAAGAATAGGACTAAAAATTATGATCCGCTTTTTATTGTTGTGAAACTCATCTATGGCCAGTTTACCAAGGTTGTAAATGATTTTAAGAAACCGGTGAGGGTCATTTACCGTTTCAAATTTGCTGTAGACTTTGTTGACTTCCTGAAAAGTTCTTCCCAGAATATTTGCCGTATGAGAAATAGCAATTTCTTTTTCTTTTTGGTCTAAGTCTGCCTTTTGGGTTGCAACTCTCAACTTCTCCCAATCTCTGGTCAGGTCCTTACCGCTGTCTATAACAACATTTTCCATGACCTTATGCGACTCGATGTAAAGAAATGTAAGATGGGTAAGGATATCATAAATATCACTTCTTCCGCGAGTGATCTCAATATTCATTTGCTCGCTGTCTATACGGTAGCAATTACGCCTTCTTTTTTGTGGAATTATGGCCTTAAAATGCGAATCTGCGTAACCTTCGTCGCTTGTAAGGTTTATATATCTGCATTCTTCAATACCAAATGGAAGGCGTTCCATGACATAAAGCAGTCCGTCAAGCTCTACTTTTTGTTCAGCTATACTTCCATAAATTTCAGGCCGTAGGGTAAGCAGAGACTCGCGCAGTGTTTTCCCTGAAACACCCATAGGTTTGTAAAATCCACGGATAAAAAGATGCCTCATTGTTATATAAATGCGTTCAATAGCCGCTGTGCTTTCCTGTGCTCTGCTACGCTTATTTTCAAATGGTTTTTGCATATTTTTTAATTTAAATATTCCATGAGCTTATCTGCAATATTTCTGTTGTCCGATAATCTCGGAATTTTGTTTTGTCCACCGAGTTTCCCGATGGACTTCATATAAAGATTAAAACAGTTCTCCGGTAAAGACCTGATAACAATCTCTCTTAGCATATTACCAGCCCTCAAGTCTTTATAATAGCTGTTTTGATGAATAAGCGAGTCATCTATTGTTTTGGCAAACGCCACTAATTCCTTTGGTGTTTTATTGAATTCGATCCACCATTCATGGTATGGCAAACCTTCCTCGGGATTCACCTGTGGTGCAACAGTAAACTCATTTATAGAGCAACTGTGTTTTGCACAAGCATCCATCATTGCTTTTTCAACTTCACTGCCAATTACGTGTTCTCCAAAAGCAGAAATAAAGTGTTTTAGTCTTCCGGAAACCCTTACTTTAAAGGGTTTTAAACTTGTAAACTGAATTGTATCACCAATATTGTAGCGCCACAAGCCCGCTGAAGTTGAAATGATCAAAGCATAATTGACTCCTTTTTCGACCTCTTCCAGGCTGTAAACCTTTGGGTTTTCATCAAAGAACTCATCTGATTTAATAAACTCATAAAACATTCCGGAATTAAGCTGAAGTAACATGCCATTATCTTCCTGAGAATCCTGAAAAGCAAAAAAACCTTCTGATGCAGGATAGAGTTCAATGCTGTTTACCGGTCTTCCAATGAGCTGCTCAAACTTTGGTCTGTAAGGTTCGTAATTTAGACCGCCATAAATAAAAAGTTCCAGATTTTTAAAGAGTTTTCCAATAGGCTTTCCGGAGGCATCCACAAGTTTTTCGAAGTAGGTTTGCACCCAGGAAGGTATACCGCTGATGATGGTCATGTCCTCTTTGATGGTTTCTTTGACAATTGCATTTACCTTGGTTTCCCAGTCATCAATGCAATTCACTTTCCAACTCGGTAAACGGTTTTTTTGTAAATAGGAAGGAACAAAATGGGCAACAATTCCAGATAAACGCCCTAGCTTTATGCCATTTTTTTCAGTTAATTCCGGACTTCCCTGGAGAAAGATCATTTTACCATCAACAAAACGGCTTCTGCCCGTTTCGGCGATGTAGCACAAAATAGCATTACGTGCAGCTGCAATATGCATCGGCATGGATGCTTTGGTGAGAGGAATATATTTTGCGCCGCTCGTTGTTCCTGATGTTTTGGCAAAATAAAGCGGCTTGCCCGGCCATAATATATCTTTTTCACCCTGAACAGCTTTGTCAATATAAGGTTTTAATTCTTCATAATCCCTCACAGGAACTTTTTCTGCAAAATCCTGTGGTGTTGATATGCTTTCAAAATTATGGTCCTTCCCGAAGGCTGTTTCTTTTGCATGACTTATGAGCCATCTGAAAGCTTTCTGTTGAGTTTCAAAAGGCTTACCGGCCCATTTATCAATTTGACGTCTGGTCCAATTGGCATAAATTTTTGCAGCAAAAGATTTTATAGACATTATTCAAATTTTATGAATTCCTGAGGGTCAATAGGGTTACCATCTACCCATAGCTCAAAATGTAGATGTGTTCCGGTAGATAATTCACCGGTATCGCCTGTCAGTGCTATTACTTCACCATAAGTAACAAAATCTCCCTGAGACTTCAAAAGAGAAGCATTGTGTTTGTAAACAGATATCAATGCAAACTGATGCTCAATGATGATAACAAAACCGGTTTCGGCTGTCCACTCTGCAAATATTACTCTGCCATCAGCAACAGATTTTACAGATTGGTTTTTTTCTGTTGCAATATCCACTGCATAGTGCTTTGCTTCTGCATTAAATGGCTCTGAAACTATACCTTCAACTGGTTGAAATAATGAAAAATCACCTTCAAAAATGGCGCTTTCAAAAACATTGAACCGATCTTCTTCTTCAACTTCTGCTCTTAAAATAGAATCCATTTTACCCGGCATGAGCTCTTCTCTGGTTAAACTTATGGGCTGACTGTTTATGACAGAGTCTTTATCAAATACGATTGTGTCAGTTTCTCCATTTAAGACTTTTCGGATACTTTCAAAGTATAGGTTCTGGGATAAAACTTTCTGTTCTAAAGAGTCAATTTTAAAGTTTAGATTGGTCGCATCTTTTTTGAAGTCTCTGTTGGTATAGCCAGGTATGTAAGTTTTTAGAGGCGTATAAACAATTAGGGCTGAAGTAAGAGCAACTAATAAGAAAGAAAAGATGATGGTCAGAATGATAACAAAAAGTCTGTTGATTTTAAAAGAAATCCGCTCCTCAAAAGTGTCTTCATTGAGAATTACCAGCCTGTAGCGGTGTAATAACTTTTTTCCAAGATTTTTCTTTTCTTTAGCCATACCAAATTATGCCTTACAAATATAAAATAAGTTTAGTGACAAGATGTAAGGTTTAATAATTTACCAGATAAGATTTTTGAAAGTTGATATAAATGACATTAAACCCGGATTGTTTAAATAATATGAAATCATTTTCGCTTTTTTTTGGTTCAGGCAGGCTCTTTTTTGACATTCAAAACACTTGTATATCAATTAAATAAAATACTTTTGCAGAAGTTTATTAAACATTAGAATTGAAAGAAGAATATTTTAAGTGGTACTCGCCAACATTGAGTCAGGACATTGAGATGTTGGTTTTTGGGCATCAGGGATATCCTGTAATTTTATTTCCTACTACAGGAGGACAATATTACGAATGTAAGGACAGAGGCTTGATAGAATCTGCCAGATGGTTTTTGGAGCAAGGCCTCATTCAGATCTACTGTCCGGACAGTATCAATAACATGAGTTGGTACAACAAAAGCCTGCATCCGGCGGATAAAGTCAAAAATCATATATGGTACGATACATTTATCATGAACGAGCTGGTGAACAAGATCTGTCACGAGAAACACATGCAAAAAGTGGCTGTGGCAGGGCCAAGTTTTGGAGGTTATCAGGCGGCAAATTTTGCATTCAGACATCCCGATAGGGTTAGCCATATGTTTAGCATGAGTGGTGCTTTCGATATAAAGTCATTTATGGATGGCTATTATGATGATAACGTTTACTTTAACAATCCTGTAGATTATATGCCAAATGCAGATCATCCTGATTTATGGCAAATGGATATTGTCTTAGGTGTTGGGGAATGGGACATATGTCTGGAGGCCAACCAAAAAATGGCCAGGATACTAAACGATAAAAATATAGCATTTTGGTGGGATGAGCACCGATGGGCTGAACACGACTGGCCCTTATGGCACAGAATGTTTCCCCACTATTTATCAAAAATTTAAACAACTAATCTAAATACAAATGAAAAAAATAGGCATTTTATTTGGTAAGGAAGACACTTTTCCATGGGCTTTTATTGATCGCGTAAATCAAAAAATAGAGGAGCAGGGTATCAAGAATATGATGGCAGAAGCTGTTTCTATTGATGCTGTAGAGCAAGGAAACTCAGACGAGTATGCGGTTATCATAGACCGTATTTCTCAGGATGTACCATTTTACAGAGCATTTCTTAAAAATGCCGCCATTACAGGCACTGTAGTCATTAACAATCCGTTCTGGTGGAGTGCAGATGAGAAGTTCTTCAACAATGCACTGGCACAAAAAATAGGAGTACCTGTACCAAAAACATTTATTTTGCCAACTTCAAAACACCCTGAAAATACGGATGGAAACTCCTTTAGAAACCTAAAATACCCTTTCAACTGGGAAAGAATGTTTGAGACTATAGGCTTTCCTGCCTATATGAAACCACACGATGGCGGTAGCTGGAAAAGCGTTTACCGTGTAGAAAATCCGGATGATTTATGGGCTAAGCATGGTGAAACAGGAGACTTGGTCATGATGCTTCAGGAAGAAATTAAATTTGAATTATATTTCAGATGTTATGTTTTAGGTACAGACAATGTCCACATTATGCAGTATGAACCAAGAAATCCATTTCATGAAAGATATGTCAGGAATGGACCAGAGATTGACAAAAAGATTCTGGATCTGGTCGAAAAATATTGTATCAAACTCAATAAGGCCTTAGGTTATGACTTTAATACTGTAGAATTTGCAGTAAGAGAAGGCGTTCCTTATGCGATAGATTTTTGTAATCCTGCTCCTGATGCTGATATCCATTCTGTTGGAAAAGACAATTATGAGTGGATTGTAGAAAATGCAGCAAATCTTGCCATAGCAAAAGCTAAAACCTATAAAAAAGGAAAAATGAACCTGACCTGGGGAACATTTGTTTCAGACCAGGTTAAAACGCCTGTGAAAAGAAAAGCACCGGCTAAAAAAAGTGCATTCAAGAAAACATCTAAAGCTAAAGCGAAAAAATAATTGCTTAATTAAGCGAAGCATTAGTCAATCAAGAAATAAAAATGGAGTTTACTTTAGGTGTTGAGGAAGAATATCAGGTCATAGATCCACAAACCCGGGAATTAACGTCTCACGACCAGCAAATTGTAACGGAAGCATCGAAAGTTCTCGATGAAAGGGTAAAAGCAGAGATGCATCAGGCCGTGGTCGAGGTTGGCACACACATTTGTAAGGATATTCAGGATGCTAAGGAACAGATTACACTCCTACGGGGAACCATATCTGATATTGCAAATTCACTCGGCTTTGAAATAGCGGCCGCCGGAACGCATCCTTTCTCAGAATGGGAAAAGCAATTGCTTACACCAAATCCCAGGTATGATCAAATCATTAATGAGTTACAAGATACAGCTAGGTCAAATCTTATTTTTGGACTTCATGTGCATGTTGGCGTAGAAGACAAGTCTCTGGCTATGCACCTGACTAACTCTTTAAGGTATTTTTTACCCCATTTTTACGCTCTTTCAACCAATTCGCCCTTTTGGGAAGGCAGGAATACGGGTTTTAAGTCATTTAGAACAAAAGTATTTGATAAATTTCCAAGAACAGGTATTCCCGGAACTTTTCAGACTTATTCTGAATACCAACACTATCTTGATATTCTCATTAAGACCGGTTGTATAGATAACCCCAAGAAAATTTGGTGGGATGTAAGGATCCATCCATTTTATCCAACCATTGAAGTGAGGATTTGTGACGTTCCTCTCACCATTCAGGATACCGTCAGTATTACTGCATTAATACAGGCTACTGTTGCAAAACTCTTCAAATTAAGAGAACAAAATCTCAACTTCATAAATTATCACCGTGCACTCATCAATGAGAACAAGTGGAGAGCTGCAAGATATGGCGTAGAGGGCAAGATGATAGATTTTGGAAAAGAGCAAGAAGTAAGCACAAGGTTTTTAATCAGAGAATTACTGGACTTTGTAGACGATGTTGTAGATGATCTGGGCTCTAGACACGAAATTGAAAAAATTGAGGATATTCTCGAAAAAGGTTCAGGAGCGGATAGACAAATAGAAGTATACCGAAAAAGTAAAGATTTGGTTGAAGTTGTAGACTACATTACGGCGCAAACCATCTCAGGAGTTTAATGACAAAAATGAATAAAAGATTAGCTGTTTTAGATATGAATAACGATGCGCCTAATCAGGGATTAAGGTGTATTATTGAAATTGTTCAGAAATACGATTTTGTTATAGATTATCAGGTCTTTAATGTTAGAGGGAAAAACGAAATTCCCGATACAAGTTTCGATATTTATATTTCAAGTGGTGGCCCAGGTTCTCCATTAGAAGACGGAGAATGGAGGAAACCTTACCTGGAGCTTATGCAAAAATTATGGGATATCAATCGGTTTGGTTCCGATCAAAAAAAACATGTCTTCTTTATATGTTATTCATTTCAGGTGATCTGTGATTATTTTGAATTAGGAACCATAAAGCCCAGGAGAAGTACATCTTTTGGAATTCTTAGAGTTCATAAGACCCAAAATGGTAAAAAAGATATTATTTTAAAAGGATTGCCGGACCCATACTATGCTGTAGATTCCAGAGACTTTCAATTGGTTCAGCCTAAGCTCAAGGTTTTTAAACAGCACGGCGCAAAAATATTGAGCCTTGAAAAAATAAGAACCCATGTTGAATTGGAACGTGCGATTATGGCCGTTCGCTTTTCAAACGAATTTGTTGGGACGCAATACCATCCTGAAGCTGAACCTGTAAGTATGGAAGCACATTTCATGAAGGAAGAAAACAAAAAGAAAGTCATTGAAAGTTTTGGGGATGAAAAGTACAATCAGATGATGTATAGAATGAACCATCCTGACAAATTAGATCTCACTTACAACACAATATTACCTCGCTTTATAAAAAATGCCCTCGAAGCAAAGTTGGTTGAGCAACAATTTTAAAAATTCAATATGATAGATTCAATAAGAGAAGCTTATAATAATTATTTCACAGAGGAAAGATATAATAATTTTCTCAGGGATATTGAAGAGACCTATCATTATACACCAAAATTCAGAATTGCTGAAACACCGGTTTTTATAGACAAAGTATTTAAAAATCAGCTTATTGAAGCCTGTAATGACATCATAAAAGTCATTGAAAGACCTGATTTTAAATCCTTAACAGAAGGTGCATTTTTAGATCCTACTCATAAAATTCCTAAAGAGAATGATATTCCAAAATTTGTTCAATTTGATTTTGGGATTTGCGAAGATGAAAACGGTCATCTTTCACCTAAACTTATTGAATTACAAGGATTTCCAACTTTATATGGATTTCAGATTTTTTTGAATAAGATGTTTAGAAAGCATTTTGGAGAAGTCATTCCTGAAAATTTTCATCAGCATGTTCGCGGTATGCCACATATGGAATATGTAGAAATGCTCAGAGAAGAAATAGTGGGCGATACAGACCCCAAACATGTTGTTTTACTGGAAATTGATCCTCATCATCAGACAACAGCGGTGGACTTTTATGTTACCCGTGATATTTTGGATATTGAAATTGTTTGTGTAAGGGATATCATCAAAAAAGGCAGATCGCTTTATTACAAAGCTGAAAATGGCGATGAAATTAAGATAGAAAAGATTTTTAATCGGGTAATTTTTGACGAATTATATCAACGCAAAGACTTAAAGATGTCCTTCAGTTTTCAGGATGATTTGGATATAGAATGGATTGGTCACCCCAACTGGTTTTTCAGGATCAGTAAGTATTTGTTGCCTTTATTGAAAGGCAAATATGTGCCCAAATCCTTCTTTTTGGATAAGCTGGAAACCCTTCCGAAAGACCTGGAAAACTATGTGCTCAAACCCATGTTCTCATTTGCCGGAGCAGGTGTTCACATCAACCTGACACCAGAAATTATCGATTCTATTGAAAATAAATCCAACTATATTTTACAGGAAAAAGTGAAGTACGCACCTGTTGTAAAAACCAAAGATACAGAAGCCAAAGTTGAAATAAGAATGATTATGATTCATAACTCAAAAACCAACAAAATTGAAATTGCAAGCAATCTTGTGAGGCTGAGTAAAGGAGAAATGGTTGGTGTGAGATACAATAGAGACAAGACTTGGGTTGGAGGATCTACAGCTTATTTTGAAATTTAAGGCTCTATAAATCATTTTTTGGCTTTTACATGATAGTTCACTGAAAAGTAGAATTCGGTTTACATTAAACAAGCCTTAGTCTTATTTTTCGAACTATATTCCACAAGTCTCAAAAAAACTTAAATAGATTGTCAATCATTCAAATATGGGTTATATTTGCCTTACTTTTTTGATGATATATTAAATAATTATTTTATGGATTTTAAATTAACTGAAGAACACGAAATGATTCGCCAGGCGGCAAGAGATTTTGCAAAGACTGAATTATTGCCAGGCGTAATAGAACGTGACAACAAGCAAGAATTTCCGGCTGAGCAAATCAAAAAATTAGGAGAGCTTGGATTTATGGGAATGATGGCTTCTCCGGAGTATGGTGGTGGAGGAATGGACACAATCTCTTATATATTGGCTATGGAAGAATTGTCCAAAATTGATGCTTCAGCCTCAGTTGTGGTTTCAGTTAATAATTCCTTGGTCTGTTGGGGATTAGATACCTATGGTACACCCGATCAAAAAGAAAAGTACCTATCAAAATTAACCACAGGTGAAGCTTTAGGTGCTTTTTGTTTAAGTGAACCAGAAGCCGGTAGTGATGCAACTTCACAGAAAACTACAGCTATAGACAAAGGCGATCATTACATTCTAAACGGTACAAAAAACTGGATTACAAACGGTGGTAGCGCTGACTATTATTTGGTTATCGCTCAAACAGACAGGGAAAAAAAACACAGAGGTATCAATGCCTTTATCGTAGAAAAAGGCTGGGAAGGTTTTGAAGTAGGTCCCAAAGAAGATAAAATGGGAATCAGAGGAAGTGATACACATTCTCTTAATTTTAATGATGTAAAGGTCCCGAAAGAAAATCGCATAGGTGAGGATGGCTTTGGTTTTAAGTTTGCCATGAAGACCTTATCCGGTGGTAGAATAGGTATTGCAGCTCAAGCTTTGGGTATTGCAGCAGGCGCTTATGAATTATCAAAAGAGTATTCTAAAACCCGTAAAGCCTTTGGTACAGAAATTATGAATCATCAGGCTATCGCTTTTAAACTTGCAGACATGCATACCCAAATAGAAGCTGCACGCCATTTGGTCATGAAAGCAGCTTGGGATAAGGATCAGGGAAACAATTATGACCTGTCAGGAGCTATGGCCAAATTATATGCTTCTCAGGTGGCCATGGATGTTTCTACGGAAGCTGTACAAGTACACGGTGGTAACGGCTATGTGAAGGAATACCACGTAGAAAGGTTAATGAGAGACGCCAAAATCACCCAAATCTATGAAGGTACTTCTGAAATACAAAAGATTGTGATTTCCAGAAGTATTTTAAAGGGTTAAAACTCTTATTCATAAAACAAACCCCGCTGTTTTATAAAACCAGCGGGGTTTTAATTTAGGCCTAAGCCGTTTAATTACAACGCTTTACACACCATACTTCCAGCTACTTCCTTTGAGCATTAAAGCCGTTCTTAAAATATCTTTTTGACTGACTATGCCAATAATTTTTTTGTCTTCAACTACTGGAAATCGTCGTCGCTTTGATTTTAAAAAAAGATTAGCCGCATCAAAGAGGTTGATATCAGGAGAAATGGTATCAACATCTCTAGACATGTATTTTTCTATGGTCGTATCTTCCATAGGCATGTTGTAATAGCGACTTTCTGAAATTTGTTTGATACAATCGCCTTCAGAAATGACCCCAATGACATGATGATGTTCGTCTACAACCGGACCACCGGAAATACGGTGTTTGATCAATTTTTCTACAACCTCTATGACACTTTGGTTTTTTGTAAACAATACCATGTTTTTTGACATACAGTCGCGAACTGTAATTTTCTCTGCTTTTTGATTAACCTCACCTACGTGATTACCCTGAAAACTTTTAATGCCCATAATATTAGAATTTTACAATAAAGTAACAAAAAAATTATCAATAACAGATAAAATCAATTCATTTTTTTACACATTACTATTTAGTTTTTTTAATGCCAAGATCCTGTTATGCATCAAGGCAAATAAAAACAGATTCTACTATGACATATTCATTTATTGACTTAGGCATATATTTAATAATTTTAAACGTCTGATATTGTGTGTTTTAACTATGTAATTTCTCTCTGTGTAGCTTTGTGTCTTCTCTGAGTTACTCTGTGTTATAGCTATACCACAGAGAAAACACTAAGAAAGCACAGTGTTTTACAGAGCTATATTCATTATTCTTAATTGGAAATTAAACTAATTTTATTACCTATGTGCCTAAGTTAATTCATTCAATAAATCATTGCGGTCAAGCTATATTTATAGCTCTCTGACCCAAATATTGCGATAACTTACCCCACTTTGATCCTGATGATCCTGAAGTTTGATCGGGGCTTTACCATGAGCTTCGTTTTTAGGCCAGCCGATATATTCGGTAGTGCCTTCGATTTCAAAATGGTCCTGGATCAAGACCCCATTATGCAAAACCGTTATGGTCCCAGATTTGGTCTTTTTGCCGTTGTCATCAAATTCAGGTTCGTGGTAAATGATATCATAAGTATTCCAATCTCCGGTGGGCGAAGACGCCATAGCCAGAGGAATGGATTGTTTATAGATTGAACCCACTTGCCCGTTCACATAAGTGTCATTGTCGTTATTATCCAGAATTTGAACTTCATATCGGTTTTGTAGAAATACCCCTGAGTTACTTTTATTTTGACCTGTTGCCGAGCTCTCAGGATTTGAACGCCATTCCAGATGAAGCTGTACACTTCCAAAATTACGTTTAGTCTGTATATCGCCGGTCTTGTCTTTCACGGTCATACTGCCGTCTTCGTTTAGTGTCCATTTGACAGCAGTTGAATCCACAGAAGATATCCATTCATCAAAGCCAGAGCCATCAAAAAGCACAATAGCGTCTGAAGGAACACCTGTTTCAGGGTTTACATTCACTTTGGGCGGTTGCGGTTCCCAGACTTCGGTTTCTTCCGGGGTTGTTGGTTCTTGCTGGCCATTAAGGACTAACTCACCAACATCTATGCCCTCATTTTGTTTTGATGATGGCTGGCAACCAAAAAATACAATTCCAAGTGATATCAGTAAAAAAGATTTCTTCATGATCAATCGGTTAAATTCCTAAAATTTTTCTCAAATAATTTTCATCCGTATCTCCACCACCGGCAAAATCGTCAAAAGCTTTTGTAGTGGCTTCAATGATATGTTGTTGGATAAAAGGTGCGCCTTCTCTAGCGCCTTGCTCGGGGCTCTTTACAACACATTCCCATTCGAGAACGGCCCAGACATCGCAGCCGTATTCGGTAAGTTTAGAAAACACGCGTTTAAAATCGACCTGACCATCTCCGGGCGAGCGGTATCTTCCGGCACGGTCTTTCCAGTCGTTATAGCCACCAAAAGCCCCTTTCTTTCCGTTAGGTCTGAATTCTGAATCTTTAACGTGAAAGGCTTTGATAAATTCATGGTAATGGTCAATGTATTTGATGTAGTCCAGCTGCTGCAGTACAAAATGCGAAGGATCATACAAAATATTTACACGTTTGTGGTTGCCGGTCGCTTCCAGAAAACGCTCGAAGGTATCGCCATCGTGTATGTCTTCCACAGGATGAACTTCATAACAAACATCAACACCAGAGTCTTCAAAGGCATTTAGTATCGGCGTCCAGCGGTCAGCCAGTTCTTTAAAGCCTAGATCGATTAGGCCTTTGGGTTGTTGCGGCCAGGGATGCATGACCGGCCAAAGCAAAGAGCCTGAAAATGTAGCATGAGCTTTTAAACCCAGACGTTCACTTGCTTTGGCGGCGTATTTTACTTGTTGAATGGCCCATTCTGTTCTTGCTTTGGGCTTGCCTTTGACTTCATCCGGCGCAAAGACATCAAACATCAGGTCATGTGCAGGATGCACTGCCACCAGTTGCCCTTGGATGTGCGTAGAAAGCTCTGTGATTTCCAATCCATAGCTGTTTACTTTACCTTTCAACTCATCGGCATAGGTTTGGCTTTCTGCACATTTTTGTAAATCCATTAAACGGGTTTCGTTGCTCGGAATTTGAATGCCTTTATAGCCTAAATCACTCGCCCACTGACAAAGATTGTCAAGATTATTGAAGGGCGGTTTTTCATCCATAAACTGGGCTAAAAATATGGCCGGACCTTTTATGGTTTTCATAAGTTATTCATTTTTAAATTAATTGATTCACGCAAAGTCGCAAAATCGCAAAGACTTATAAATTATCCTCAATCTCTACCCAAACATTGCCTTTATGATGGGATTCAACGGCTTTTTCTATAAAATTCATGCCTCTGGCGCCGTCTATAATCGTTGGAAATTCACCGTGATCGTAATCTTCTCCGTTTACTGCTTTGGCGACGCCTTTGTAAATATTACCCATGGCATCGAAAATCCCCTCTGGATGTCCGGGAGGCAGTTTGGTGCCATCCAGAGATAAATCTGAATTGTAAGCATGTCCGGGTTTTAAAATTTGCATGGCTTGACCTTCCTGTATATAATACAAGTAGTTGGGGTTTTCTTGCTCCCATTTTAGACCAGCTTTGTCGCCATAAATTTTGACGATAAAACTATTTTCTTCACCGGTAGCGATCTGACTGGTGCAAATCACGCCTTTAGCCTGATTGCTGAGTCTAAGCAAAACCGTGGCATCTACATCCATTTTATTATCGCTATAGACAAAATTCAGGTCAGATAAGACTGACTGAATTTTTAATCCGCTGACGTATTCCAGCATGTCGAACGCGTGCGTACCTATATCGCCCAGACAACAGCTGATACCGGATTTATCCGGGTCTAATCGCCAGGTTGATTGTCTTTGACTTTCATCATGGATGATGGGATTGATCCAGCCTTGATAGTATTGCGCATCTACTTTTTGGATTTTGCCTAAAGCCCCGTTTTTTACCATTTCCCGCATTTGCCTCACCATCGGATAGCCGGTATAGGTGTAGGTTACTGCAAAAACTTTATTATTATCTTTTAAAGTATGATAAAGGATTTTAGCTTCTTCAAAAGTAGTGGTCATGGGTTTTTCACATATCACATGAAAACCACTTTCCAGTAACTTTTTGGCCATGGGGAAGTGCAGAAAGTTAGGTGTAAGTACAGAGACCACTTGCATACGTTCTGCTTCGGGGAGCTTTTGCTCTTCTTCAACCAAAGTGTCTAAGTCTTTGTAAATCCGATTTAAAGGCATGCCGATTGATTTGGCAAACTCAAGACTTTGATTGACATCTTGATTAAAAACGCCACCAACCAGCTCATATTTGTCATACATCGCAGAGGCAATGCGGTGTAAAACACCAATCAAAGAATCGCCGCCTCCGCCGAGAATTCCCAGTTTAATTTTTTTAGACATAACTAAGATTTATATTCAATGTTTTCATTTTTAAAAAAGAGTCCAAATAAGACCAAAACGCCTAAAGCAAAGAGCGCTGGGAAAATCCATATGTCTTTCCAGGCGTGAAGATCACCATCAATGAGATTAGCATCCACGACCTGACCGGCCACCCAAAAACCTATCAGCATTCCTACACCGTAAGTTGCAAGAGTAATGAGGCCTTGTGCGGCACTTTTAAACTTGTCTCCGGCTTTAGAATCTGTGTAAATCTGTCCGGAGACAAAGAAAAAGTCGTAACAAATCCCGTGAAGTGCAATACCTATTACCAGCATAAAAAACAAATCGCCGGCGTTGCCGTAAGCAAAAAGCGCATAACGTATCGCCCAGGCCAGCATACCAAAGATCAGTGTTTTTTTGAAACCATATTTGGTGAAAAATAAAGGTAATAAAAGCATGAACAGGACTTCAGAGACCTGTCCCAGAGATGCCCATGCCGTAGAATTTTCAACTTTGATTTCCGTAAGGAATGGACTGAGGTTTTGGTAGTAGAATGCCAATGGAATACATATTAAAACCGAAGACAGGAAAAACACTAAAAAATTTCTGTCTTTCAACAGTTTTAGGGCATCAAGACCTAAAATATCAGACAAACTCATTTTTTCACCTTTGTTTTGAGGTGGTGTTTTTGGCAACACAAAACTGAAAACACCCAAAACCGCAGAAGCAATAGACACCATCAAAAAGGTTTTGGACAGCATGCCTTGAGCAATGTTTTCCTGTGAGTCCCACATGAACACAAAACTGATAACCAGGCCTGAAACTATCCAGCCCAAAGTCCCAAAAACCCTCACATAAGGAAAGAATTTTGACGGGTCTTTCATTTGTCTGAAAGAAATAGAATTCACCAAAGCCAAGGTTGGCATATAGGCGATCATGTAACCTAAGACATAAGGATAGAAATTTGAAAAATCTGTAGCATTGGCCATTTGGTACATCAATACCGCACCAATAAGGTGAAGCACACCCAGAATACGTTCGGCATTAAAAAAACGATCAGCGATCAAACCAATAATAAAAGGTGCAATAACAGCACCCCAGGATTGTGTAGAAAATGCCATGGCTGTTTCAGCACCGGTAGCATCAAGATTGTTACCCATAAAAGTACCTAAAGTTACAAACCAGCCACCCCAGATGAAAAACTCTAAAAACATCATGACGGAAAGCTGCGTAAAGCGTAATGGATTCATAGTAAAATGGTTTTAGTTGATGGTTTCAGCGGATTTTAAAAGCAATTGTTTTGTCGCCTCAATGCCTTCTTTTTCAGATAAGCGCTCACCTTCATATTCAACGCCGACAAAACCGGTATATCCAGAGTCTTTAACCATTTGCATGATTCTGAAATAATCTAATGTGGTTTCATTACCTTTTTCATCAAAATCATAGGATTTGGCGCTGACGGCTTTAGCTTCTTTTAGCATCATTTCAATGCCTTTATACTTGTCTGAAAACTCTTCAACACATTCGCCCCATTTTTCTCCATCTTTGCGTTTCACACACCAGTTACCAAAATCGGGTAGTGTCCCGCAATTATCCATACCCACCATACCAATTGCTTCCATGAGGAGAAATGCATCAGACGACAACCAGCCGTGGTTTTCGCAGAGTATATTTATGTTTTGAGTCGTGGCATAGGCTGATAATTTTTTCAGACCATCTACCACAGCAGGTAACCATTCTTTAGGATCATTGGTGCCAAAAGTATTAACTCGAATAGAGTGGCAGCCTAACTTTTTTGCGGCGTCTATCCATTTTTTATGGTTTTCTACAGCTTGGTCTCTTTCAGCCTCATCCGGGCTAGCCAAATTACCTTCATTATCAACCATAATCAGTACATTTTGCATACTGTGCTTTTCGCTAAAAGTCTTCAATGAATCTATAACTGTGTCAAAGCCAAGGCTATCTATTTGTTTTGAATAAAGATGATTGACATACTCCAGTCCTTCAAATCCCATGTCTTTGGAGATTTCAGCAAACTTGAAAGGACTTACGCCATCATCATTAAAGGTACGATGTAATGACCATTGTGCTAATGACAATTTAAAAAAAGGAGAACTGGCTTCAACCTCAGATTGTTCTTCAGAGGTTTTTTTCTGATCCTTTTTAATATCCTTACAGCTTACACTCATTAGCATAAGCATTAACATGAAAAAAACTGAAGGCTTCATTTTGTGGAATTTATTATAAAGATATGCTCAAAAATGCTAAAAATTTATGGAATTGAAAAAATTCACCGGCAAAATAGTAAAATAAAAGTCAAAAGTGTATTTTTAAACCTCAATGTAAAAATTGAACTTAGAAATGGACAGAAAAAAAATTGATACATCCGAAGAACAATATGATGCTATTGTCGTTGGAACAGGAATTTCGGGAGGTTGGGCTGCCAAAGAGTTGTGTGAAAAAGGTTTAAAGACTCTGGTGCTTGAGCGAGGTCGAAATGTTGAACACATTACAGATTATAGAACAGCTCATATGGATCCGTGGGATTTTTCTAGTGGGGTGGCAGCTACAAAGAAAACAAAAGAACGTAAGTACAAACAGCACAGAACGGGGTATGTGACCCGAGAGCCACATCAGCATTTTTTTGTCGATGATATCAAACATCCTTATAACGAAAAAAGACGTTTTGACTGGATCCGTGGTTATCATGTTGGCGGTCGGTCCTTGATGTGGGGCAGACAAAGTTATCGTTTGAGCGAAATCGATTTCGAGGCCAACAAAAAAGACGGTCATGGGGTTGATTGGCCGGTTAGATATAAGGACATCGAGCCTTGGTATGACAAGGTTGAAGAGTTCATAGGCGTAAGTGGTGAAAATTATGGCTTAAAACAATTGCCTGATCAGAAATTGCTCAAACCTATGAACCTGAATTGTGTTGAAGAGCACTTAAAAGAACAGATCAAAACAAATTTTGATGATGGCAGGATGCTAATGATTGGCAGAACCGCACACATCACTGAAGGCACAAAACCCGGTGCAGGAAGAGCAACCTGCCAGTATAGAAACCGATGTATGCGAGGCTGTCCTTATGGGGCTTACTTTAGCAGTAACGCTTCGACATTACCCACAGCAGCAGCTACGGGTAATATGACTTTAAGACCGTATTCTATTGTGCATGAAGTTATTTATGATGAAAAAACTCAAAAAGCAACTGGCGTAAGAGTGATTGATGCCGAAACTAAAGAAAAGCTGGAGTTTAAAGCTAAAGTCGTTTTCTTGTGCGCATCCGCAATGGCCTCTAATTCCATTTTATTACAATCAAAATCCCAGCGTTTTCCAAACGGATTGGGCAACGATTATGATCAGGTTGGCCGAAACCTGATGGATCATCATTTTTGGGTAGGCGCCTCTGCTGTGGCTGATGGTTTTGAAGACAAATATTATAAAGGTCGCCGGGCTAATGGTATTTATATTCCAAGATTCAGAAACCTTGGAGGAGATACAGATGCAGAGGACTTTGTAAGAGGATATGGTTATCAGGGCGGAGCAACAAGGTCAAGTCTTTCTGAGATGGTAGCTGAACTCAAATACGGTCCGGAGCTGAAGGAAGCCATTTTAAAACCGGGTCAGTGGAATGTCAATTTACTGGCTTTTGGGGAAACACTACCGGATAGCAGCAATCGCATGTATTTAAACTACGACAAACTGGATGAATGGGGATTGCCTACCATCACATTCGACGCTGACTTTGGAGAAAACGAACTGGCCATGCGAAGAGATATGAAGTTACAGGCAGAAAACATGTTGAAGGCTGCCGGATTTAAAAATGTTCGCGGTTATGATATCAAAGAAAAAAGAGCTATGGGGCTTGGCATCCATGAAATGGGCGGCGCCAGAATGGGAAGAGACCCAAAAACGTCAGTGGTAAACAAATACAACCAGATACATGCCTGTAAAAACGTTTACGTGACCGATGGCGCCTTTATGACCTCTTCGGGTTGTCAAAATCCATCACTGACCTATATGGCTTTCACCGCCAGGGCTGCCAATCATGCCGCAGAACAAATAAAAAATAATATAATTTAAACGATATTTTCATGAAAAGAAGAGATGCCATAAAACGTTTAGGCTTGGCTTCAGGAGCTGTAGTGGCCACACCAGGCCTATTGGGTATGCTGAACAGTTGTTCATCTCCTGCCGAAGTATGGACGCCTCAGTTCTTAACCGTACCTCAGGGAAAAATCCTGAAAGGTTTAGTGGATGTGTTTTTGCCGGAAACGCCCGAATTACCGTCAGCCAAAACATTGAATGTCCCTGAATTTATAGACCGTTACATTGCAGAAGTATACGATGAAAAAGATCAGAAAAGATTCAAAGCTGCTTATGAAATAACCATGGCTGAATTGAAAACATTTACAAAAAAGGAATTAGAAGAGGTGGAAAAAGAAGACCTTAAAGTGTTTTTAGATGAGTATTTGAAAGTCAAAGGCGAAGTCGATACTGACAGAGAGAAAAATCCTGATTTTGACGGAATGACGACATCAGAATGTCTTGATAGCCTCAAGTGGATGACCGTTAATGCTTACCTGAACACCCAAAAGATAGGCGAAGAAGTTCTGGCTTACGATCCAGTTCCCGGGGCTTATTATTGCGGAGATCTCGATGAACTTACGGGCGGAAAACGATGGTCTTTGAGTTGATGACATTCGACCCCTTCAGGGTCGATAGATATGATTAGGGTATTTTTATAGATATTTAACCCTTTCTGGATCAGGGTGTCAATTTTATAGCGCTATTTTATATATCATAAATTATTTATAAACATATTACGACCCGGAACGGGTCAAATACTTATGGAATAATACACATCCTTTTTTCACGACCCTGAAAGGGTCGAATGATTGTGGCTCAAATTGGTCTTGAATTTTTGGCATAAGAATAATAAATTTGATTTTGTATTAAACATCATGGCATGGCTGGGACATATTCACAGATTTACATTCAGATTGTTTTTGCGGTTGGCCACAGAAGAAACTTAATCCATCCCAGTATTGAGGATGAAATTTATAAATACATCACAGGAGTTATTACGAATAAAGGGCAAAAACTATTAGCAATAAATGGTATGCCGGATCATATTCATATTTTATTAGGCATGAAGCCTTCGTGTTGTTTATCCGATCTGGTAAGGGAAATCAAAAAATCTTCTAATGAGTTTATCAATACCAAATGGCCTTCAAAACATAAGTTTTATTGGCAGGGTGGTTTTGGTGCTTTTTCATATTCTTATTCTGCACTGGACAACGTCATCCGATACATACAAAATCAAAAACAACACCACCGCAAGAAATTGTTTAAACAGGAATACAAAGAATTCCTGACGAATTATAAAGTTGAATATGATGAAAAATATTTATTTGAATGGTTAGACGATTAGTTTGACAAGGTGTTTTTATATTCGACCCCTTCAGGGTCGACTCAATTTTGCTTGATGTTTAAGCTTTAATATGTGACCCCTTTGGGGTCGGGCTTTTGATATGTATCTCTATTATGGGGAATATTAATTCTAAATATGTCCGATAACTTGATTCTATAGTGGATGAAAATATTTTAGTCGACATCTTATGGGGCGATTTAACTACGTGAGATATTTGGTTATAAACACATAACCTTTTAACCGCCATTTTTCATGGATTTTACTGATTCTGCTGTTTTTGGCGGTTAACCCGGATTTAGAAAAACTTAAATTTGAGGTATGAAAATTCTAGTTTTTCTTAGTCTGAACAAGACGAGAATTCTTTTATAATGAATTTTGCGGGTTAAGATTAATCTCTTTCTATTGAACCAGCAAGGTTAAGTATTATTCTTACATAGATCATATAACTTGAATGATTGTATGTTGAGAAACAAATAGTCTTGTTATGCAAGCCTTTCAAGATCAGCACAACTTTGCTTGATCTTTGGGTTATAAAAAACTAATTCATAAGGGGTTAGTGCTTTTTTTATTAATGTAATTCCACGAGGCTCTGCCTCGGGTGTTGATTAATCCTTGACCCTAAAAGAATCAAATACCCTTAGATAAAAGCATATATACCAACCAGGACCCTGAAGGGGCCGAATAAGTATTTCACATCAAATTATACATTGGAAGCTGATAAAATAGTATATTTAAATTTCTCAAAGAGGATTAAAAAGTTACACAGTTATAACTATCACTAATCTTTCAACATGACTACACAAAATACACTAATTTTTCTTCTGTTTTCAATATTTCTCGGATTTCAAAGTTGTAAAAAAACCGAACCGGAAACGAAAGAAGAATCAGGAGAAAATTGGCAATCGCTATTCGACGGTAAAACTCTTGAGGGCTGGACGCCAAAGATACGAGGAGAGGCTTTCGGAAAAGACAGCCTGAATACCTTTCAGGTCAGAAATGGAGCTATTGTCGTCAATTATAAAAACTACGACAGTTTTAATAACCGTTTTGGTCATTTGTTTTATAAAACACCCTTTTCAAGCTATCGATTGAAATTGCAATATCGTTTTATTGGAGAGCAGGCCAATGGAGGTGAAGGTTGGGGATACAAAAACTCAGGAATAATGTTGCACTGTCAAGACTCCAAAACCATGGACATAGATCAACCTTTTCCAAATTCACTCGAAGCCCAATTTCTTGGAGGTATCTACGACTCTGTTCCCCGACCAACAGGTAATTTATGTACACCGGGAACACATGTACATATCAAAGGAAAACTTGAAAAAACACATTGCATCACTGCCAATGCGCCAACGATATACGGCGAAGAATGGGTTGAGGTTGAAGTTGAGGTTTATGGCGATTCACTCATTCGCCATTACATTAATGGTAAGCCGGTTATAACTTACACTAAGCCAATACAAGATGTGCCGGATGACAGTTTGAATCATCTTAAACCACTAAAATCCGGATATATTTCGCTGCAAAGTGAGAGTCATCCGATTGAGTTTAAAGGGATATTGCTGCAAGAATTAAAGTAAATAAATTTTTTGCTAGGGCTTTAACAATGTGTTAAGAATCAGTAATCATATTATTCATCTGCATTTTTTTGTTAGTTTTGAAATATGAAATGAATAACGCACTCAAGTGAGCTAAAAGGATTTTAATGCCTGCTAAACACTTAAAATTATTTATCATATTACTTTTTTCAATTCAATTGAATGCACAAACCGGTATTGAATTAGTTAAAATATATAAACAACGTTGTCAGAAAAATTCCACTAACACTGATAGTCTTTTTTACTATTCCAAATTATTATTAAAAATAAATGATTCCACAGCGCAATATGAAGGCTACTTTGCAAAAGCATATGCCTTTAGAAACAATATGGAAATAGACAGCGCTCTCGTCAATTTTCAAAAGGCTTTAGGCTTTGCCAATCAAACAAATCTCAAATCAAGAGCGATAAGAATGTCTTTGATTACCGCAGTTAACGCAGGAAAAAACGATATGGGGCTAGACTATGCTGAACAAATGTTTGAATTGGCAAATAAAAATAACGACAGTTTATTATTGGCTCACGCTTTCAATCAAAGAGGTATAATTTATAAGGAAAAAGGAAATTTAGAACTTGCTATTGATGATTATATTGAAGCCAGTCGTTTATACGAGTCTTTAAAAAATCCTGGATTAGTCAATGCCTACACAAATGTTGCTATTGCCTACGATATTATCGGTCAAGATACAGTGTCTCTTGAGTGGTTTCAAAAAGCCTACAAAGATGCCCAGATTCACCAAATTGATCGGCTAAAAATTAGAACGACAAATAATCTTGCTAATCATTATAAAACATTAAAACAGTACGATTCTAGTCAAGTTTACTATAACCAATTATTGTTGAGAGAAAACAAACTCAATACATTTTATAAAACTTTACTTTACCAAAGTTTATCAGAGCTTTCAATACGTAATAAAGACTTTAATCAAGCTAGAAAATACCTTAACCTAGCAAAACCCTTGATTATTAACGGAACCAATGTTGAAAGAAAAATTCAAATCTATAGTGTGGCTTCAAAACTAGACAATGCTATAAAACAATACGATGAGAGTTTGGTGCAAATTGACTCTGCTATTTTTCTAGCGCAACAATTTAAACTTCCCAATCGTTTATTTCCATTATATTTACGTAAAGCAGAGATTCTTAAATCCCTTGAAAAGTATCGTCCTGCTACAAAATATTATGAACGCTATACTGCACTAAGAGACAGCCTTCAGAACGTCCAAGAAATTAAAGTTATCCAAGAAACTATTACAAAATATCAACTGGATAGTAGAGAACAGGAAATGAAAGCTTTTTTAGAAAGCAAACAACGCCTAGAAAATGATCTTATTATAATAGGTATCATTTCAATTGTTTTATTATTAGGGGCTTTTGTTTTTTATTGGCGTTACAGAGTAACAAAATCAAAGCATAAAGCCGCAGAAAAACTTGTTAAAACCAACACTAATCAACTTAAAAAACTTCAAAAGCAGCTTGAATCTCAGAATGTTCATACAAAAATTAAACTTAAGAACAATCATTTCATAGACACCAAAGACTTATTATATGTCGAGAGCGATGGGCATTATTTAAAATATCACATTGAAAATCGTCAAACACCCATTGTAGAGCGACAGAAGTTAATTACAGTATTAGAAAGTTTACAGGCCTATGGTTTTATAAGAGTGCATCGGTCGTATATTATCAACACGCAAAAGGTAAAGGCCGTAAAATCAGACTGCATTGTATTAAAAAAGACCTTAGAAGTTCCCTTTTCCAGAACTTATAAGCAGAAGCTTAAAAAAATAAAACATCCTATTGTTTCAGGCTAGTCTTCATCGGTGTATTAAAACAGCATTTTTAAGCCTTAAGATTCAATAGTTGTCACTCATGACGTTTTTAATGCAACTCAAGACATTTATTTCTAAACAAGCCGCTTAATCTCTATGTTTGACTCCAATCTTAACATTTAAAATTCTTTTATTATGAAAAATCAAAAAGTTAAATTCAGTCAAACAGTGTTTAAGTTAAGTTACATTATTATGATATTAGTGTGTATATCTTGTGAGAGCGAAGATGATGATTCTACAAATAATGAATTACAAGAAATAGAACAATTCTTAACACCAGAAACAGTTCAGGCATTAGAAGATATTGGTTTCAACGTTCACCCAGGAGATAACCCTCCAAATATAGAAGGAATTTATTATGCCGAACATATATTAATAGCAACTACAGTACCAAATGACCCATTATCCCCAGGAGATACACTTTTGGATACTACAACAGCATTCAGTGATCAATCAGGGTCAAGCATTTTTGTTGAACGGTTTGAGGAAGGAACTAATACTACTGGAGTAGGTTCTGGAGCATTGATTACTGGAGATTCTTCTGTTGGAGGCACTTCAAAATTTTCTGTATTTGTTAAATTAGATCAAGTAGATGGTACAGGTCATGAATATACTGTTCTTACAGCAATATCTGGTGATATGCTTTTAGATTCTTCTGGAAATCCTGTTAGAATATTAGAATATCAAAGTGCTGGATTCATGTTAGATAATAATGGCAATCCAAATGAAAACCTTCTTCCTAATAATACAGGTAGACTTCTAGGTGATGAAGACAACAGTGCAGACAGAATAGATTAAACACACACAACATTAATAATTAGTAATCATTTATATACAACCCAACCATTCTCGGTTGGGTTGTTGTTTTACAAGATTTATAGACCTTGACATAAACTAGAACTAAGTATAAATTATCCTTTAAATGATTTAAATTTTGTATTAAAAATAGATGACAAAATTTAATCAATATGAATTAAAGCTACCTTAATTTCTAAATCCGCACTTTGGATTTAAGACGCAAAAATCCTTCTAGCAATTCAACCAAATTAAATAAACTAAAGTGATAATGTTAGTCACGCCGTTTTTTATACCACTTATGACAAAATACGGCAACACTGGCATTAATAAATACTTTTACATATATATTTGACTATCTAAAATATTTACAATGAAAGTATTAATTAATCAATCTATACTACTATTATTTATCCTTTTCACTTTAATAAGTCATTCCCAAGTAGTCTCTACAATTTATATCGCAAGAAATAATGGATTTGCAGGATCGGGAGCACCAGCTCACATGTTTGCCGATTATGAATATCTCGGTAAATTAAAAAACAAAAATTATATCATTTATAAAACCAATAAAGCAAAGCTTAAAATAGGACTGATGTCAAATTTTGGCTTAAAAAGATCAATTGAAGTAAACTTAAATCCAGGCTACCCAACTTACGTCAATGTCAATTTATCTAAAGTATATGTATTAAAAAACGTCAACAATGATGAAAAATTAAAGCGAAAGGTTATTGAAAGGGTTAATTCTGAAGAACTTTTAAATTCAACTTTGGAAGAAAAAAGAGAAAATTTATCAATATATAGAAAACGATTATCCAAAGTATATGAAGAAGACCTTGCAATATCGAATGATGAAATTATAAATCAAATTATCGCTCATAATGACAACGTAAAAGCATTACTTAATAATACCTCCGAAAGTAGCCTAGCGGAAAATACAGGACAGAAAAATGAAAGAGAAAAAATTGAGGATGCAGTTGAAATGGGAATTACTAAAGAAAAAGCCATTCAAAATGAAAACCTTACGGCATCAAATACTACTGATACAGAAGAGCAAAATACAATAGACAGTATTAGTGTATCGGAAATTTATAAAAATCATTTGGCATACGTAGACCCAAATAACAAAATATCAAGCTTGGAAAGTTTAACCAGAATTGAATCAACAGCTTCGACTACATCTACGAGTGGAACAGAAATGAAAAATAATTACATCAACTTTAATCTTAAAACGCTTGATGGTAAAGTTGTTGGCATCATGAAAATGAACAGCATGAATTCTAAAACCGTGTTTGACGGTCAAGGTGGTTACACTGAGCTCAGCAATGGGTATAAAACAGAGCTTGTAGGGCCAACATTAGATGCCTTCAAGCAGAATAAGGTGATGTTCATTAGGGAGCAACTAATACCTGATAACGCTACAGTATCTGTAGAGCAAATTGATGGAAAAGACTATTATAAAGTTGAATACACACAACAGCAAGCCGGGCAAAATATGTTTAATGAAGATTACTATGACCAAGAGACTTTTAAAAAGGTAATTTCCAGAAGCAGATCTGAGATCAATGGCATGACGACCGTGAGTGAAATGGTATACAGCAATTATGTAGAATTTGATGGCATCAAGTTTCCAACTACCGTTTTATCCAACCTTTCAAGTTCAGGTTCAAATATGGAAACTAGGATTAAAACTCAATCAACAGTCGATTACAAGTTTAACGAGCCTTTTGAAAAGTACGCAGATCAACCTCTAGAAAGAGCAGCTTCAAATCTAGCTGCTATTCCTACAGATGAGGTCAGCATTGATGAGTCAATCTTTGGACAAGGAAGTTCTACATCATCAACGCCTGTAATAGAAATCACTGCTGAAAACGAAGAAGAACTCGTAAATTCAGACACCTATAAAAGATTAAACAAGCGAGAGCAAGCTTATCAGCTTATGTTAATCAAACAAAAAGAAAATGGCACTTCTTCAACCTCAGGCTTTTCTACAAATACCGCTCCAACCGTAGAATCTAGTGGCGAAAGAGAACGCATTAGTAAAATGGATGCAGCTAATGCTGGAAAACTAAAATATCGAAGGAGTTCACTTTATACGATGATGGTAGATGACAATACAAGGGAACATTACAACGTCATCAAAGATGCTTTTGGCAACACAGAGTTGTCTGAAAAATTTAATAACCATAATATAGGACCTTATTTAATTCCGGCTCACGGTATGAGCGGAGAAAAAGATCAAACGCTATTGATAGAAGATTATCTCAATGCCAATGGTGTAGCAAGAAATCTTGTTGCCCGCTGGTTCAACAGAGATGAAAATGGGCATTTTGATATGAACCTCATAGCCGAACGAGGTCAATATAACGCTTCTGAAATCGACCTGAGAGTTGCCCAATCCTCTATGCGAGGCAAAGCTTTACTTTCTGATGCTGGAAAAGAGCTCATCAGTAACACATTTGTTATTGTCTATGATTATAAATATACCAACAAACAAGAGCAAGCCAAAAAAAGAAGAGGGTTTTTAAACGCAGTCACCACAGTAGCCTCTTTTGTGCCCGGAGCTGAAGATGTTGCCACCGTATCTAGTTTAGCTACAACAGCGTCTGATGTTGTTGGCAAAGGATATTTTGTAAGAACAACAAGCTATCTTTATCGGTTGGTTTGGAACGATGACATTGCCCAAGAATTTTATGAAAACCTATGGGTTGATGAGCAGTCTGATGATCCCGCCAAAAAAGAAGCTTTTGATAATTCAAACTTATTCAGATTAGAATATGTAGGTAGTGAATTGTCAAGAAACAATCTACAATCTACCATTTTTTCTTCAAAATCTAATGAACAGCTTATTGATATAGCGACTACTAAAGCTGTTGACAAAAACATAGGAAAGCTACAGCGAAGCTATGAACAATTTAGAGTGAAAACACCTTTGCTTTCAGCTGATCCTATTGCAGCAAAAATTGGCTTAAAAGAAGGGATAGAAAAAGACGATAAATTTGAAGTTTTAGAGCAAGTTTTAAATGAAGATGGAACCACTTCTTACGAACGCGTAACAACTATTAGAGTTGATAAGAGACACATTTGGGACAACACCTACCTTGCTGAAGAAGCTGGGTCAAATACTACTGAACCATATACCGTTTTTAAAGGAAATAGCAATAAAGTAGCTCCAGGAATGCTTATTAGACAATTAAAGTAAATTTTGATTATATGAAAAATTCAATACTTAAAATCACATTATTCACGTTCATCATTCTCTTTACTGCAGATATCTATTCACAACGAAGAGCTAAAAAGAAAGCTGATGAAGACACCAAAAATTGGAGATATGAGATCCAGTGCCTTAATGTAGCTTCGGAAGGCTCATATATTGTTAAGATCTTCTCTTACTCCAAAAAGAAAAATGTGGCTGTTGAACAATCCAAAAAAAATGCCGTCCATGCGGTAATTTTTAGAGGTATCCCACAAAATGAAGTGGGTTGTGTCAGACAACCTCCTTTGGCAAGACACCCCAATTTACAGGAAAAAAACCGCGACTTTTTTGATAATTTTTTTTCAGACAATGGAGATTATCAAAAATTTGTAACACTCACTACAGACGGTGCCATAGCACCAGGCGACCGGCTTAAAGTTGGAAAAAGAGAATATAAAATTGGTTTAATAGTTTCTGTTGATATTGCAGGTTTAAGAAAAGAACTCGAAGCAGCAGGTATCATCAAAAGTTTATCCTCTGGATTTTAAAAATTTAAATATGAGAAAAATATTTTATTTAAGCATTTTTGTTTTTACAATGATAGTTGGCTCTTGTAAATCAAAAATCGAAACTGTTTCAGGTTATTTTGACTATGAGACAGAATGTGTATCGGTAGACCGAAATGGTTTTCAAACGGTCAAAGCTTGGGGTATTGGCATGAACGAAAAAGAAGCTATTCTTAACGCACGCCGCAGAGCAATAGACGATATTCTGTTTAAAGGTATACGAGGTGGAAATTCATCTTGCGAGATTAGACCTATCATCTCAAACCCTAATAAAAGAAGAGATAATATTAATTATTTCAATCGATTTTATGCACCTAAAGGCCTATTTGAACAATACGCAGGACTACCTGATGAAAATTGGTTGAGACGAAAACTCAAAATCAATAAAAGAAACGATGGAAAATTAGCCTATGAGATCATTATAGAAGTTGATTTTATGGGACTTCGAGAGCAAATGAAAAGAGATAATTTAATTCAATAATCACATATTATGAACAAACTTTATGTAATAGCATTAATATTTCCTTGGTTAATGTTTTCTCAGGCCAAGAAACCCACTTTGATGGTTGTTCCTAGTGACAATTGGTGTATCACTAACGGTTATACGCTAGAGTTTGACAATCAAGGTATCAAAGAAGTTATACCGGATTATAAAAGAGCCTTTCAAGAAAGTTCAGACTTACTTTTGGTTGTGAGTAAGATTAATGGAATGATGGCCGATAGAGGTTTCCCATTAAAAAACATGGAGTCTGAAATAAAAAGTATTTCTCAGGTCAGTGCACTAGATGCCATGCGCAGCTCAAAATCTTCTGGTGCCGAAGTTGCCGAAAGTCCTGTCGATCAGCTACTCAATCAAGCCAAAGCAGACATTATTATTCAAATGACTTGGTCGGTCAACAAATCTGGTCCTAATCGATCAATTACATTTAACCTTCAAGGCCTTGATGCTTATTCAAACAAGCAAATTGCTACGGCAGCAGGGACTGGTGCACCATCGTTTTCTGTTGAACTTCCTGTATTATTAGAAGAAGCCGTGATTTCTTATATGGGACCATTTACAAGCCGATTGCAGACGCATTTTGATGATTTGTTCGAAAATGGTCGAGAAGTAAGTATTACAGTAAAACGTTGGGACGACTGGGATGGCGACTTAGAAAGTTACTACGGACCCGAGCAAGAAGAACTCGGGTTTCTTATAGAAGATTGGATGGCAGAAAATTCAGTCAATGGTCGCTTTAATACCAAAGATGCCACGGAAAATATGATTGTATTTGAGCAAGTAAGAATCCCTTTATATTTTGAAAGAAGAGGCCGTCAACGCGCCATGGATACTAGGCGATTTGCTTCCATGTTAAGCCGTTTTTTAAGGGATTCTCCATTTAATATAGAAAATAAAATCACCACTAGAGGTTTAGGCGAGGCGACTATATATCTAGGCAGTAAATAATATAATGATGAAAAACATACTCATAATACTGGTCATTTGTGTTTTAAGTTTTAGTGTTTCTAAAGCTCAAAACAATCAAGAAAAAATTAATGATTTAGGACGTATTGCAATTGTACCTTACGTCGCCAATCAAGTTGAAAATATACCACTTTCAGCAAAGAATAACCTGCAAAGCAAAATGGCTCAAATACTTACAACCAATGGTATTGCAGGCTCCACAAATTATAATTCAAGATTTATTATTACACCAAATATCTCCGTGCTTTCAAAGGATGTCGTTGCGGGAGCGCCACCAAAGGTTGCTTTAGTCTTAGAAGTGGCATTCTATATAGGTGATGGCGTAAGTGGAACTAAGTTTGGCAGCACTGCCATTACTGTAAAAGGTGTTGGTCGTAACGAAAACAAAGCCTATTTATCAGCCTTTAAAAATATCAGCTCCAGTAATTCCCAAGTTAAAAACTTAGTGGATAAAGCTAAAGAACGAATTTTGGCCTACTACAACGATGGTTGCGACTTTATTATTAAAGAAGCTGAAAGCCTTACGAAACAAAATAAATTTGATGAGGCCTTATTTTCTTTAACTTCAGTTCCCGTCGTTTCCAAAGATTGTTTTAACAAAGCTCAAGACATGGCAGCCGATGTGTATAAACAAAAAATCAATAGAGACTGTGATATTTTGCTCAATATGGCCAATAATGCCTGGAATAGTGGTCAAAATTACGAAGCTGCTAAAAAAGCCGGATTTTATCTCAATCAAATCGAGCCCGATTCTAAGTGCTATTCTAAAGTAAAAGGAATTGCCAATACTATTCAAAAAGGCGTTAAGAAAAATACAGACAGAGAATGGAATTTCATTGAAAATCAACAAAAATTTAGCGCTGAAGTTGAAAAAAACCGTTTGCTAATTTCTAAGGAAATTGCTTTAGCCTATGCTAATAATCAACCGGAAACTATATATAATATCAAAGGATGGTGGTAATTTTTATGGCTTTATATCAGTAAAATAATAATCTTTCATAATGAAAAAACTTATATTTATAAAACTTGGTCTATTGTTTTGCCTTTTAGTAACATCATGTGATTTGATTGAAGAAGATAGCGAAGAAGATTTAATCCAAGAGGATGTTGATGTAGAAACCATTGTTGTTGTTAAACAATATTTCCAGACTACAGATAATTATGGGAGTACGGAGTACATTCCCGAAACAGCTTACTGGAATGGTACAAGCATAGTTTTTGAGAGCTTTACACCTAATAATTTTTTAAAAGAAATCGAAATTAAAAATATAAATCTATCGGGTGAAATCTTTATTGAGTTCGATGAAAATTCATCGATTATAGGAGAATTTGTAACTCAGGAAAACGGATTTAATCGTTTGTATAAAACCAATATTACCCTTACTCAATGGGATGATTCGTTTCATGATCAAGGCGGATATATTCATATCACATCTTTCAATTCAAACCAGAATTTAGCCGATGGTGAAATTGAGTTTACTGGCTGGCGCTGGGATAACCAATTAAACAGAGAGGTTTCTTTTGGGTTTAATGTTCAATTTGAAAATTTAACTTTTATTAATTAATCTATCAATTGTGAAAACTATTCAAAATTTATTGCCATTGTTTCTTTTTTTTTCACAACGCTTTTGTTGTCATGCGAAGATGAAAGTAATAATGACATAGAAACTAACGCAGATGTTAATACTGTTTGGAATAATCAATTTTTATATGGTAATTTCTCGATTAATGGACAACCTGTTGTAACTAATGAAGTAGAGACAACAAGTGAATTTATAGAGGATGCTGTCTGTTACAGCAACTTGCCTTCATCTTCATTTATAAGCGTGAGTTTTTATGTATACATTCCAAGAAACGACCAAACTATTCCCGGTTTTGATGTGACCGATCTTGTTATTTTTTTTGCTAATACAAGCATTTTCACCCAAGAGAGTAATCGTCAACTTAGTGTCGTAGGCACTGACATAATAAATGGTGTATCCTATAGTATTTTTTTGGTAGAAGTTTTTCTTCCAAGCGATTTAATTACACGAGACAACTTCCAACAACTCCGCTTTGATTTTGATATGCGCCACCTTGATGTAGATACTGAGCAAGAATTAAATAGAGATGACAAATTTATACAGATTAATATTAACCCATGCTAAAATTAAATATATGAAAACTTCTAGACTGATTTATTTACTTCTTTTAATTCCGTATATAGGAATATCTCAATCTGAGAACACCACAACTATTGGTGCTCAGACTTGGTCTATGAATCTCAATGCGACGAGCTTCAAAAACGGAGAACCGATTCCACAAGCTCAAAGCAACGCTGAGTGGGAAGCGGCCGCCAAAAACAAACAACCTGCCTGGTGTTATTACAATAACGACCCTTCAACGGCAGAAAAACATGGACTTTTATACAATTGGTTTGCTGTAGATGACCCTAGAGGTATTGCGCCTAAGGGCTGGAGAGTGGCCAGTAAACAAGACTGGGAAACGCTTTTATCTAATTATCAGCAAAACAGAGCAGACGCACTAAAAACTAAAGAAGGCTGGAAAGTTTTTTATGGAAATAAATCATCAGGATTTTCAGCTTATCCAGTTGGCATTCGAGGCGTGCCAAATTTTTTTCAGAGAGGCGAAACTACAATCTACTGGACGAGTACAGAAGTAGATGAAGAAAATGCTTATGGATTTGCATTTACATCAAGTAAGATATTTGTATTTGGCTCACAACAATATAAAGTAATGGGCTATTCTGTAAGATTGGTTAAAAATTAGTGTCAATCAATACTCGTAAATATTGAATATAAAGGGTGAAATATTTGACCTGGCCAAGCCCCTAAATAAAGTTGGGCATAACCTTATAATTTGAATAATGTGAAAATTAAATTTTTAATTATTAAACCGATTATTATTTCCTTTAAAACTCTATTAGAGTTTATCTATTCAAATCAATTAATTAAAACCTATAAAATTTAAATGTTATGAAAAAATCAAAATCTTTAATTTTTTTACTATTTCTAAGTGTCTTTTCTCTAATATCTTGTGAAGAAGAAGAAGATGATACATCATGGGATTGTGCCAATGGAACTTGTGTAGAAGTTTTTTCAAGCTTTGGTCTGTTTTCATCACGTTCAAATTGTGAATCTGAATGTGGTGGTTCAAACAATACTTTAGGTAAAGTTTCTTTTTATACTCAATCAGATCTGGGATGTGGTAATATAACAGTGTTTTTACAAGGTGTTGGATCGGATGTAATTACTGGTTTTTATCCAAATGGTTTTTCAGGATGTGATCAAAATGCAAATGCAAACTTTAACGTGCCAAAAGGTAGTTATACTTATACAGCTGAATGCGATGGTTATACTTGGCCAGAAAGAACTATAACTGTAGGAAACTGTACAGGTGTGCAACTAACAAACTAATTACTTAAATCTTAATTATCATGAAATTAAATATTTTAAAAATTGGTTTAGTGGCTATTGTTTCGGTTTTACTATTTTCTTGTGAAGAAAGTGATGAAGATTTAGAAAGCGATGGTAATCAAAGTCGTTGGGATTGCCTAAGTGGCGAATGTAGCCAAGTAATAAACGGATCTTATTCTTCTCAACTTGATTGTAATCTTGATTGTGGTAATGATGCCACTAATCTTTTGTATACTGAGGGTGATGGCGTAACAGATTATGAAGGCAATTTTTACCCTACGGTAATTATTAATGGCAGAGAGTGGATGGCAGAAAATCTTCGGCTTAGGAACGCACCACCTGTTAATGGCCCTGATTTAGTCTACAGTAATGATTTTGATAATTGGACATCAAGTGGTAATGCTTTTAATGGAATACGAGCGTATTGTTATCCTGATGATAACATTAATAATTATGAGGAGTATGGTGTTCTCTACACTTGGCATGCCGTGCGGTGGGTAGATTTGTGCCCTCAGGGTTGGCACATCCCAAGCATTGATGAATGGTGGGATATGTTCGAGTCTCTCGACCAGAATCAATATGCTTATTCTACTGCAAGTGATGAATTACGTTCAATTGAAGGTTGGATTACTCCAGGTAATAATCTAAGTGGCATGAATATTAAATCAGCAGGTTCTACTTTAGGAGTAGTGCCACTCAGGCCTACATTTTTAGGATTTAGGGCAAGCTTTTGGACTTCGACTGAAATGGACTCAGAACATGCTGAATATATTGATATTTTTATTCCTAATGAATCCTATGGTATTGGAGTAATTAAGTCTTTTCAGACCTCAGGTACACGTCGAAAAAAATGGAATGCAGCATCTTGTAGGTGCATCAAAGATCAATAGTGAGGCTCACTAAAAATTACATTATATAAAGACATTTGACTAACTTAAAACTTAATACAAATGATTTCAAACATTCTAAAAGTAAGCACCCTGTTATTTGTTTTCTTGATGCTCACATCCTGTGAAGAAGAAGATAATGACAATAATCCTAGTGCAAATATTGATGCTATTTGGGATAATCAGTTTCTTTTTGGTAATACTACCATTAATGGACAATCTGTAATAACCAATGAAGTAGAGACAACAAGTGAATTTATAGAGGATGCTGTCTGTTACAGCAACTTGCCTTCATCTTCATTTACAAGCGTAAGTTTTTATGTTTACATTCCCAGAAATGACCAAACTATCCCCGGTTTTGATGTGACCGATCTTGTTATTTTTTTTGACGGCAC
>CAJXVZ010000029.1 GCA_913062845.1 uncultured Psychroflexus sp.
TGTCCTTTTTTTGGCCTTGTAAAAATATTTAAAAACCTTAAAACAGCTAATAATAATGTGATGCAATGCCATTTAAAAATATTCTTCATTCCTGGGTTTGGCCATCTTAACCGCCAAACATACCAGCCATTTTTAACGACCATCATCCCGTACTTAAATTGATTTGGACGTCCGGAAGCCGCATGATGGTGCTCGCATGTCGCCGATGTGTTTACATAGAGTTGTCCTAATTTTAAAGTGCGAAAGCAGAAGTCTGCGTCTTCATACAGTCCATAGCCTTCAAAATATTGAGAAAATTTTATAGACTTAAAAACAGAGGCTTTATAAGACGAAACACCGCCCATAAATTGTTCAACCGGATAAGTTTTTCCGGTAGGCGGCAAGTGACCTACACTTCTGCCATGAGAGAATTTGGGCAAATGACAAGGCGGCCTGTCTGGTGCTAAACCCAATTTTTTTCTGAGCAAAAATCTTTGACTTTCTTTTTTACAATACCCCTCAAAACAGAAGTATTTGCCCTTATCGATGATCTGTTTTTCATCTATCCAAACATTATCATTGGTAATATATCCACCAATTGCTATGGCGTCCGGCTTTAGTTTGTAGGTTTCTATCAGGTTTTTAAAATAATCTTTATCTAAAATGATATCATCATCTAAAAATGCAATGATTTCTGAATCTTTTGAACATAAATTAATGCCAATATTTCTTTGTTTTGTAAGGCCTCTTTTCTTCGGTTTTACCTTGTGATAGGTTAAATTTTTATAGTTGTGTTTAGAAAGCAAGTCTTTAGTGTCATCATCTGGAGAACCATCTATTATTAAAATTTCGTTTGGGTATAAAGACTGTAATAACACTGAGTCTAATAGTTTTCTAAGACTATGAGCCCTTTTGTACGTGCATATTATTAAAGAAAATTTCATTTACAACTAGTTAAAGAGGAGAATCTGTTATGGATTTCGATAAAAAAAGAAACTCTTTTTAATTTTTTCTCCCATAGTAACCTATTATTAATTTGCATGTTAATGAAATCTTTTTTACAAATTTTATTGTGAAAATTAATTAAAAGCTTATCAACAATATTTTCATTTTTCGAGTCAATTATTAACGCATGTGATTCCCAGTTAATAGTTTCACTTAGTGGTAGAGAGCAATCAGTATCAATTAATACAGGTATTCGCCCAACTGCAATTGTTTCATAAAACCTTACAGAAAAATTACCTACACCCCTCATGCAGAATATATATGGATTATTATATATATTATTATAGAATTCTAAAGTTGTTTGATACCTCTTAATTTTGCTTTTAACACCTGCTCTATATTTTTTTCTTAAAATAAAATTTGTTTTTATTTTTTTATTACTTTTTAATTTTTTTAGAATCTTAAAACGCTTCACGCCAGATGGATAAAAAGATTGATAATCTTTATATAGATTAAATATTGTTCTTTTAATATTAATTCTCATAAAATTAATTAATTCAATAAATAATTTAAAAAAACCTGCATTCGCATGACCAACAAATCCTATTATTGGCACATCCATTTTAGATATTGGATAGAATTCTTTATTAATTATTCTTTTATAGGGATCCGTAATAAAAGAAGGTATAGTAATTGTGTTTTCTGATAATTTAGATTTAAAACCACTAAGCCTAAAATTATAAATTTGCTTATCATAAACACTATATCCAAAATCACCACCTGTATAAATCCAAATTGGAATATCCATTTTTTTTACTTTTTTAATAAAAATATTTACGTTTTGTCTGTACTTTAATAAAGCATATGAATACTCTATTGGAAATATTGCAATATTAGCATCTTTAAGTTCATCAACAATCTTATAATATTTCAATATTTCTGAATTATTCAAAAAATACATATCAAGTAGAACTGGAAAAATTTTGGTTCTAAATTTTGGTTCTAAAAAATAATTATCAGTATATATTTTAATCATAAAATAATAACTTATCTGATTATTTGTGATTTTACCAATTCTAAATAAGTTTTAGCGATAACATTATTAGAGAATTTTTCTGATGCTTTTAAACTTGCATTTTTTGATATCTGTTTATGTTTCATTTTATTAACTAAAACATCTGAGATTAGTCTAGCAATTTTGTAATGGTTTTTCGGATTTTCTAGATAGCCATCAACTTCGTTTTCTATAATTTCTTTTGCCCATCCAATATTTGAAGCAACAATCACTTTTCCCATGGCCATAGCTTCTAGCCACGAGACAGGTAAAGCTTCAGCGTAAGAGGGGAAAATACAAACTTCTACTTGTTCTAAATAAGTTTTCACTTTATTGTATGCTACATTACCTTTATAAGAAACATTTTTAAAGGCTTTTTCTGTAAATAAAGGTTGCATAAGATGCCATGTGGATATGCTTCCGGTTTTAATATCATAACTATCTTTACCTACTAATATAAGTTTAGCATTTGGTTCCTTTTCTATAACTTTATTAAATATATGAGGTATTTCTAGAACGCCTTTCTTTCTAATTAATGTTCCTAAATATAAAATCGTTTTTGGGATTGTTTTAGATTTTGGCAAAGGATTGAAATTTCCTACATTTATTCCATTTGAAATTATCTCAAATTTAATATTCAACCCAAAAATTTCATTGGTTTTGTCTGCAGTAAATTGACTTACAGAAATATACCCATCTGCAGATTGTAAGGCTTTTTTCTCATGAAAACGATTCCACCATTTGGATTTTCTGTTTTCTAATCTACAAAAATAGGTGTCAGATCCATGAAGTTTAATTATCAATGGACAATTTAAATTCATAAAAGATGTGATACCAGTCCAATCAGGAGCTTCTAGGATGACAACCTTATTTTCTGCATGTAGCTTGTTTATAAGCTTTTCAATTTTTTTTCGAGTTAACCACCAAGATAAACCTTTAAGTTTTTTGTTTTTAATTTTATAAATGCTGTAACCTTTAGCCTGAATTATTTCATCTTTAGATTGGTTATAGACCAAAATGCTAATCTCTTGATCAAGTTTTATTAATCCATCGACCAGATTATAGATACTTGTGCCAATACCTCCAGAAGAATTGTCAACAAATTCGTGAGGATACTCAGGTGTTAAAAATGCGATTTTCATTTCGTATTCATCAAATTAAGAATGGCATTTGTTAATCTGGTTGTTGCATACTGTGGCGGATGTTCATTTATGCATTTAAACCAACTCTCAGCATTTTCGGTGTACATTTGAGCTTGTTGTATGCCCTTCAAAATTTTGTCTGAAATTTCAGCTTTAGAGTTTAACCAAACAACCGCATCTTTAGTTGGCATGGATTGGAAATGAACATACTTATACACTGTATTTACATCTTTTTTTAGTTCAATATCTGTCGGATTGTATTTGATATAGGCACATGTTTTGTTATGACAATATGCATCGAAAACCATTGACGAACCTAAATTAATAATTAAATCAGAGTGCTCAATAGTATTGTACAGCAAAGTTTCGTCATCTTTAGTAGGAAATACAGTGTTCCATACTTCGCCCTGTTTTTCCCATGCAGGCCTTAAACGTGTTACAACATCTTTGTTTTTATTAAGCACATCATCGTATCTGTCAGAGAAATCCACCGGGCAGGGCCTAAAAATCAAATGATAGTTATGCCCATTAGCATTTAATACCTTTACCGCTTGGCATACATCTTCTAGATATGTTGGATCATGCGGTGAGGTTGTAATATCATCGCCGGAAAAGCATAAAAAGTCTTTGTTTAATGGAATGTTATATGCTTTACAAAAAGTCTTTTTGTCAAGCCTGATCTCATTCTTAAAATGCATTTCAAATTGTGGCGAACCTGTAACTATAATTTGTTCATCTCTGATATATGAATAATAATTTTTTAACTCGTCTGCCATGTGATTACTCCATACAAAATAATAATCGGTTTCAATGACCATCGTAGCCTTTGGAATATTATCCCATGAAAAAATAAAAGTAGCTGTTGGTATCCCAAGGTCTTGAGCTGCAATAATTGGCGAAATGGCATTCACAGGCCTTTGGTTAGTACAGAACAACAGATCTGGTTTTTCTTTTCTTATTTGATGAATACAGTTTTTGTAATATGGTGTTTTTCGTTCTTGTGATTTTATTTTTTCTCTCAGTGTATTTAGGTCATTTTGGTAATTAAAAATTAGCTTTTTAAGCCAAATTTTTTTGATGTATGATTTAATATTTCTCTGAGAATTTTTGAACAAATAATACCAATAAATTTTATTATTGAATTTTTTAATAAACTGACGGATTTCTATTTCCTTACGGGCTTTTTTTAGGAGGTCAGTTTTATAATGCACATTTCCTTTTAGTCTAATAGCTTCTAAATTTAAACGGCTAAGATCAAAGTCAGTACCATTCCAATACGTTAAATTCAGATTTTTTTCATCTACAATTTTTGGAAAATCTGAAAACACAAAATTTCTTAAACCAATACCGTCAGGTAATAAGACTAAAAGCTTTTTTTTAGTTGGCATAAGCTAATAATTTTTCTGCTATAAACTCTTCAGTTAGTCGCATTGAGTCAAAAGTAGCTCCGGCAATATGAGGTGTGACGATGCAATTGTATGTAGAGGGATCTACTTTTAAAATAGGCGAGTTTTGCCAATCTTCTGATAATTCATCAAAAATGACATCTGTTGCAACGCCTCTGATTTTTCCATCTAATAAGGCTTCTGCAATAGATTCTTCATCCCAAATCTTACCTCTGGAAGTATTTATGATACAAGCATTGGGTTTCATCAGGCTAATTAAGTTTGAATTCACAAATTTAATAGTGCTATCATTTAACGGAATATGAATCGATATGAAATCTGATTTTGAGAACAAGTCTTCAACTGTTGCTGGATTTTCAACTTGAGTTAGTTCTATTTCAGGATTAGTATCATAACCAAGGACTTTCATTGCAAAAGTCTGGCCGTATTCAGCCATTTGTTTACCAACACGACCCAAACCCAAAATCCCTAATGTTTTGTTTTTTAAATTGAAGGATTTGAACTGGTTTCTATCCCATTGCTTTTCATTAACGTGATCTACTGCATGATAAATTTTTCGATTTAAAGCCATTAGTAATGTCCATGCGTGTTCTGCTGTCGATGGAATAGATTCCAAAAAGTTTTGTTCTCCTTTTAAAGAAATTAGTTTTATGTTTCTTGCTTTACAATACTCCAGGTCAATATGGTCAAGCCCTGTGGTCGGTGTACAGATAATCTTAAGTTGTTTTGCTTCTTCTAATAGTACTTTATCGAAAACTACACCTAGTCTAATAAATAAGACATCAACTGTATGCAAGTGTTCATGAATTGTATTTAATGAATTTAGTTTGATGACATCAAAGCTACTCGAAAGCATTTCTGATGCTTTTTTAGAAAATCCGGTAGGTTCAGTAATTAATAACTTCATATTCTTTTTTCTTTCCAGGCTGAGATTAGGGCTTCTGCAATTATAACATCTCTTGAAGAGTCTATGTTTAAGAGGTGTTCCGGATTCATTACATACGGTCTTTTATGTTTGGGCATGAATGTTTTTTGCTCCAACAAAGCCTTTGTTCTGATGGCGTAAAAACACCCATTTCTCAAGTAAACTGTTTCTAAATTTTGTCTGTGTTTGGTTTCATTTGAAACATTTAGAGAAATAAGATTTTCATTATTAATTTTATACATTCTTGAAGGATGGTTATCTTCAACCGGGACAACACTAATGACGCCTTCCAAATCCTTATCCTTTTTAAAATAATCAATAATATTATCAATATCAGAGGATGTTCTTATCGGTGCGGTAACCTGTAAAAGTAAAATGATATCGAATTTTTCATCTAAGTTCTTCAGGGCGTGCAACACCACATCAACTATCGAAGAGTTATCTTCTGCCAGATGTTTAGGCCTTTGTTGTTTTAAAATTTTAGAAGTGTCTTTTCCAACATCAGCTGAATCCAAAATGCCTTGGTCATCAGAATTTAATAGAACTTTATCCACCTTATCTGAGCCTAATGCACAATCTACGGCCATTTGTATTAAGGACTTGCCTGCAAACTCCATGGTGTTTTTTTTGGGGACACCTTTAGAACCTTTCCGAGCAGGGATTATGGCTAATATTTTTTGATTTTCTAACATTAATAAATTTGAGCTTCGTGTTTTTTTAGTCCCAAATATTGATAATAATATTTACGTAGATATTTATTAAAAAATATCTTACGCACAATATACTGTGCCAAAATACAATAAAAACAATTTTTACTCTTGTGTTCTGATATTGGATTTCTTAGTTCATTAATTTGTGTTTTTGGGATATTTTTAAGTTTACTAATCATCCAGTCTTCTTTAATATTTCCTAAATGGTATGTGAAATTATCGTAAGTGCATAATCTCCAATGCCCGTTTTTGACAGAAGATTTATCTAAATAGATTCTATCAGACTCAGGTGAAATAAGATCTGATGTATACTTATTAAAGGCATCTTTTAGTAAATCAGTCCTGTAAGTGCCAGTAAAATGTCCTGAGCCTACAACGGCAATTGTGTCGTCTTTTTTTATTGTTAAAATGTTTTTTAAATGAACCTCTTGAAATATTGCCAAATTATCAATGCTTTTTCCAAAGGAAAACATGTCATCGGGATTTTTAACCTTCCTGAATTTGAAGTTTTTATTAAACAAATTGTCAAAATGAACTTTTTCTGTAAAATGTTTTAGCATTTTGGAATTTGGAGTTGTACCCACCATTCCAGCTTTTGGAAAAGTCTGATAAATTCCATAAACCGCCTTTTGCCAACCGTTTATAAATAAAACGTCAGCATCAGTTATAGTGACCAATTCAAAATTATGACCACTAAGGCCTTTGGCAATGGCATTTAATTTTCCAATAGCAGCAGTATGAATGATCTCATGGATTTTATTTTCCTCTAAGCACTTGTCTAAATAATTTTTTACTTCTTTGCATGAACCATTATTTATAACTGAAATAAAGGTTTCTTCGTGAGTAGTCAGATAAATGCTTTCAATACATAACTTTAAAATTTCAAGTCCATCTTTATAATAGCCTTCCAGCTCGGGTAAATAAACCGGTACGATTACCTGATGAAAGCAAGTGTTTTCTACCTGATTATTTTGTTTTGATTTAGCTGGATTCCTGCCTTTACGCATTTGTTAAAGATTTAACGGCTAAAAGATACTCTTTTTGGATATGTTTTAAATTATAATTATCAATATAAATCTTTCTGTTTTCTGCCCCGATTTTAATGATCTTTTTTCTATCTAATTTCAAAACATCGTGAATTGAATTTTTTAAATTTGATTCTATCCATTGATTATTATTGTTTTCAAGTCTTTTTGGCATCGCACCAACTTTTCTTGAGATAATAAAACGACCGGCACACATCGCTTCAAGACCGGAAAGTGGTCCGGTTTCATGCTTGGAATTAATGATAAAAATATCTATCAATTCAAAAAAATTAGAGATACTATTATAATCCAAATGACCTAAATCTGTAATATTAGATATATTTTCAATTTTGGTTTTTATGGCTTTTTTAAGTTCTCCGTCGCCCGCAATAATTAATTTCAAATCTAATTCAATAGCAACCTTTATGATTTCATCAATTCCCTTTATTTCATTATATCTGCCTAAAAATCCAAAAACCAATTCGTCCTTGTCTTTAAGAGGACTTACACTCAAAAGTTTTTCTTCTAATAAAGTGCACTGGTCAATTATCTTAAACCTATGAGACATGTGTCTTTCTAACAGGTTTTTATTTGAGGCAGAGTGGTGAATAAATAAATCTACGTTTTCTAATGTCTTTAATTTTAAAGAAGTATTTTGAATAGTACCTGTAGTTCTTACAACAATTCTTTTATTTAATGTATTTGAAAAATAAATTAATTCATCCAGATACTTACTGCTTAACTGAACAAAACAAATAACTAAGTCTATCTGTTTAATTTGACTTTTTAAAATCTTTTCATCCCACTTATATTTTTTAATAAATAATTTGTTTATTTTATTGTAGATACAATCGTTGAATTGTGTCTTAAAGCCATTATAAATCCAGGATATACAAGTAAAAAAAAATACAATCGGATTCTTTAATAGTTGAAAGTTTAAAGACGAGTATTTTGGTTTTTTTAAATCTCTTATTGCTGAGGAATCATTCTGCCAGCTACCTGTAGAAAAAAAGTTTAGCTCAAAATGATTATAGAGTGATTTGGCTACTAAATTGACTTCAATGTCCCTACCATAATGACCACCAATGGGACCTGTGATTAAAACCCTTTTCATCTTAGAAGCGTTTTGAGCTTTTGTTTTAATTTTCCTTTTAATGAATCTTGTTGTAATTGATTTTTGAAATAATTCTTATTTTCATTTATTAATTCAGGAAAGGCCAACTTTGTTTTTTTGTAAAGATAATTCTTCGCATTATCGATGTACAGTTCAGACGGTATATTATGCCATTTTAAATGGTTTTCTATGAGTTTCCAGGATTCTATTGCTGCCTTTATCTTTTCGATAGTTGATAAGTAACTTGTTTTTAAATTGCTGTCTTTTCTGTATAATACGTATGTATCAGTTGCGAAAAGAATACATTTTGAATTCAGTATTACTCGACAAAAAAACTCTCCATCCTGGTTTATAATTAAAGATTCATTCCATAAGCCTGTCTTATAAATAAGGGATTTGGGGCATAAAAAACCATGAGAAGGCAAAAATCCATTATATCCTAAATCTCTAAAGATGTCTGAAGCATTTGGGTAATCTCTAAAAATCTTGAAATCCTTCAATTCAAAATCATTTTTATCCGAAAATCTGCCCCAGGCACAAGTGCAGATAGAATCTTTTTTGTGTCCTAAAGTGTTAATTTGTTTTTCAATTTTATCTTCAGCAATCAGATCATCAGAATCCAACCAATTCACATACTCTCCCTTAGACATCTTAAAGCCATAATTCCGAGCCCCATTACCACCAGGCAGATGTTCATCCGGGCGGTGAAAATATTTAAAACGTGGGTCTTTTTTAACATAGTTGCCAACCACTTCATCTGTATTGTCGGTAGAACCGTCATCTACAACGATACACTCCCAGTTTTGGTAGGTTTGTGCTAAGACAGAATCCAGCGTTTCGCCTATCAGATGCGCTCTGTTATAGGTAGGTATAATTACCGAGACTAAAGGAGAGTCATTCATTTTATTGAAAAACCATTAAATTTCAAAAACTTTAAATCATATTCTTTACACCAAAGTAAACACAACCGCAATCATTCCAACAATGGCACAATAGATGGCAAAGTAGGAAAGTTTAGAGTTTCTCACGAGTTTGATCATCCAGGTGCAAGCCAGAATACCAGCGATAAATGCCGCGGCAAAACCAATGCTAAGCACTGAGATATTCGAACTTTCATAACTCAATTCTCCACTAAGAATATCTTTACCAATTTTTCCAAAAATGAGTGGTATCACCATCAAAAATGAAAAACGAGCGGCTTTATTCTTGTCATTACCAAGCAAGACAGAGGTAGAAATCGTGGCACCGGATCTTGAAATTCCAGGAAGCATCGCGATCGCCTGAGAAATACCAATGACAAAGGCGTTTTTGAATGTGACATTTTTGTCGGTATTTCTGGCTTTATCGGCCAAAAACAGCAGCGCTGCTGTGACTATTAGCATACATCCCACCAGGAAAATGTTACCGCTAAACAGTTGTTCCAGTTGTTTTTCAAAAAATACACCTACAACAACAGCCGGTAACATGGATACAGCGATTTTACTGATAAATTGCAGATCTTCATTCCATTCAAACTTCAAAACACCCATGACCAGCGCATAAATGTCTTTTCTAAAAACAACTATTGTGCTTAACGCCGTAGCAAAATGCAGAACAACAGTAAATAACAGACTTTCCTTTGGTATAGAATTATCGCCTAAAATGGCTTTGCCTAATTCCAAGTGTCCGCTTGAAGATACAGGTAAAAACTCTGTGAGTCCCTGTACTATTCCGAGTATAAGTGCATCTAAAAAATCCATTTGACAAATATATCAATTAATCGGATAAAAGACTTTTTTAAGAAAAATTAGAACTAATAATTTAAAACTATTAATTAAAAATGTAGATTTGAGACTTGATTTATGAACTGTAAAAATTGTCATACTCAACTTGCAGATGAGGCGAGATTTTGCTCTCATTGTGGTGCAAAAGTGATCAATACCAGAATCACTTCAAAATTGCTTTTTCAGGACTTCGTAAACAACTTTTTAGGTTGGGATAACTCTTTTTTCAAGACCATAAAAACCCTGCTCATTAAGCCTGATCTTGTTATTACGGATTACCTGAACGGTGTAAGAAAACGCTACATGAACCCCTTTGTTTTCATAGCTCTGGGCACCGCCATTTCTCTGTTTATCTTTAATGCGTATTCTGATGAATATATGAAGTCTTATGAAGGTGTGGGGAACTTCTATAAAGAATTGATGGTTAGTCTGGCAGGAGAGGAGTTTGTTCAATCTGAAGAATTCCAAAAATCCTTACAGGAGCAGAATGAGGCCAACAGGGCATCTGCTGAGTTTACGATCAAGTACTTCAATTTGATGACCTTTCTTTTCATTCCACTCTATGCTTTAATATCATTACTGGTCTTTGACAGAAGATACAACTTTGGCGAATATATCATCATAACCTGTTATCTGCAGGGACTGATAATGTATTTTACCATCATTTTGTTCATCATTTCACTTTATGTGAATACTTCTTTATTCTTATATTCTTTCCTGTTGAGCATTCCTTACTACTTATACACTTTTGGAAGATTAATGAAATTGAATATTTTTAAATTATTTTTAAAGTTACTTTTGTTTGTATTAGTCACCATTGCTCTGGCTATAGTTTTGATAATCATAGGTGCTCTAATAACTATAGCTACACAACTCATACCTCAAATCTTTTAATTTAACATCATGAAATACAAAGTCAGTATCGATATCAATAAACCCATTGAACATGTCACTAGATTATTTAAAGACAGAACCAATGATAAGCTATGGATGAAAGGCTTTAAAGCAAAAACCCCGATTGAAGGCCATGAAGGAGAAGAGGGAGCGAGGTGTAAAGTTGAATTTCAATTGGGAAAACGCTATTTTGCCATGGAAGAAGAAATTTTAAAGATTGATCTACCGGATGAATATATAACGACTTATACAACCCCAAAAGTTTTTAATGTGGTTAAAAATTCATTTGAAAAAATAGATGATAATTCGACCAGATATTCCACTGAACAGGATTTTCAATTCAAAGGCATCATGAAAATTATGGCATTTTTTATGCCTGGTGCTTTTAAAAAGCAATCCATGTCTTATCTCAAAGATTTTAAGACCTTTGCCGAAAAACAATAATTGATGTCAAAAATAAACCCACAGGATATACCACATAAAATGCTTTCCTTAGATCCCTTTTCGCAATGGTTGGGTATTGAAATAGTTGAAGTTAAAAAAGGCTATTGCAAATTAGGTTTAAGAATTAGATCTGAAATGCTCAACTCTATGCAAAAAGCTCATGGCGGTATAGCTTATGCCTTGGCAGATACTGCTTTTGGTTTTGCAGCAAATACTCATGGCAGGTTTGCTGTATCGATAGAAACTTCCATAAATCATATTGAAGCGCTACATGAGGATGATTATGTTATTGCAGAAACGCAATTGGATATTGCGAAAAACAAATTGGGTTTCGCTTATGTCAATCTGAGTGTTGGAGACAAAATAGTGGCTGTTTTTAAAGGCGTGGTTTACAGGACTTCAAAGGAATGGTTGTAGTTTTGTTTATGAAAACACCTCAAAGGTTTCTCATGAGTGTGATAAAAAACCTTTGAGGTTTGTTTTATAGCAATCAATAATAAATACATTAGAAAAATACAATTCCAATAAATATTTGATTGACCATGTGTTATTACACGTCAAATCGAGTGTTTTATTATTTTTCTAACATACAAGGTAAATTAATAAATTGTACTTCGAAGGTGCTCAGTAGAGCTATCGAGATTCATTGACGAGCTCTCGATACAATTTAAGTTTAATTTTTTTTCAAAAAATAAACTAAAACCACTCGAGCCGACACTTTTTTTATGACAATTATGCTACTAAACATAACAAACCTCCAAGGTTTAAACTCAGTGTTGAGAAAAACCTTTGAGGTTTACTATAGAAGATACTTTATCCATTATTCTTCAATCCCTTCCAGACTCAAAATAAAAGCATATTCTTTTGCGGTTTCTTTAATTCTTTCAAATCGTCCGGAGGCACCGCCGTGTCCGGCATCCATATTTGTATCAAGGAAAAGAAGATTATTATCTGTTTTGACATCCCTTAACTTGGCTACCCATTTAGCAGGTTCCCAGTATTGAACCTGAGAGTCATGCAAACCGGTAGTCACCAGCATATTTGGATAATCCTGTGCTTTGACATTGTCATATGGTGAATAAGATAATATATAATCGTAATATTCTTTATCATTTGGATTACCCCATTCGTCGTATTCACCTGTGGTTAAAGGAATAGAATCGTCCAGCATAGTAGTGATGACATCCACAAAAGGCACAGCTGCAATCACGCCATTATACAGTTCTGGCGACATATTGACGATGGCTCCCATCAACAGACCGCCTGCGCTACCACCATAAGCATAAAGGTGATCGGCAGAGGTATAGTTTTGTTCAATAAGGTATTCGGAACAGGCAATAAAGTCGGTGAAGGTGTTCTTTTTCTTTAAGAGTTTTCCATCTTCGTACCATTGACGACCCATGTACTGACCACCTCTGACGTGAGAAATGGCATACACAAAACCACGGTCCAGAAGACTGAGTCTTACAGTAGAAAAATAAGGATCAGAAGTAGAACCATAAGAACCATAGGCATATTGAAAAACAGGATTTTTACCGTCGAGTTCCAGACCTTTTTTATAAACCAAAGACATAGGAATTTTTGTGCCGTCTTTTGCGGTTGCAAAAACACGCTTGGATTCATAGTTTTCCTTATCAAACTGACCACCAAGGACCTCTTGTTCCTTTAAAACATTTTTTTCCTTTGTTGCCATGTTAAATTCAATAACAGAAGAAGGTGTTGTAAGCGAATTATAGGCATAACGCAAAATGTCAGTATCAAATTCTACATTGGTTGTGGTATAGGCCGTGTAGGTTTCACTTTCAAAAGGCAGGTAATAATCTGCACTATTATCCCAACGCATTATTCTAAGCTTGTTCAAGCCTTCAGAACGCTCGCTTACTACCAAATAGTCTTTAAAAATATCTATGTCTTCCAAAAGCACATCTTCTCTATGCGGAATAACCTCAAGCCAGTTTTCTTTAGACGTCTTGTTCAAAGGTGTCTTCATGAGCTTAAAGTTTTTAGCCTTGTCCTTATTGGTCAAAATATAAAAGTGGTCTTCAAAATGATCTATACTGTATTCCAGATCTTTTTCTCTGGACTGGATCACTCTAAATTCGCCATCCGGGTCATCTGCTTCAAGCACATGGTATTCTGTAGATAAGGTACTGTAGTTTACGATGACCAAAAAATCCTGAGATTTGGTTTTATATACTGCTGTACCAAAGGTGTCATCATCTTCCTGATAAACCAGTTCATCAGTTTTTTCACCTAATTTATGTTTATAGATCTGATAAGAACGTAAGGTAACAGGATCTTTTTTGGTGTAAAACAAAGTTGCATTATCCTTAGCCCAGGTTGAAGAACCTGTGGTGTTTTCTATAACATCATCTAAAACAGTGTCAGACTCTAAATCTTTAACCCGAATGTGGTATTGTCTTCTTCCAATCGTATCTACAGCGAAAGATACTTTCTTATTGTCCGGACTTACACTTAAACCAGCCAGATTGAAATAACTATGACCTTCGGCCATTTTATTACAATCGAACAAAACCTCTTCTTCAGCGTCTAAAGTCTCTTTCTTTCGGACGTAAATCGGGTAGTCTTTACCCGTTTCATATTTGGTAATGTACAAATAACCATTGAATTTATAAGGAACAGAAGTGTCGTCTTGCTTGATTCTGGATTTCATCTCAGTGAACAAACTATCAGACAGACTTTCAAGGTCTTCAGTCATTTTCTGGTAGTATTCATTTTCAGCTTCAAGATAGGCTATGACTTCAGGGTTTTCGCGTTCTCTCAACCAATAATAAGGATCATTTCTATCATCGCCATGAATAGATAAAACCGTGTCTTTTTTTTTAGCTACCGGTGGATTAATGTTTTTTTTCAAATTGTCTTTTTTTGATGTATTACAGGAAATGGCAAAAGTAATACATAGTACCAACATAAAATAGCTAGATAGCGGCTTGTGTTTTTTCATTTTTGATGCGTTAAGATATAAGATTAATAAACAATAGTTTTATGAAATTTAAAATTTACCCTTGAAAGCAAATCAGCAATTTTTTCGCCTGAATTACCTTTACCGTAAAGTTCAGAAGACTCTAAGGATTTATACTTTTGTAAGTTAATAGCATTTTTGATGGCATTTTTATCGTGATCTACATCCAAAACATTTTCAGCACGTAGTCTTCTGTGTTGTCTGTCACCAATATTCACAACGGGGACACCCAGAAATGCTGCTTCACGAATACCAACACTGGAATTTCCAACCAATACCTTTGAATTATAGATAAGCTCCAGAAAATCTTCACTGCTCATATTTTTAAAAAAATGAACATGCTCGAGTTTATGATATTCTCGATAAGCCCTAATACCTGTTGATGTGCCGTCTGCACCGGCATCTATATTAGGCCAAAACCAAAATGTTGGGATATTCAGTTCGTCAATGGCCTTTAAGGTTTCCTCTATTTGAATCCTGCTTTTATCGACCTGTGTAGTATCAGGATGTTGCATCACAACAATGTATTCTAACGAATAATCAGGCTCATGTCCAACACCGCCATACTTTTTATAGGGGTTAAAACTTAATGGTTTTTTATTCAGCACGGGAACAGCTAAATCTATTGAAGGGCAACCAGTGTTATAAATGCTATTTTCTTCTTCCCCTAATTTTTTTACCCTATTGAAGGCATCATCCGAGGAAACAAAATGGTAATCGGCTAGTTTTGTAATCGCATGTCTGACCTTTTCATCAATATTTCCGGTGACTTCACCACCTTGCAGATGAGCTAAAGGAATATTCATGTAAGAAGCAGCTATAGCTGTAGAAATGGTTTCAAAACGATCGGCAACAGTCACAACAATATCAGGCTTCAAGTTTTCAAAAACGCTGGACAATTCTATAATGCCAAGACCGGTTGTCTTTGCTGCAGCGGTTGTGTTTTCGCCTTCCAGAACGCTAAATACTTTAGCATCAATATCAAAACCATCTGCTTTTATAAAATCAATGGCATTACCATATCGGTTAAGAAGTGCTGAAGCTGCCACAACCACTTGTAATTTGAGTTCCGGATGCAGTTTTATGGCTTGGAGGACGGACTTAACACGACTGTACGAAGGTCTGGCTGTGATGACTACGCATATTTTGCGCTTCATAAGTTGCTTATTTTATGAGTAAAAATAAAGTTTTGAATACGATATGGCTAAAATAACTTTCTTTTTTGTTTAATTTGAAGAATAGAATCAGAAAATGAATAAATCTCAATCAGTTTTTACTATAGCTGAAGTGGCACAGGCACACGAAGGAAGCCTTGGAATGGCTCATGCTTATATTGATGCTTTAGCAAAAAGAAATGTTGATGCTGTAAAATTTCAAATTCACCTGGCTTATGCCGAGAGCAGCATATACGAACCGTTTCGGAAAAAATTCAGTTATCAGGATAAAACCCGCTACGATTATTGGGAAAGAATGTCCTTCAGCCTTGATCAATGGTTAGAATTAAAGCAACATTGTGATGAATCAGAAATAGAATTTATGGTTTCGGTTTTTAGTAATACCGCAGTTGATTGGGCGGAGAAAATAGGGGTGAAGCGTTACAAAATTGGTTCTGGTGAAGTCAATAACATGTTGTTGTTAGAAAGAATCAGTCAAACCAAAAAGCCAGTAATACTTTCTTCAGGGATGAGTTCATTGGAAGAATTAGACCAGGCTGTCCATTTTCTTAAATCTAAAAATATTGATGTATCCTTGCTTCAGTGCACGACCTCATATCCAACCAGGCCTGAACAATATGGATTTAACTTGATTAGTCAATTTAAAGAGAGATACGGTATAAAAGTTGGTTTTTCAGACCATTCAGCTAAAGTATCAACAGGAATAGCAGCAGTAGCTTTAGGTGCTGACATACTGGAATTTCACGTTGCCTTTTCAGAGGAACAATTTGGTCCGGATACAAGCTCATCCCTAATTTTGAATCAGGTTGAAGAGTTAATGAATGGTATCAGAGATGTAAAATCTGCCATAGAAAATCCTGTAAATAAAAATGATATTGATGAATTTGAAGGACTTAAATCAATTTTTGAAAAGTCTTTGGCTGTCAACAAAGATTTATCCAGAGGCCATATTTTAGGTTTTAAAGATCTGGAAGCTAAAAAGCCTAAAAATAAAGGTATTGATCCAAAACGTTATAATGAAATAATTGGCAAAAAACTGAAGACAGATAAAAAAGCATGGTCTTTTTTAAATGAAGATGACATAGAATAGATTTTAGAAAATTGGTTGGTATAATTAACTTTGACCTTTACATGTGAAGGACTACTAATTTTCTTAAAATTCTTATATTTGTTATAAACAGTGATTTATGAAGCCCATCACCGACATATCACAACTTGATTTAAATAAGCAATATACCTATGCGGATTATCTGACCTGGCAATTCAGTGAACGGGTAGAGTTGATCAAAGGATGGATTAATAAAATGAGTCCTGCGCCTAAACGCATTCATCAGGAATTTAGCAGGCGAATAGAAGTACAAATTGATCAGTACTTGAAAAACAAGGATTGCAAAATTTACGATGCACCCTTTGATGTACGTTTAATTAAAAATAAAGGCCAGCATAACAAGGAAATTGATACCGTTGTTCAACCTGATATCTGTGTGATATGCGATTTGGAAAAGTTAGATGATTATGGATGCGTAGGAGCACCTGACTGGATCATTGAAATTTTATCTAAATCCAGCATGAAAACTGATGAGGTCGATAAATTTCAGCTATATGAAGAAAATAGGGTCAAAGAATACTGGATTGCAGATACTGAAAATTGTATTATCAAGGCTTATTTATTAAATGAAAAAACAAATAAATATGAGTTAATTAACTACTATACGAATGAATATGAGGATATTCCCGTGAGTATTTTTCCCGACTTAAAATTTGATTATAATTCTTTGTTCAAAGACTTATAATGGCATTACGAACAATGATATCAAAAACTGAATTTAACTTTAATCCATAATCCTTCGGCTAGACTCAGGACAACGCCTCATTTAAGCACTTTCGGCATTTTTGCCTTAAAACGCTCAAACCTTGGATTTGAAACATTTTGAATGTATCTGTTATTTGGATGTTTTTTTTTGTAGTCCTGGTGATATTCTTCAGCAATCCAGAATTTATCGTAAGCTTTTACTTCAGCCGCAATTGGTTTATCGTATTTTGGTTGTAAAGCTTTGATTTTTTGTTCAATGATTTGTTTCTCCTCTTCATTTTGATAAAAAATGATCGAACGGTACTGGCTTCCAATATCCGGACCTTGTCCGTTAACCTGAGTTACATTCTGAGAGGCAAAGTATACGTCTACTAAAGTTGCAAAACTGACCACATTAGAATCGTATATGACTTTTACAGCTTCTGCGTGCCCTGTTCTTCCGGTATTACTTTCCTCGTATGTAGGATTCTTGGTATGACCGCCGGAATATCCTGAAATAACTTCCTTTACACCTTTCACGCTTTCATAGACAGCTTCTACGCACCAAAAACATCCACTGGCGAAGTAGGCCACATCAAATTTCTGAGCAAGTTCATTATGTTTTTCAATTTTCTCTGGTGTTGGTTTTTTATGGGTCAGATTACAGCTGAAAGCGAAATTTGATACCAGTAGTAATAAGAATAAATTCTTCATTGCTTTTTTTAGTAAAATTAATGGATTCTCTTGTTCTATTGCATTATAAATATGTTAATGTAAAAACAAAAAAACCGTTTCTATGATGAAACGGTTCTCATATTTATTGAAATAAAAGGAGCTTAGATCTTGTTAAACACCTTTTCCATTTTTTCTTCTTCTTCTTTTGCCAGTTCCTGATCTACAAGGATTCTTCCACTGTGTTCATCGGTAATGATCTTTCTTCTTGATGCAATTTCAACCTGAACCTGTGGCGGAATAGTAAAGAAAGAACCACCTGAGGCTCCTCTTTCAATCGTGACCAGAGCTAAACCATTTTTAACACTGCTTCTTATTCTTTCGTAAGCTTTAACCAACCTGTCTTCGATTTTTTCTTTAAGCTTTTCTGATTCTTTTTCAAGAGCCTTTTCTTCCTTCTCAGTCTCCTTTAAAATGTTGTCAAGCTCGGATTTTTTGTGATCAAGGTGTTTTTGTTTTTCTTCTACCTCTTCCTTTTTCTGCTCTAAAACTTCATTTTTATGTTCAGTTTGCGCATAAAATTCTTTGATATGCTTTTCGGCAAGTTCAATTTCAAGTTCCTGATATTCAATTTCCTTACTTAAAGCGTCATATTCTCTGTTATTTCTAACGTTTTCCTGTTGTTTCTTATATTTTTTGATTCGATCTTCGGTCTCACTGATAAAGATTTTCTTTTCTTTTATCTTTACATCAATCTCCTCCAGGGCGGTTTGCATTTTTTCGATTCGTTTGTTAAGGCCTGCAACTTCATCCTCGAGATCTTCAACTTCAAGCGGTAATTCACCTCTCATGTCTCTGATCTTGTCTATTCTGGAATCTACAAGCTGTAAATCGTATAAATTTCTGAGTTTTTGCTCTACGCTAATCTCTTTCTTTTTTGCCATAATCAATAATATTGAACCGGATTGGTATTTAAATTTGATAAAACGACTGCAAAATTAGTGAAATTTTCATTAATAAAACTATATAAATAATCTTTTGTGAATTGCTCACTTTCATAATGCCCAATATCGACCAGTAAAATGTTATTTTCTGCTTTAAAAAAATCATGATATTTAAGGTCTGCTGTGACATAAACATCGGCTTTTGCTTTTATAGCACTTGAAATAGCCGAAGCACCGCTACCTCCCAAAACTGCTACTTTTTGTATGGGTTTATTTAATTTTTTCGAATGCCTCAGTGTTGGTGTTCCAAAAGTCTCTTTTAAGCGTTCAAAAAACGCATTTTCAGACAATGGCTTTTCAAAAGAACCTGTCATACCTAACCCGATATGTTGATTTCGATTTTCCAGCGTTTCAATTTCATAGGCAACTTCTTCGTAAGGATGGTGTTCAAATAATTGCTTTAGAATGTTTCCTTCCAGATGTCTGGCAAAAGTGATATTGATCTGGACTTCATCTTCGTAATGGGTTTGACCGCGTTGCCCAACAACCGGATTGGAATTTTCATTACCTTTAAAACTACCTTTTCCTTCTATGTTGAAACTACAATGAGAGTAGTTACCAATGTTACCGGCACCAATTTCAAATAATTTTTCTCTTAAATCATTTGCATTGGCTTTGGGTACGTAAGTTGTTAGTTTTTTAATGGTTTGTGTCTGCGGCATTAAGATAGCCTTGTTTTTTAGACCTAGCTTATCACAAATAATGTCGTTAACACCATGATAGGCGTTGTCCAGAGCCGTATGAATAGCATAAATGGCGATGTCATTTTTAATAGCCTTGATCACTGCACGATTGACATAATTAGAAGGATTGAGTTTTTTGATGCCTGAAAATATAATAGGGTGGAAGCCCAGAATGACATTGCAACCTTTATTTATAGATTCATCTACGACATCTTCGGTTGTATCTAAACTGACCAGAACACCTTTGATTTCATTATTCGGGTCGCCTACGATCAGGCCAACATTGTCAAAATCTTCAGCATAATTCAGAGGCGCAAAAACATTTAGTTGACTTACCAGTTCCTTTATTTTCATAGTATGTTTAATTTCAGTTCTTTTGTAAAATTAAAAATTATACATTCGTAAGCCTATAAAGCCCTGAATAATTTTAAGAATATGTCAGTTTTAAAATGGTTCTTATTTCCCTTTTCAATAGTATATTGGAGCGTTACGACGATAAGAAATTTTTTATATGATAATGAGATATTCAAATCTAAAACATTTGCTGTCAAGGTGATATGTGTCGGTAACTTAAGTGTTGGTGGAACGGGGAAATCACCGATGATTGAATACCTGATTGACAAGCTTAAGGACAAGTATCAACTCGCAGTTTTGAGTAGAGGCTATAAAAGAAAGACAAAAGGATTTTACGAAGTGTCTGTTGACAACACAACTGAAGAAGTCGGGGATGAGCCTTTACAATTTAAAAGAAAATTCCCGGAACAAGTCATATGTGTGGATGCCGACCGCAGAAACGGGATCACTAAAATATTAACAACCTATCCGGCAACTGACATTATTCTACTTGATGATGCTTTTCAACACCGAAAGGTTAAAGCAGATTACAACATTTTGTTGACCACTTATGACAGACCTTATTTTAAAGATTACCTTTTACCTTTGGGTAGATTAAGAGAGTCGAGGTCAGGCGCCAAAAGGGCTCATTCGATTATCGTCACTAAATGTCCTTCGAGTTTAACAGAACATCAAAAAAATAATTACAAAAAGCAAATTAAACTTTTAAACCAACAAAATTTAGGTTTTTCATCCATTAAATATTCTGAAAATGTAAAAAATGACAGTTCAGATTTACCACTTTCAGGTTTTGACGATTTCATTTTAATCACCGGAATTGCCAATCCAAAACCATTATTGAAATTTTTGAAAGAACATCAAAAGACCTATCAACACCATGCTTACCCGGACCATTACCATTTTTCAGAGAAGGATATTGAGCAATTTAAAATATTTGATAAACCTATTTTAACCACCGAAAAAGACTATGTCAGGCTAAAGGATTCAGGAATTGAACAATTATACTATTTACCAATAACCATTCAAGTTGACATTGATCTTATTGCGTTGATAGAGAATGGTTGAAAATTGATATTAATCTCCATTGTGATGCGTTTTTTCGTCATTCGGGCCTCTTCCGAAGTCTCAGAACTGGAATGACTTGTCGTTACGTTAGCATTTTTCAGCAGAGCAAACATATTCCATATTACAAGTCATGCCGATCCCGAATTTATAGGAAGAGGCATCCCATCGCCCGCATCCCGCAGCCCATGACAGCAGTAGTATTGAATGGCAACCCTTGAGCAACAGCATGGGATTCCTCGTCGTTCGTGCCTCTCTCCATCGGAGTGACATGTTGTTACTGTAAGCATTTTTCGGCACAGCAAACATATTCCATGTTACAAGTCATGCCGATCCCGAATTTGTCGTGAGAGGCATCCCATCCCAACCGTCGCGCAGCCCTTAAGCCACTAATAGCCTTTTATCAGGATCGTGCGATTCCTCGTCGTTCGTGCCTCTTCCGAAGTCTCGGAACTGGAATAACTTGAGTGTATTTTAAAAAATAATAATGCTTTTAACCAGCCGCTTCATCAACCAGCTCATCTACACTTTCAATAGATGCCAAATAACGCTCTGCGTCAAGTGCGGCCATACATCCTGTTCCGGCAGCGGTTACGGCTTGGCGGTACTCTTTATCCTGTACATCTCCGCTGGCAAATAAACCAGGAATATTGGTTTTTGTAGATTTTCCTTTGGTGATGATGTAGCCGGTGTCGTCCATGTCTACCAAACCTTTGAATATGTCGGTGTTTGGCTTATGACCTATCGCTATAAAAAGTCCGGTGATGGCAATATCTTCTTTCTCACCGGTTTCATTATTAACCATTCTTAAGCCTTCAACCACTTGCTCACCCAATACTTCATCAACTTCTGTATTGAACCTGACATCAATATTTTTGGTATTAAAAACGCGATGTTGCATGGCTTTTGAAGCTTTCATCACATCTTTTCTGATCAACATCGTCACTGATTTACAAATTTTTGCAAGATATGTGGCTTCTTCAGCAGCAGTATCACCACCACCAACAATAGCTACATCTTGACCTTTATAAAAAAAGCCGTCACAAACAGCGCAGGCAGAAACGCCACCACCTCTTAAACGCTGTTCACTTGGTAAACCAAGATATTTGGCAGAAGCTCCTGTTGAAATGATAATACTTTCTGCTTCTACCCAGGTTTTATTGTCTATCTGAGCTTTATGAATACCTCCTTGTTCTTTGCTCAACTCAACTTTTGTGACCATACCAATTCTGACATCAGTATCAAACCTTTCAGCTTGTGCTTTAAGTTGTTCCATCATTTGTGGTCCGTCTATGCCATCAGGATAACCGGGAAAGTTTTCAACTTCTGTAGTTGTGGTAAGTTGTCCGCCAGGCTCCATACCTGTATATAATACCGGTTTTAAATCGGCTCTGGCTGCATAAATAGCTGCTGTATAACCAGCGGGACCGGAACCTATGATAAGACACTTTATACGTTCAATATTATTTTCCATGATTAAAATATTTGATTAACAAAAATATTGTTTTTTGAGGTATTGTAAACAAAATAATTATAGCTTTTACCAATAGCTTATTAACAAACATAATAAAAAAGCCGACTTATGTGTCGGCTTAAAGAAAGTTTGTAATACTGAAATTTAGTTGATAAGTTTTTGAATTTTCTGCTTCAAAATTGTATCGCTTGCCGATGCTTTAGCAATAGATTGGTAGGTTTCTACTTTAAGACCCTTACTTATGATTATCCTTTCTATGCTTTCCTGAATACTTTCATTCAATTTTTCTATGTTAGCCAGTGCATCATTGTATTTTTTTATGTCTTTAGCTGAAGGTTGTTCCTTGTTAGCATCTTTTAAAATCAAATGAATGTCGTTGAATTCATCTGCTGTTAATCCGGCTTTTTCTATTGCTGTGATCATATTTAACTGTAATGTCATGTTTTCGTTACGGACTTCAATATACGCATCAGCAAATTTTTGTAAAGTTTCGTCAGAAAACGTTGAGTTTTGAGACCAGGACATTGACGACAAAACCAAAAATGATATAATGAAAAATCTTCTCATAATTATTCTAAATTTTAAGCAAATATATTAAATACTAATTTCAAATGCTGCTTTATTATAATTTTTTAGCCTCTTCCCAATATTTATCCATTTCTTCTAAAGGCATATCCTGTAATTTTAGCCCTTTTTGAGAGGTTTCCTGTTCTAAGTACTGAAAGCGTTTGATAAATTTTTTGTTGGTCAACTCTAAGGCTCTTTCCGGATTTATTTTTTTATGTCTGGCATAGTTGATCATTGCAAATAAAATATCTCCAAACTCAGCTTCCATGTTTTCCTGATTTTGCGATTGTGATTCAACCTCAAATTCTTCAATTTCTTCTTTGACTTTTTCAAAAACCTGTTCCGGTTTTTCCCAGTCAAAACCAATTCCGGCTACTTTATCCTGTATGCGTTGGGCTTTTATCAGTGCCGGTAAACCCTTAGGAACACCTTCTAAGACGCTTTTTTTACCTTCCTTGAGCTTAAGCTTTTCCCAGTTTTGTTTGACCTGCTCTTCGTTCTTCACTTTTACATCACCATATATATGAGGATGCCTATCAATAAGTTTTTTGCAAATTCCCTCAATAACATCTTCAATGTCAAATTGATTTTTCTCTGAGGCAATTTTGGCATAGAATACTATATGTAACAGCAAATCTCCTAATTCTCCTTTTATACCTTCAAAGTCTTCCTCAATTATAGCGTCGGTCAATTCATAGGTTTCCTCAACTGTAAGATGACTTAAACTATGTAGGGTTTGTTTTCTGTCCCAGGGACATCCGGTCCTCAGTTCATTCATTATTTTTAATAGCTTAGGAAAACTGGTCTCTTTCATCTTTTTTATTCAAAAATATAATTAATTATTTAAAACTTAATTACAATCAGGTTTACTTACATGTCAAATAAAGTGTAGTGTTGAATTTACTTCGAATATATTGATGATCTCAGGTGATCGTAAATATTGAAACATAATAATGTCCACACAACTGTTCACTTAAAATCACTAGTATGATTACGCTTAAAATTGAAATTGATTCTTTGTAGGAAAACACACACTGTAAAGAAACAAAATAGGTTACTTTTGATTCAATAGAAATTATATGCTTGATATTTAAACGACTTATGCTATATATAGAAAATTCTCATTTTTTATTTTTTAAGTTTTTTCTTACATTTATTACTTATCTTAAAGTTATAATTATGAAAAAAAGTTTACTATTAATTTTTGTTTTTTTGCTTAGTTTTTTTGCTAACGCGCAAGAGATTGGAATCGTTGGTCCTGCTGCAAACGGATGGCCGGATGGAAATAATCCAACACCGGATATTATGCTAACAAATAATGGTGATGGTACTTACTCTATAAATGCTTTGACCTTGACAACCGGAGCTGCCAAATTTAGAGAAGACCAACAATGGACAACCAGTTATGGTGGTGATACGTTTCCTACAGGAAGTATTACCAATGGTGATATTCCTGTTCAGGCAGGAGTTTACGACATCCTTTTAGATTTGAATAATAATACCTACACTTTTACTGACGTTTCTACGTTCACAGAAATTGAACTAACGGGTTCAGCTTTGTCTGCTCCATTGATGATGTCCACAATAGATGGTGTGAATTATGAGGTTTCAGTTAATGAATTCCTGGATGGAGATATTTTATTTCAGGTGACAGGAAGTTCGGACACTTATGGTTCGGCTAATTTTCCATCTGGAACTGCCACTCTTGGTGGTGGTGATATTCCGGTTCAGGCTGGTTTTTACAGCGTGATTTTCAATTTTAATACAGGAGATTATTTGTTTAGCATTCCTGATGTAGGAATGGTAGGAACTGCAGCAAATGGTTGGCCAAGTGATACTGACCCAACACCGGATATCCTTATGAATACAACCGATGGTGATACCTATACTTTAGACGGACAGACGCTTTCGGATGGACAACTAAAGTTCAGACAAAATCAAAACTGGAACGTTAATTGGGGCGGAGATACATTCCCGGCAGGTTCTTTTACCGGAAACGATATAAATGTGACAGCTGGTACCTATGATATTACTTTTTCCAGAACGGGGCAAAGTTACTCTTTCACAAGTTTATCTTTAGATGAGGTATCTTTTGAAAACTTTAAGGTATATCCTAACCCAACCAGTAATAGCTGGCATTTTGAGAACTTTGGAACAGCAATTGAGGAAATTGTGCTGGTAGATATTAACGGTAAGACTATATTAAAAGTACAGCCTAATGATACTATTGGTTCACTTTCTGCAGATGAGTTGTCCAGGGGCATATATCTTGCCAATGTAAAATTGACCAATGGTTTAAGTAAAACTGTAAAAATAGTGAAGCTCTAGTTCTTAATTTTACATGACTATAATTTAAAATTATCCCTGCTAATGAATTGGCAGGGATTTTTATTTCATAAAGTGTCAGTTTGTCATAAAGTTCAAATTGGTATTTCTTTTGACTTTTTAAACTTTAAATCTTAAAAATATATAATTATGGCAAACGGTACTATAAATGTTTCTGTTGAAAATATTTTTCCGCTGATCAAAAAGTTTTTGTATAGTGATCATGAAATTTTCTTAAGAGAGTTGATCTCAAATGCAACCGATGCAACACAAAAATTAAAACACCTCACAAGAATAGGTGAGGCCAAGATTGATATTGGTACACCAAAAATTGAGGTTAAAATAAATAAAAACAACAAAACCCTTCATATCATCGACCAGGGCATTGGTATGACTGAAGATGAAGTGAAAAAATACATTAACGAAGTTGCATTTTCGGGTGCTGAAGAATTTTTGGAAAAGTATAAAGATAAAGATGCAAAAGATGCCGGAATTATAGGTCATTTTGGATTAGGTTTTTATTCTGCTTTTATGGTCGCACATAAAGTTGAAATTCTTACTAAATCATGGAAAGATGAACCTGCAGTACATTGGACCTGTGAGGGAACAACTGAATTTACCTTAGAAGAAACTGATAAGAAATCTGACAGAGGTACAGAGATTATTTTGCATATCAATGAGGATGATAAAGAATTCCTCGAGGAATCAAGAATTACTGAACTCCTTACCAAGTATAACAAATTCATGCCTGTTCCGATTAAATTTGGAACAAAGGAAAAAACATTGCCCAAAGCAGAAGATGCAAAAGAAGACGAAGAACCGAAAAAAGTTACTATAGATAATATTATCAATAATCCTGATCCGGCTTGGACTAAGCAACCTGCGGATCTGGAAGATGAAGATTACACAAAATTCTATCGCGAATTGTACCCGATGCAATTTGAAGAGCCATTATTTCACATTCATTTAAATGTAGATTACCCATTTAATCTTACCGGTATCCTGTATTTCCCAAAAATGACTCAGGAACTGGCAACGCAAAAGGATAAAATTCAGCTTTATCAGAATCAGGTATTTGTTACGGACAATGTAGAAGGTATAGTGCCAGAATTCTTAACCATGCTCAGAGGTGTCATTGATTCTCCGGATATACCTTTAAATGTTTCACGATCTTACCTTCAGGCTGATGGTGCTGTGAAAAAGATTTCCGGCTATATTTCCAGAAAGGTAGCCGACAAGTTGAAATCATTGTTCAACAATAGCAGAGAAGATTTTGAGAAAAAATGGAATGATATTAAAGTTGTCATTGAATATGGTATGTTGACCGAGGACAAGTTCTTTGAAAAAGCCCAAAAGTTTGCCCTTTACCCATCTGTTGACGATGCTTACTTTACTTTTGATGAATTAAAAGAAAAGATTGAAAAAACACAGACAGATAAAGATGATAAATTGGTGATCCTTTACGCGTCTGATGTCGAAAATCAACATACCTACATCCAGTCTGCTAAAGATAAAGGTTACGAGGTATTGCTTTTAGATTCTCCTATCGTTTCTCATTTGATACAAAAGCTGGAAGCTGATAAAGAAAATATATCATTTGTACGTGTAGACAGTGATCATATAGATAACCTTATTAAGAAGGATGAAGAAAAAGTTTCTAAGTTAGACGAAAAACAGAAAGAAACACTAAAAACTGAATTTGAAGAAGTTGTTTCAAAAGAGAAATATACTGTTCAACTAGAAGATATGGACTCTACAGCTATGCCAATTATGATTACACAACCAGAATTTATGCGAAGAATGAAGGAAATGCAGCAAACCGGTGGTGGCGGTATGTTTGGTATGGGGAATATGCCTGAAATGTATAATTTGGTTGTTAATACCAACCATCCACTGGTTGAAGAAATATTGAATACGAAAACCAAGAAGAAAAAACAGCGTTTGATAAGTCAATCCTTGGATTTGGCCCTGTTGTCGCAAAACCTGCTTAAAGGTGAAGCTATGACAAATTTCATAAAACGTAGTTTTGAAATGATCAAATAATTTAAAATTAGAAATTAAAATTTAACCGGTGTGTCAAAAGATGCACCGGTTTTTTATTTTAAAATAATTCTTAGATTTGAAAAAACATTCTTATGAAAAAATTCATGATTTTCAACTTTATTATTCTTCTATCACTTCATCTCAGTGCTCAGGATAAAAAAATATGGGCAAAATCTGTTATAAATCAGGAGGCTCCCGAGTTCATAGTTGAACAATGGATATCTGAAGAGCCAAATATGGAAGATAAATATTTGCTTATAGATTTTTGGGCAACCTGGTGTGGTCCCTGCATAAGAACAATTCCAAAGTTGAACAATATTCATGAAAAATATAAGGATAAATTGGTGGTGATAGGTATAAGTGATGAAGAGAAAAAGAAGGTCAAAAAAGTTACAAATCAAAAAATCGACTACTTTAGTGCAATTGATACAAAAAAACGCATGTCTTCAGAACTACAAATTAAAGGTATACCGCATTGCCTTATTATTAATCCTAACGGGATTGTAGTTTGGGAAGGATATCCTTTGCTATCAGGCTATGAACTTACAGAAGAAGTTATTGCGAGTATAATTGGGGATTAGATTTTAATTATAATTACTCATTTCAATACTATAAATTTTAATGCCTTCATTGGTACTTAGGTAATCTAAAACAGTTGTCTCAAAAATATATTTAGCACTTTTTACTTTTTAAGCCAAAACATTGCGTTTTAGAAGGTTTCTACTTAGTCTTTATAAAATAGAAATTTTAATGAAATAATCCTTCATCCTATGATAATTGGATAGCCTAATTAAATTCTGATGATCACTGCACCAAATCAGAATTATTGATTCATTAAATATTTTTCAAAGCATAACCAAAAAAGTATGTATTTATAAAATACACCCCCTTTAAATAAATATAAAAATCATTTTTTGATAAAAATTAAGTCATTAACTCATTAAATTTTAGGGGTTGATTATAAAATAATATATTTGACGAAATTTTTTTATAATGAAAAAGGTAGAAGCTATTATCAGAAAGTCAAAGTTTGACGAAGTAAAAGCAGCACTTCATGAAATTGAAGTCAACTTTTTTAGTTATTGGGACGTTACCGGTGTAGGTAATGAAAAACAAGGCCACGTATACAGGGGTGTAGCTTACAGTACAACAGATATACAAAGGCGGTATTTAGTCATTGTGGTTTCAGACCATTTTCTCGACAAGACTTTAGATACTCTAATTTCTGCAGCAAGAACCAGTGAGGTTGGCGATGGAAAAATATTTGTTTCTGAAGTTTCTCAGGCCATAAGAATTAGAACCGGAGAAACCGGATCTCCCGCTATAAGCTAATCAAAATAATCTTTTAACTATGGAACAATCTTTATTTACAGCTAATAATGTTTGGATGATGATATGTACGGCTCTGGTGTTCTTTATGCATCTGGGTTTTTCATTATTAGAGTCAGGGTTAACGCGTCAGAAAAACACCATAAATATCTTATTTAAAAATCTATTTATAATTTGTGGAGGTTTACTTATTTATTACGTGGTAGGTTTTGGGCTCATGTATCCCGGAGAATTTAACGGGTTCTTAGGTTTTGCAGGTTTTGGTATAGATTCACCTGAAAACGGGAATACTATAGATTATGCCAGTGGTAGTTACACCTACTGGACAGATTTTTTATTCCAGGGAATGTTTGCAGCTACAGCGGCTACCATAGTATCCGGTGCTGTAGCCGAGCGAATCAAGATACACGCCTTTATGATATTTAGCATCATATATCTGGCTATCGTATATCCTATCGCGGGTTCATGGCAGTGGGGTGGCGGATTTTTATCAAGCCTTGGCGACTATTTTGGTCAGGAAGGCGGTTTTCATGATTTTGCAGGTTCCACTTTGGTACATTCAGTTGGTGGATGGGCAGCTTTGGTTGTCATTGGCGTTCTCGGTGCCAGATTGGGTAAATTTGATAATGAAGGCAAGCCTAAAGCTATACCGGGTCATAATATTCCTTTGGCTACTATGGGTGTCCTCATTTTATGGTTGGGCTGGTTTGGGTTTAATGGTGGTTCTGTATTGAGCGCCGATCCGGCTTTAACATCATTAGTTTTAGTAACCACAAGTCTTTCGGCAGCAGCAGGCGGTTTCGGAGCATTTATCGTATCGTCGATCAAATTTAAGAATCTTGATGTCACTATGTTTATGAATGGTATCCTTGGCGGTTTGGTTGGTATTACAGCCGGTGCAGATCTTATGTCACCTCTGGAATCAATTCTTATAGGATTGATCTCAGGTGCCCTGGTTGTGATTGCTGTAAGCTGGATAGATCGTCTTAAACTGGATGACCCTGTTGGAGCCGTAGCCGTACATTTGTTTTGCGGTATTTGGGGAACATTGGCTGTAGGCATATTTGGTGATAAAGCCGGTGGATTTCAGCTATTATATCAGTTGGTCGGCGTATTGATTATTGGATTATTCTGTACAGTTTTTGCTTCTGTTATTGCTGTTGTGATTAATAAAACTATTGGTCTGAGGGTTGGTAAAAGAGAAGAAGTTGAAGGTCTTGATATCCATGAACATGGTATGGACGCTTACGCAGATTTTGGTTTAAACGACCACTAATCTTTTTTGGGTAACGCTTTCTTATCTTTTTTTTGCCAGTGTTCAACAAGCTCAAGATAATCAATCTCAAAAGCAGGTTCTTGCTTGTCTAAAACACCATCTTTAAAGGCCCTTTGCAAAATGTCTTCAATAAGATAATCTTCCTTTACTTCCAGAGGTTCATATTCCTCTTTTAAAGATATATTAAAAAGGCTGGCGGTCGTGTTATACCAGAATGCACGCCAGCCACTTTTCAACTCTTTAACTAAATCAAAGGTTGTGACACCCGTTTGTCTATGCATGAGTTTGACAAGAATCTGACCTTCGGTTTTGGTGAGTTTTTTTAATCTGTCAGTAAATTCACCTTCAATGTATTTTTGTACACGTTTTGTGTATCGACGTTTTTTGGATTTAGAATCCAATTGTTCTAATCTGCTGTTCAGCTTTTCCAGGTTATCTGCTGCTAATACCGCATACGGCCATACTTTTCTTGTTTTTCTCTTTAGGATAAAATATGATCTGAGATCTTCTTTTGATTCAAATTTTAATGGCTGGAATATAATGACTTCATCCAGTTCTATTTCATTTACAACAATGCTGTCCTGCTGAATGATCATCATTTTTGTTACATTTGTGGTATCTTTTTGCTTTTCCTTTTGAGCAAAAGCCAGGTGATTAATACACATTGTAAGAATTATTAAAACTTTTCTTGTCATGTAAATTGTGTTCCAAATATTATTCCAAAAATATAAATATGAGTCTAGCTATAACTCAAAATTAATTAATTTAGCATCAAAAATATTTTATGGACAAAAAATCACTGAAATTTCTCGAAAACTATTTAAATAACGCTTCTCCAACTGGTTATGAGTCAAATGGTCAGAAATTATGGATGGATTATTTGAAACCATATGTAGATGAATTCATAACAGATATTTATGGTACCGCAGTAGGCGTCATAAATCCGAAAGCCGAGTATAAGGTCGTAATTGAAGGTCATGCTGATGAAATTTCCTGGTATGTCAATTATATCACGGACGATGGACTGATCTATGTCATAAGAAATGGTGGTAGCGACCATCAGATAGCAACCTCAAAACGGGTGAATATTCATACTAAAAACGGTATTGTTAAAGGTGTATTTGGCTGGCCTGCAATTCATACAAGAGATAAGGCTAAAGAACAGGCACCACAGTTGGATAATATCTGCATTGATGTTGGTTGTTCCAATAAAGAAGAAGTTGAAAAACTTGGTGTTCACGTTGGTTGTGTGATCACATACCCTGATGAATTTTTTGTATTGAACAATGATAAGTTTGTTTGCAGAGCACTGGATAACAGAATGGGTGGTTTTATGATTGCTGAAGTTGCTAAGAAGCTCAAGGAAAACAATAAGGAATTACCTTTTGGCTTGTATATTACTAATTCAGTACAGGAAGAAATTGGTTTAAGAGGGGCAGAGATGATTACTCAAACCATCAAACCAAATGTCGCTATTGTTACAGATGTCTGTCATGACACAACAACGCCAATGATCGATAAGAAAAAAGAAGGCTTGACTAAAATAGGAGATGGACCTGTTATCAGTTATGCACCTGCTGTTCAAAACAATTTAAGGGAGTTACTTATTGAAACAGCTGAAAAAAATAACATTCCTTTTCAAAGAATGGCTGCCAGCAGAATGACAGGAACAGATACGGATGCATTTGCCTACAGTAATGGAGGTGTGGCATCTGCCTTGATATCCTTGCCTTTGCGGTATATGCATACAACTGTGGAGATGGTCCATCAAAAAGATGTAGAAAATGTCATAGAACTTATTTATCAGTCATTACTTTCAATAAAAGAAGGTGATGATTTTAGTTACTTTAAATAAAAAACATCATCCTTCGGTAAATCTATTTCAAATTATTAAATTTACATTTTAAAAACAAAATATATGAGTCATAACATCAAACCTGGTGTAGCAACTGGTAAGCAAGTACAAGAAATCTTTAAGCACGCCAAAGAAAAAGGATATGCCATCCCTGGCGTTAATGTTGTTGGTTCAAACTCAATAAACGGAGTTTTGGAAACAGCGGCAGAATTAAATTCTCCGGTAATAGTTCAGTTTTCTAATGGCGGAGCTCAGTTTAATGCAGGAAAAGGACTTTCCAACGAAAACCAAAGAGCTGCTGTTTTAGGTGCTGCTACGGGCGCAAAGCACGTTCACGACCTTGCAGAGGCCTATGGCTCAACTGTGATTTTGCACACAGACCACTGTGCTAAAAAATTATTACCATGGATTGATGGTTTACTCGATGAGGGTGAAAAATATTTCAAAGAACACGGTAAACCTCTGTTCAGTTCTCATATGATTGACCTTTCTGAAGAGCCATTAGAGGAAAACATTGAAACCTGTAAGAAGTACCTCGAAAGAATGAGTAAAATGGATATGACACTCGAGATAGAATTAGGTGTTACAGGTGGAGAAGAAGATGGAGTAGATAATACTGATGTTGATTCTTCAAAACTTTACACGCAACCCGAAGAAGTAGCTTATGCGTATGAGGAATTAAGTAAAGTGAGTGACCAGTTTACCATAGCCGCAGCTTTTGGTAATGTTCATGGTGTTTATAAGCCTGGAAATGTTAAGCTTACTCCAAAAATATTGAAAAACTCTCAGGAATATGTGAGTCAAAAATACAACGTAGGACATAACCATATAGATTTTGTGTTCCACGGCGGAAGTGGTTCTACCGTTGAAGAGATCAGAGAAGCCATTGGTTATGGTGTCGTAAAAATGAATATCGACACAGACCTCCAATATGCCTTTATGGCAGGTATAAGAGATTACTTTTATGCCAATGCCGATTATTTGAAAGCTCAAATAGGAAATCCTGATGGTGATGATGTTCCAAATAAAAAGTATTATGACCCAAGAAAATGGTTACGTGAGGCAGAAGTGACTTTTATAGAAAGGCTTAAAAAGGCTTTTGAAGATCTGAACAACGTAAATGTTCTTTAAATAATTCTTGATAAGGAAATTGTATTCGATGTTAATTAGCAGTGCTATACATTTTCCTTTTTGTTTAGATTGCGAAGAAAACGAAGTTTTTGGGATATATTACTAAAATATTTAAAGATTAAAACTAACAGCTAATAGCTAAAAACTAAATAATGGCTTGGTTTAAAAGAAAGAAAAAGGGCATTCAGACGCCTACTGAAGAAAAAAAAGATGTTCCGAAAGGTTTATGGTATAAATCACCTACAGGAAAGGTAATTGATTCCGATCAGCTTGAAAAGAATTTCTATGTCAGTCCAGAAGACGGGTATCATGTTAGAATCGGGAGTCAGGAATATTTTGAAATAATTTTTGATGAAGGTAACTTTAAAGAGCTTTACAAGAATCTTGCGTCAAAAGATCCGTTAAATTTTGAAGATACCAAAAAATACACTTCCAGACTCAAGGACGTTCAGAAGAAAACAGGTTTAAAAGACGCCATAAGAACAGCTGTAGGTGAATCAAAAGGTAAGAAGCTTGTAGTTTGTGCAATGGATTTTAAGTTCATAGGAGGATCTATGGGTTCCGTAGTAGGTGAGAAAATTGCCAGATCTATTGAATATGCTATAAGAAATAGCATGCCTATCGTAATAATTTCAAAATCAGGTGGAGCAAGAATGATGGAAGCCGGACTATCACTTATGCAATTAGCAAAGACTTCTGCAAAATTGTCACAATTGTCCAAGGCGAAGTTACCATATATTTCACTTTGTACAGACCCAACAACGGGCGGAACAACAGCATCATTTGCGATGCTGGGAGATATTAATATTGCTGAACCCGGAGCGCTAATAGGCTTTGCCGGACCAAGAGTCGTAAGAGATACAACTGGTAAAGATCTCCCGGAAGGATTTCAGACAGCTGAATTTGTAAAAGAGCATGGTTTTTTAGACTTTATAGTCGAACGAAAGCAATTGAAAGATAAAATCAATCTCTACATTGATCTTATTATGAATAATGAGATCAGAGTTTAAAATGGTTTTTTTACGATTGGTTAAACGCTCTAAGTTATTGATGAGTATTGTTTTTAAGGTGTTAAGACCGTTATTTTTATTAGTGCCAGATTTAAACCACAAAACCTAATTTAGATTCCAAATGACAATCCAACCTTTTCATCTGGCCATTCCGGTGAGTGATTTAAAAGTTTCCAGGCAGTTTTATGCCGTAGTATTAGATTTAAAAGAGGGCAGGAGCAGTGATCACTGGGTTGACTTTGACTTTTATGGCCATCAGTTTGTTATTCATGAAGTAAAAAACTACAAGCCTCATAATCATTACAACTCTGTTGACCAACATGATGTTCCCGTTCCACATTTTGGGCTCGTGCTGAAATGGGAAGACTTTTGGGATTTAAGTGAAAGGCTCAAATCACATCAGATCGAGTTTCAGATAGAGCCATATATCAGGTTTAAAGGTAAACCCGGAGAACAGGTAACCATGTTTTTATTTGACCCTTCAGGTAATGCGCTGGAATTTAAAGCCTTTAAAGATCAAGATCAATTATTTAGAACCAACTGATGAATACCATTCCACAACGTATTATCCGACAGATTTTTCTGCTATTTGTTATAATCATATTGGCGTATATCATATATGAAAATATTCTGCCTTATTTATCTGGCGTACTTGGTGCAATTACACTTTTTGTGATTAGCAGAAAATTGATGCAAAAATTAAATAATAAAGGATGGTCCAAAAGCCTTAATGCCAGTATTATTTTAGTGGGTTCTTTTTTCCTGATCTTGATTCCGATTGCGGGTGTAATAGTAATGTTAAGTTCAAAAGTTGGTGAAGTTGTCAGTAATTCAGAAAAATTCCTGGCAGCTGCAAAAACACAGCTTGCCGAGCTTGAACAGTATTTTGGCTACAATATTTCTCAGGAAATCGATACCTCGGGTATTGCTTCTTTTGTTTCTAAAAATGCCCAAAATTTTGCTGTAGGCACGTTCGATGCTTTTATTTCTATAAGTATCATGTATTTTCTTTTGTATTATATGCTTATCAATCAGCATGCATTAAAAGATTCGCTACAGAAATACATACCAATAGGAAAAAAGAACTTTAATACGATTGGAGTTGAAGCCACAAAAAAAGTAAAAGCAAATGCCATAGGAATTCCTTTAGTTGCTATTATTCAAGGTGTTGTGGCTTTAATAGGTTACTTGATTTTTGGTGTACCAGATCCTATGTTTTGGTTTGTTATAACAGCTGTTGGCTCTGTAATCCCATTCGTAGGTACAGCAATAGGAATTCTGCCAGTGACGATTATTTTGTTGTCGCAAGGTTTAACATTAGAAGCTATAGGTATACTTATTTATGGTATTGTCGTTGTCGGTTCAAGCGATAACATCATCAGGTTATTCGTATTGAAACGCATGGCCAATGAGCATCCCTTAATTACTTTGATAGGCGTGATCGTTGGTATCCCTGTTTTTGGTTTTATTGGCCTGGTTTTTGGACCTTTATTAATATCATTATTTTTAATCATTGTAGTAATCTATAAGGAAGAATACGGTAAATCAAATACTAATGAAATTGAGAATAGCGTTATAATTATTGACAAATCGGAGTTACCCGAAGATTATTTTGATAAATTTGATAAGGGAGATACAGATCACGAAGGCAGACAAGACGAGCAAGATGAGCGAAAAGAATAAAAATATAAACAAAGAATTTATTATCGGTCAATCCAAAAACATCAATTCTGATGATATTGATAAGGTTGAACGCAAGAAAAAGCGTCTTAATAAGATTTTAAATTTAAGGGTTTTTTCTAAGCAAAGACAAAAACTGAGGCTTCTTGTCGATTTATTAAAAGAATACAGATCAGGTAATTACAGAATTATTCCCTGGAGATCGGTGGCTGCGATAACTTTTACGTTATTGTATATCTTAAATCCGTTGGATATTGTCCCGGATGTTCTTCCTGTGTTCGGTTATATGGATGATATGAGTGTATTTATGGCACTTTATGGTCTTGTGGATAAGGATATTGAAGCATATAAGGAGTGGAAATTAAGTAAAACGATTGATTAATTTCAATTATAATATTCAATTTTTCTTATCCATTTATACCTGTCGACTCCATCGACATTTTTTAAAATTTCAATCCAATTTCCCTGTTTGTCAAATTTGTAGCTATATTTTATATTGAATATTTTCTTTTCTTTTATACCTGGATTTATTAAAATAGCAGATGATATATATCCATCTTTGTAGTTGTATTTTTTGATTCTCTGAGCTTGTTTTTTATTTACTGAGCAACAATAATCTGCGATTAATTCTCCTTTTTTATTGTAATCATAAAACGTAGAGAATGGCTTTTGATTACTTCTTGTTATTTTTTCCTCAATCATATTATCATCATCATCATAGATCATCTCTACGGTTATTGTAGGCTCTAATATTTCCTTATTATTTTCGCTGGTTTTTCTAAATTTTATGTGTTTAACAATCCTATTTTTT
>CAJXVZ010000030.1 GCA_913062845.1 uncultured Psychroflexus sp.
TGGACAGTAAATCTTAAAGTTATTCCGTATTCTAATGAAGTAACGTATCCTGTTATCATTAAGATATTTAAGCCATTTTTCTCCCACAAACTCTCTATCGGCTAATAAGCAGTCAATACACTCTTTGCCAAAGCAATCTATAAAATCTTGAACTAATGCAATACGCTCAGAAGTATTGGAGTTTCCTCTTTTGTCAAGCATTTTGAACATGATTGGAAAAGCTACATTTTTATAACTAACTCCCAACATAAGTATATTGATGTTTTTATCTCCAAACTTCCAGTTGGTTCTATCCATAGAAAGAACTAAACTATCTTTTTCAGGGAGAAGACTAAAAATAAGCTTAGCTACCCAAATCATGGATAAATCTGCAAGTGCCATAAAGCGCTGTATGCGTCTGTAACTGCTTGAAGCATCAGCAGATGTGTCAAATCCAGCAGATAACCTAACATAATTGACAGACTTAACCTTGCATAGAGCGCTTATAAACAAGCAAATAAGTCTGATCCTAGCCAAATTGAGATGTCCTTTGAAATGGGCTTTGAAATGGGCTTTGAATAGCGTTAATAATTCTATATCTTTAGCACTTGTACTGGAGTTCTTATTTAAAGTCATTACTTGAAGGATAATGCTTTAATATACTGAATTCCAGTATTTTAACCAAACAAATATACAACAAAATTTGATTTATTTTATTGATATTTAAGGAGTTATGTTAATTTTGTCATGTACTAAATAAAAAAAGACTAAAGGTATTTTTCATAATATTATACTTATCATTAAAAGATGTACAAATTAAATGCAAAATTGATAAAATATCTAATTTGAATTGTAATTTTTTGCGACATCAAGAAATGCGGAGAACTCAATTCTACTTTATATGAGAAAAGTCATTTTTAAAGGCGAATGTCTCGACTAACTTTGTCATGGTAAATGACATCAGTATTTATGCAAGACCTTATTAAAAAATATAACGTGGCAGGACCGAGATATACAAGCTATCCTACGGTACCTTACTGGGATGATGAAAGCTTTTCCTACAACCGATGGCAAAATACCATTCAAAACTCTACAAATGAGGATAAAGCAATAAGTCTATATATTCACCTTCCTTTTTGCGAAAGCTTATGTACGTTTTGCGCATGCAATAAAAGAATTACAAAGCGGCATAGTGTAGAGTTACCTTATATAAATGCTTTGCTAAAGGAACTTGATTTATACACTATATTATACGGACATAAACTCACAATTAAAGACATACACCTTGGTGGTGGCACCCCTACATTTTTCTCTCCTGAAAATCTTGAATCACTGTTGAAAGGCATTTTTAAAAGAGCCTTTATTGCTGATGATGCATCTTTCAGTTTTGAAGGTCATCCTAACAACACAACCTATGAACACCTGAAACTTCTTCACGAGTATTTTTTTGATCGTGTAAGCTACGGCATTCAGGATTACAATCCTGAAGTTCAAAAAGCAATTAACAGAAAACAAAGCTTAGAGCATGTGAAATATGTCACAGAAACAGCCAGAAAAATCGGGTATAAATCTGTCGGGCATGATCTTATATACGGACTACCTTTTCAAACTGTTGATCATATCCTGAACACTATTGAAAAGACCATTGCGCTAAAACCCGATAGGATTGCCTTTTACAGTTATGCGCATACGCCGTGGATTAAAGGTAACGGACAAAGAGGTTTTAATGATGCCGACCTGCCGGATGCAGAAACCAAACGACTGCAATATGAGCTGGGAAAAACGCTGCTTGAAGAAAATGGCTATCAGGAAGTAGGTATGGACCACTTTGCACTGGTGGATGACGAACTTTGTTTGGCTTTAAAAGACAAAACACTGCATAGAAATTTTATGGGCTACACGACACAACACACGAGGCATTTGATAGGTCTAGGTGTGTCATCTATTAGTGACGCCTGGTTTGGGTTTGCACAGAATGAAAAGAATCTGGAAGACTACTACAAACGTTTAAGTGAAAATAAAATACCTGTATTTAGGGGACATATTTTGACAACCGAAGATTTAGAAATCCGAACACATATTTTAAATTTAATGACAAAATTTGAAACAGATTTAAGTGAAACCAGACTAAACTCAAAGGCGCTAAATGCAATTTATGAAAATTTGGAAACGTTCATATATGACGAATTAATCCATATAAAAAAATCAAAAATTACTGTAAAACAAGAAGCAAAGGCTTTTATAAGAAATATATGTATGGCATTTGACCTCAGGTTACTGAGAAAAAAGCCACAAACACAACTTTTTTCAATGACAATTTAACCTAAAACCTAAAACCATGAAAAAAATACTTGTACCCGTCGATTTTTCTAAACCTGCTGAAAATGCACTTCGTGTAGCTTCAGAACTGGCAAGAAAGAATAGTGCTGAATTGCACGTTCTGCATGTTGTAGAAATGGCAGAAACCCTATTCGGTACTGAGCAATTTAATGTAAATGACGAGCAAATCATTTTCTTCCTGAAAATGGCGAAAAAAAGATTCACAAAATTTCTGGACAAGCCCTATCTTGAAGGCCTTAAAATAATAGACAACGTAGAAGTTGGCTCACCTACAATGGGTATCAACGAAATTGTTAAAGAGGAAAACATTGACCTTTTGGTAATGGGTTCTAATGGCGCGAGCGGACTGGATGAGATCCTGATCGGTTCTAATACTGAAAAAGTCGTAAGACACTCCAAGGTACCTGTACTGGTTGTAAAACAGGAACTTGAAAAACTCGAAATTAATGATATAGTATTTGCATCAAACTTTGAGGCGGAAAACCTAAAAGCTTTCAAAGATGCCAAAACTTTTGCAGATAGTTTTGATGCCAAACTGCATCTGCTCTATGTCAACCTGCCAGGTAATCAATTTTACAGTTCTGAAGAAATCACACAGCAAATCAACAAATTCCTGGAGAAAGCAGGGATGAAAGATTTCCATAACATTAAAATCTATAATGATTATACCATTGAACTCGGAGTGATTAATGGGGCCAAAGCCTTAAACGCTGATATTATAGCCATGCCAACGCACGGCAGAAAAGGCTTGTCACATTTCTTTAATGGAAGTATTGGAGAAGATGTTGTAAACCATTCAACACTTCCTGTTATCACGTTCAAGATTTAAAAATTGAATTGATAAAACCTCTAGAGCCTCTTTTTTAAAGAGGCTTTTGTTGTTAAAAAAATTTTTAGGATGCCCCAATTTGATAATGAAGCTATTAATTTTTTTACAATATCTTAATATTTAGCTTAATTATTAAAGTATTGATATTTATCGATGCCCGATTTAGACTAAGATTTAAATAAACTAAGTTATTGGTAAATATTTTTTAAATTTGCGAATTGCTTTTTAAGGTTCATCCTAAAAGTTAAATATGGACAATACTTATTTAAACAAACACGACAACTTACTTTCTTTAATCGGTTGCACCCCTTTAGTCAGGCTAAACACTTTAACCTCGGATTTTCCGGGAAAGTATTACGTAAAGTATGAGGCTCAAAATCCTGGTCATTCTTCAAAAGACAGAATTGCTGTTCACATCATAGAACAGGCGGAAGAAAAAGGTATTTTAAAACCTGGCGACACTATAATAGAAACTACGAGTGGAAATACGGGATTCAGCATTGCTATGACTGCAACGATCAAGGGCTATAAATGTATTTTGGCGGTAAGTTCCAAATCCTCTCAGGACAAAATAGATCTGCTTAAAACTATGGGAGCTGAAGTTCATGTTTGTCCATCAAATGTTGCGCCTGATGATCCAAGGTCTTACTATGAAGTTGCTAAAAGAATTCACAAGGAAACACCCAACTCAATTTATATTAATCAGTATTTTAATGCCTTAAATACAGAAGCACATTACATCACAACCGGACCTGAAATCTGGAAACAAACAGAAGGTAAAATAACACATTTGGTCGCATGTAGCGGAACAGGTGGTACAATTTCAGGAACGGCAAGATACCTTAAGGAGCAAAATCCAGATATTCAAATACTTGGTATTGATGCCTATGGGTCTGTATTGAAAAAATACCATGAGACCGGTAAGCTGGATAAAAATGAAATCTATTCTTATCGCATAGAAGGCTTAGGCAAAAACCTGATACCAACAGCTACAGATTTTAATGTAATAGACAAATTCACGAAAGTGACAGATAAGGAATCAGCTTTGATGGCCAGAAAAATCGCGGTAACAGAGGGCATGTTTGTTGGTTATACCAGTGGTGCAGCTATGCAGGGCACACTTCAGCTTCAGGAAGAAGGTATATTTGATGAAGAAAGTTATGTCGTTATTATTTTTCCAGACCATGGATCCAGATATACCAGCAAAATTTATAGCGACGTCTGGATGAGAGAGCAAGGCTTTTTGGAGACAAATGGAAAAAGTGTTAATAACAAATCAAAAGAGTTTCACAGAATTTAATTATTAAATAGTATTTTGGTTATTTGCATCAAAATTTTATAAATATGAGAGATTTATTTTCAAAAATTTACAGAGATAAAGGGCCATTAGGCAAATGGGCTGATCAGGCTGAAGGGTATTTTGTTTTTCCAAAGTTAGAAGGACAAATAAGCAACAGGATGAAGTTCCAGGGTCGTGAAGTGATCACATGGAGCGTAAATGATTATCTTGGTTTAGCTAATCATCCCGAAGTCAGAAAAGCTGATGAAGAAGCTGTAAAGAAATACGGAAGCGCTTACCCAATGGGCGCCAGAATGATGAGTGGACATACTGATCTACATGAGAAATTACAGGATGAGCTCGCGAAGTTTGTTAAAAAAGAAGCGGCTTATGTTTTGAATTTCGGCTACCAGGGAATTCTCTCAACCATTGATGCTTTGGTGGGAAAAGATGATGTTATTGTTTATGACGTCGATGCCCATGCCTGTATAATTGATGGTGTAAGATTGCATCTCGGAAAAAGATTTACCTATAAGCACAATGATCTGGATAGTATAGAGCTTAATCTGGCTCGTGCTGAGAAAATTGCACAGCAAACAGGTGGTGGTGTTTTGTTTATATCTGAAGGTGTTTTTGGAATGCGTGGCGAACAGGGTAAATTAAAAGAGATTGTTGAATTAAAAGAAAAATACAACTTCAGATTACTTGTAGATGATGCTCACGGATTTGGCACATTGGGCGAAACAGGAGCCGGTGCAGGAGAAGAACAGGGTGTACAGGATGGTATTGATGTGTATTTTGCAACTTTTGCAAAATCTATGGCCAGTACAGGTGCATTTATAGCCGGTGATAAAGAAATTATTGACTACCTTAAGTACAATATGCGCTCTCAAATGTTTGCTAAATCTTTACAGATGTCACTTGTGGAAGGCGCACTAAAACGCCTGGAAATGATAAAAACAATGCCAGAACTTAAAAACAAGCTCTGGGAAAATGTAAATGCATTACAAGGTGGTTTGAAAGAACGTGGTTTTGATATAGGCACAACGACCAGTTGTGTTACACCTGTTTACCTGAAAGGCAGTATACCTGAGGCTATGGCTTTGGTAAAGGACTTAAGAGAAAATTATGGTATCTTCTGCTCTATTGTTGTCTATCCGGTTATTCCAAAAGGACTTATTTTGCTGAGAATGATTCCTACTTCTACGCATACTATGGCAGATATTCAGGAAACTTTAGAAGCTTTTTCAGCTATAAGAGAAAAACTAGAAAAAGGAATCTATAAGCGAATTGCTAAAGAAGTGATGAAAGGATAAAAATTTGCATATAATGCTACAAAACAAAAGAGCTTGGCATCCACCAAGCTCTTTTGTTTTTTTATTAAAAACTGACATTTATATTTTGACAAAAATAGTTGTCAAGTCTTCCATGTTAGAGTTCCAAGTCATTCCATCATCATTAATAACAGGTACTGAAAAACCATTTTCCTCAAAGCCGACAAGAGTGTTATTTACTAGTGTTAGTATGGTGTTCGGGAAACCAAATATTTCTATTGTAATCTCATTTCCTGTTTGTGTCCAATTAAATGGGAGTTCGAAACTACTACCATTATCAAAACACTCGAAAGTATATTCTAACATAAAGTTTGAATCCTGCTCTGTAGTTAATAAAATATTTTCTCCATCATTAAATAAAGTTCCTGTGCCGTCTGTATTAAAAATAAACTGATCAGACTGACTGCATAGCGTTTCTTCAAGCAAATTTTCATTTATGACACCATCCCCGTCGTAATCATTTGATGTTTCAACACTTAATACATCTATTAACCATGTTCCTACAATACCATTTTGATTACCAGAGTCATCTTCACTACAACTTAAGTTAACAGATATTAATACAAGTAAAAAGAATTTAAATACATTTGTCATTGTAATTGATTTGATTTAAGGATTGACAATATTAAGATAAAAAAATCTAAAAATTTAGACTTTAGGATTAAATATTTCTGCCATCATGCAACGTGCGCTGCCTCCACCAAGTGTTTCTATTGTAGGAATCGGGCTGTGTAAAATTTCCAGATGCTTTTCGATATCCTCTATTTGCTCAGTACTTAATGCATTATAGGCTGTTGTGCTCATCACTAAGTACGATTTACCAGAATTTGATTTCACCTCGAGCATATTGCCTGCAAACTTGTGCATTTGATCTTCTGTAATGTTAATGATGGTCTTTTCGTCATCCAGAAGGCTTTCAGAAACCAATTGTTTATGCTTTTTGTCGTCTATGCTGTCAAAACAAACCACTGCGATTTTTTCTCCAACACACATCATCACATTGGTATGGTAAATAGGTAAACGATCTCCATTCACTGTTTGATTGGCAATAAATGAAATAGGCATGTATTCAAAGTCCTCACAAAACTCAATAAAGAGCTCCTCATTAGCCCTCGGAGACAAGGCGCAGTAAGCCTTTCTGTTTTCACGGTCTAATATAATACTGCCGGTGCCTTCCAAGAAAACCATTTCATCTTCGGCCCGGGTATAATCATATACTTCCTTAAAAACAAAACCTTCTTCTTCAAGAGACTCCAAAAGATCCATTCGCCTTTCTCTTCTTCTGTTTGGTGCAAACATCGGGTAAAGAGCAACATTCCCGGAATGATGAAAAGACACCCAATTATTGGGAAAGATAGAATCCGGCGTGCGGTTTTCTAAAATATCTTCATAAACATAAACATTGATATCACTATTTCGGAGCACTTTGACAAAGTTATCAAACTCATTTTGTGCCTTTGTATTAATCTCCTCAGAAGAGAGTTTTAGCTTTTTTTGAAAAAAATTATTGACCGCTGTTTCAGCATTCATCTGAAAATTAACAGGTCTGATCATTAAAATATTGCTTGTACTTTGTGGCATATCAATCAATTAAATTATTTCACTAAATATCATTTAGCGATCCTTTCTCTTTTTAGAGGCACGGTAGAACATCTTAGTAATCCTTCCTGCTTGGCGATCTCCCGGTAATGAACCTCTTCGACTGTAATACCTCTTGCTCTGAGCCATTCGTTAAGCCTCACAAAAGATGCATCTGAAATAACCACCTTTTCAGAGATTGAAAAGATATTTGAATACATTTCATACATTTCGTTGGCATCAATTTCGAAAACATTTTCCTGACCAAATAAATTTACCAACCAATCGTATTCCGATTCGTCCAGAAACCCGTTTTTATGCAAAATAGCGTACTTATCTCCTACCGGCTGAAAGCAACAATCAAGATGCAATGCGTTGGCTTTAGGATCTGTATTGCTTTTTCTCAGGTTAAAAGATTTGACAATTTTATCGGGAAAATGCTTTTGAATTTCTTCTACAGCCTGCATGTTTGTCCTTGCAGTGATATAATCAGAATAATCTTTTCCCCTGTAAGTTCCAACAAATATATACTCATGATGAGGCATAACATCTCCACCTTCCATATGAGCATCTTCAGGAAGTTTAATGAGCTTTTCCTGAGGAATTTGATTTAGGATATAACGTATGGCTTCAATTTCTTTGTCCCGATCTGGTAGTATATTGGACTTAACAATTTTATCTTCAATCACAAAACAGATGTCTCGGGCAAAAATTTGGTTATAATCTTCAATCAGTTCCGGTCTAAAAACTTCAACATCGTATTTTTCAAAAACCTTCAAGACCTCATCCATTTCTCTTTTCATATCTTCTTCCTTTGGATAGGTGCCTTTTTTGATATGCTCTATAGATTTAGGGTCGTAAGCTTCGTCTAAGGAAGGCGTTGGGCCATTGCTATCTGCCCTGCCCAGAATTACCTGTCTAAGAGGCGCCGTTTCATTTTGAATATTCAGTTCCACTATTTCATTTTAAGTTTGCAAAAATAGGAAATCTTCATCAAGTTTGATATAAAAATCACAACTCTAAAAAATCGACCGGGTTAATGGTATTATTTTTATAAAATTCTAAATCTGAAAGGTGACAAACCCCAGGATAGTCACCTTTATAATCTCCCATATTCTTAATCAATTGAAAGTGAAGATGTGGCACATAACCTCCGTTTTCGCCTGGCTTACCAAGACGACAGAATTTATGATTTCTCTTAATGATTTGTCCTGTTCTGATGCTATCAAGGCTTTTTTTACTTAAATGCCCGTAAAGCGAATAAAAAGTGTTTTGTTGATCCTGATGCTTTAAAATTATACATGGTCCGTAATTGCCAAAACCTTCATTATCTGCAAAACTGTGAACAATACCATCTAAAGGCGCTACAATGTCCTGCCCTGCATCGGCCCAAAAATCTGCACCAATATGAATATTACGTTGCTTATGATCAGAATTGAAAAGTGACTTATTATTGTACAAAGAGCGTTCTTCCAGATAACCGCCGTATAGAACTTTGGTATTAAGGCTTTTTTTTATTTGATTGAGGTAATTGCTGAGTTCATCGTGATCCTGAGGATTGATGCCAAGTCTATCCAAGTTTGTCTTTGACAGATCTACCGGTTTGTAATCTGCTTTGTGTCGAAAAAAATTAAATATTGGTTGAAACATCACTTATTATTTTTGCCTTCTTGGGATCATTGACCGGTTAAATGCATTAATACTTTTCTGTTGACCAAAAGTTATAAGAACAGGAACAGAGATAAATACAATTCCTATTCCACCAATTATAAAAAATAAAAGTATGCTTAGCAGCACACTAATCCCAAAGCTAATCAACACCCAAAACCATTCGGATTTGGCAAAAATTCTATTGACATGTTTGGTGTTTGACGTTCCACAATGATTACAGTTTAGTTCTATTTCCTCTCCAAAATTTCTTTGAAATTCAAATTTGGTGGTTGCCTTTTGCTTTAGTTTAATATTCTTGTAGCAAGAAGAACAGGTGGTGTAGAGTTTCATCAAGGTGTTATTAATTTATCCAAAGTTATGAAAAAATCGTATTAACCTTATTTCTTTTAATCCTGAAAACTCTTGATTTAAGTCGAATAAACAAATGGACTGAAAATCAAAACCATAATACTCAAGACATTAAAGAGTTTGTCCCATTGAGCTATTTGAAGCCCTGAGCTATGCGAAGTTTGCAACTATTAAACTATTGAGCTATTGAGCTATTGAGCTATTGAGCTATGCGAAGATTGCAACTTCGCATTCAAAATAACACTAATGGTTGTTTTACACGCAATACCAAACGTAATTCAAAAATTGTATAGCTCAGGGTAAGCAGTCTGCACAAATTTTTCTATTGAAAAATTTGGCGATCTGCTTACATATTCCTCCTATACTGGCCGCCTACTTCAAACAATGCGTTGGTAATTTGACCCAAAGTACAATACTTGGTGACTTCCATAAGACTTTCAAAAATATTTTCATTTTGGATAGCTGTATTTTGTAAATCCTCCAATAATTGCTCAATCTTGTCTTCAAAAGTTTGATGCTGGTTTTTCAAATTTGAGATTTGATTCTCTTTTTCTTCCTGAGTGGCACGAATTACTTCTCTAGGTTTTACTGTTGGAGAACCTTTACTGCTCAAAAAGGTATTAACACCAATTATCGGGAAATCACCGTTGTGTTTCAGGGTTTCATAATACAAGCTTTCTTCCTGTATTTTACTGCGCTGATACATGGTTTCCATAGCGCCAAGCACTCCACCACGTTCTGTCAATCTGTCGAATTCGAGTAATACGGCTTCTTCAACCAAATCTGTCAATTCTTCAATAATGAATGAGCCTTGAATTGGATTTTCATTTTTAGCCAGACCTAATTCCTTGTTAATAATCAACTGAATGGCCATGGCACGTCTTACCGATTCTTCGGTTGGTGTAGTAATGGCTTCATCGTAGGCATTAGTATGCAGAGAATTACAATTGTCATAAATAGCATACAGGGCTTGTAAAGTTGTTCTGATGTCATTAAAGTCAATCTCCTGTGCGTGTAAAGAACGTCCGGATGTTTGAATATGATATTTTAGCATCTGAGCCCTTGGATTAGCATTGTATTTTTCTTTCATCGCTTTTGACCAGATTCTTCTTGCTACACGACCAATAACGGCGTATTCGGGGTCTATACCATTTGAGAAAAAGAAGGACAAATTCGGACCAAAGTCATTAATGTCCATTCCGCGGCTAAGATAATATTCCACATAGGTAAAACCATTTGAAAGTGTAAGTGCTAACTGTGTAATCGGATTCGCGCCGGCTTCAGCAATATGATACCCGGAAATAGACACCGAATAGAAGTTCCTAACCTTATTTTGTATGAAATATTCCTGAACATCACCCATCAATCTTAAGGCGAATTCTGTTGAAAATATACAGGTATTCTGTGCCTGGTCTTCTTTTAAAATATCAGCCTGGACCGTACCGCGAACTACAGCTATAGTTTCAGCCTTAATCTTATTGTAGACTTCTTCAGGTAAAACCATATCGCCGGTAACACCAAGCAGCATCAAGCCTAAACCATTGTTACCTTCGGGTAAGAGCCCATTTTCTTTTTTATCAAAGGGAAGATATGCTTTGCCGTTTTGGCAAATATATCTCGGTATTGAAGTGCCTTTATCTTTATAGATCTTTTCTATTTTAGCCTCAACTTCTTTTTCAAGTCCGTTATCTTTGATGTATTTTTCACACTGCTGGTCAATGGCAGCATTCATGAAGTATCCCAATAACATTGGTGCAGGACCATTTATAGTCATACTTACAGACGTCATTGGGTTTGCCAAATCAAATCCTGAATATAACTTTTTAGCATCATCCAGACAGCAAATAGATACACCGGCATTTCCGATTTTTCCATAGATATCAGGGCGATAATCGGGATCACTACCATAAAGGGTGACTGAATCGAAAGCTGTTGATAATCGTTTTGCCGGTAAACCCTGACTCACGTAATGGAACCTTCTGTTGGTTCTTTCAGGACCGCCTTCACCGGCGAACATTCTGGTTGGATCTTCACCTGTGCGTTTAAACGGATACAAACCAGCCGTATAAGGAAACTGACCCGGAACATTCTCTTGTAGTAACCATTTCAGTAAATCTCCCCATGCTTTATACTTAGGTAAAGCAACTTTTGGGATCTTAGAGTGTGAAAGTGATTCTGTATAAGTTTCTATTTTTATTTCTTTATCTCTGACCTTAAAGGTGTAAAAATCATCGGTATACTTTTTTATGGTGTCCTCCCATTCCAAAAGCTTTTCCCAGTTGTAGGGATCAAGATTCATTTTCACACGGTCAAACTCACTAATCAGTAACTTCAAAAAATCTTTGGAAGACTCACTGCCTGGATTTACGCTTTCTAATATCTTATCTTCACTTAAACCGTTTTTGTCAATATAATACAGCTCCTTATCTTCAGGAGCTTCTATCACAGACAAGATTGTCTTGTATATTCCATAAAGTTTTTGAGCTACTTTTACCTGGCTTTCAGCTGTTTCATCATAAGACCTGTTGTTTTCCGCTATCTCAGACAAGTAGCGGGTTCGTTTAGGTGGTATTATGAATATCTTTTCAGACATTTCATCAGTAATATTATAACTACTTTTTAGATTTACACCTGATTTCTCTTCTATAGCGTCCATTACTTTTTTGTAGAGAACATTCATTCCCGGATCGTTAAATTGAGAGGCTATTGTTCCATAAACAGGTAGTGAGTCTAAATCGGCATCCCAAAGGTTGTGATTTCTTTGGTATTGTTTCTTGACATCTCTTAAAGCATCGAGTGCGCCACGCTTATCAAATTTATTTATAGCTACCAAGTCTGCAAAATCGAGCATATCAATTTTCTCCAATTGTGTGGCAGCACCAAATTCAGGTGTCATTACATATAATGACGCATCCGAGTGATCTAAAATTTCGGTATCACTCTGGCCAATTCCTGATGTTTCAAGAATTATCAAATCAAATTGAGCTGCTTTCAACACATTTACAGCATCCTGAACGTGTTTAGAGAGCGCAAGATTAGACTGTCTGGTCGCCAGAGAACGCATATAAACCCGTGGTGAATTGATGGCATTCATTCTAATCCTGTCCCCGAGTAAAGCGCCACCAGTCTTACGTTTGGAAGGATCTACAGAAATGATGCCCAAGGTTTTGTCTTTAAAATCAACTAAAAAACGGCGCACCAATTCATCTACTAAAGATGATTTTCCTGAGCCGCCTGTTCCTGTGATGCCCAAAACAGGAACTTCTGATGTTGGTTCTATAGTATTGAAATGTAATTTAAATTCTTCCTGTCTGTTTTCAGCTAAAGAGATCAACCTGGCAATTGTATTGACGTCCTTAGATTTTACAAGACTTTCTACTATACTGGATTGATTTAGCTCCGGAGTTTCATAATCTGATTGCTCTACCAAATCATTGATCATACCTTGCAAACCCATTTCTCTTCCATCATCCGGTGAATAGATTCTGGTAATTCCATAATCCATAAGTTCTTTGATCTCTTCTTCCAGGATGACGCCGCCACCGCCGCCAAATATTTTTATGTGACCGGCTCCTTTTTCATTGAGTAAATCGAACATGTACTTAAAATACTCATTATGTCCACCCTGATAAGACGTCATTGCAATAGCATTGGCATCTTCCTGAATAGCGCAATTAACAACCTCATCTACACTACGATCATGCCCGAGATGAATGACTTCAACACCGGTAGATTGAATAATTCTTCTCATGATATTAATAGCCGCATCATGTCCGTCAAAAAGTGAAGCCGCTGTGACTATCCTTACTTTATGTCTGGGTTTGTAAACTTCTGATTTTTGCATATGTATTTAAGATTTATCAAAAAAAAGCCTTGCAAAATTAAGAATTTGCAAATTAATAATGCCTAATGCAATGTGAAAGTATAGGATTTATAAATACAGATTAAAATTCAATATCACTTTCATAATAAATTGTCATTGAAATGATTAAAACATTTAATGCTTAATGATAATAGTGTTAACATTTTATTTTGAATTATTTGATTAAATTAGTGCCACTTTTAAATACAAAATATGGTATAAAATTACTTAACTTTAAATCTTTACATTATGGCAAGAGCAATGTTTGAATACACTAAAGAAGTTCTTCGAAAAGTGTCATTTGATGTGAAATTGTTTTGCAAGGAAGTTGAAAAGGCAGTTAAAAGATTATTGCCTCATGAATTGGACGAGTTGAGGATTTTTATTGAGAATTTAATATCTGAAAATCCGCAACTTAACAAATGCAGGATTTATTTTAGTGCATGATTAGTTTTAAAACCGCTTTTTTTAAGCGGTTTTTTTATACCTTATAAATAACGTATTTTTGTATCATTAATTTTAAAGAATGAAAAAAATATTGGCTTTTGCGGGTTCAAATAGTTCTACATCCATCAATAAGGAATTATTGGAATATACTATAAACAAAATCCCGAATAGTGTTTCATTGATTGATCTTATAGATTTTGAAGCACCCATGTATAGCATTGACCAAGAAAATGACAAAGGAATACCAGAAAATATCATAAAACTAAGTCAAAAAATAAGAAATACGGATGTACTTATCATTACTGTAAATGAGCACAATGGAAGTGCTTCCGCCTTTTTTAAAAACCATATAGACTGGTTAAGCAGACATGACAGGAACTTTCTAAAAAATACAAAAGTAGCTCTCCTGAGCACATCGCCTGGCCGTGGTGGCGCAAAAATGGCTTTGAAATGGGCAGCAGAGGTCTTACCGAGATTTGGAGCTGAGATCATCTGCGAATTTTCTTTGGCCTCTTTCAATCATGCCTACTCTAAGGAAAAAGGCATTTTTGATCCGGATCAAAAGCAGGTATTTGATGCTGCAATTAAACAACTTTCTGCTCATATTTAACTTTGTATTGAGGACAAAAATTATAAAACATATTAAGGATATTGATCTTATCGTTTCAAAGCTATTGGAGTGGTCAAAATCATTTGATGATGTTGTATTCTTAGATTCTAATGAAGGTAAGGACCCAGACTCAAGTTTTGAAAAAGTTCTCGCCTTTGATGCTATAACAGCACTAAAAACTAATTCAGGAAACGCTTTTGAACAGCTGGAAGCGTATCAAAAAACCACAAAAGACTGGATATTTGGATATTTAGCCTATGATTTAAAGAATGAGACTGAGGACCTGAGTTCTAACAATACAGATAATCTTGAGTTTCCTGACTTGTTTTTTTTCCAACCTAAAAAAATCATATTCCTGGAAGAAAATCAACTTATATTCTCTTACCTCAGAATGGTTGATGATGAAGTAGAAGAAGATTTTCTGGCCATCATGAATCAATTACCAAAAAATGGTGATTACACAGAACCTGTAAAGATTAAAACGAGAATTAGCCGTAATGAATATATTGATAAAGTCCAACAAGCTCTTGCACATATTCATCGTGGCGATATTTATGAAATGAATTTCTGTCAGGAGTTTTATATTGAAGACCATACATTTGATACTATTAATTGTTTTAAGGCATTAAATAAAAAAGCTAAAGCACCTTTTACATGTTATTTTAAGCACGAAAACCTGTTTGCAATAGGCTCCAGTCCAGAGCGATTTATTAAAAAAGAAGGCCGTAAAATCCTTTCCCAACCTATCAAAGGAACAGCAAAACGAGATGAAGATCATCAGACCGACAACTATCTGAAATCTCAACTAAAATCAAATCCTAAAGAAATTTCAGAAAACATCATGATCGTGGATCTTGTGAGAAACGATTTATCAAAAATTGCCAGGAAAGGCAGCGTGAATGTCGATGAATTGTGCGGCATCTATTCCTTTAAGCAGGTTCATCAAATGATATCAACCATTTCTGCACAATTGAAAGATGACATCAGCTTGTCTGAAATAATGGAAGCTACCTTTCCGATGGGCAGTATGACCGGTGCGCCTAAAGTTTCAGCTATGCAGATCATAGAAAATCTCGAATCAACAAAAAGAGGTTTATACAGCGGCTGTATAGGATACATTTCTCCCGAATTTGATTTCGATTTTAATGTAGTCATAAGAAGCATATTACATAATTCCAGTCAAAAATATACGAGCCTTATGGTAGGTAGCGCAATTACGCAGGCAGCGGTTCCTGAAGCCGAATACGAAGAGTGTTTAGTTAAAGCCAGGGCTTTAATGGAAGTGTTGACTTCCAATGCAGAAACCAGATCGATTTAGAGCAGGTTTACTTTGAAATTTAAATATTATCAATAAATATTATGTTAGTTTTGTTTCAAAAATAAACCCTAATCATCAATGCTGACAGGATTTCAAAATCAGCTTAAAAAGCTCGCTTTAGATTATGAAAACAAGAGGTTTCTTGTAGCCGCAAGTGGTGGTTTGGATTCAACAGTTCTCATTCATCTTTGCCATCAATTGAAACTGGATTTTGGTATATGTCATGTAAATTTTCAATTGAGAGGTGAGGAAAGCGATGCAGACCAGAGATTTTTAGAGGAGTTAGCTGAAAACCTGAATTCTCCAATCTTTATTTTAAAAGAAAATGCTAAAGATTATGCTGTTAAGCATCAACTTACTACCCAAACTGCCGCAAGGCAAATACGTTACGCCTGGTTCAAAAAATGCCTGATCAATGAAAAATACCAATGCCTTCTTACAGCGCATCACGCCGATGACAACCTTGAAACGTATTTGATAAATAGCTTCAGGGGAACCGGGATTAAAGGACTGACCGGCATTCCTGAGCATAGAGATCACATTTTAAGACCACTGATTCAATTCAGTAGAGATGATATAAAAGCCTTTGCTAAAAGCCATAATATTACATGGCGTGAAGACCAAAGCAATAGCAGTGATAATTATCTCAGAAATGTCATCCGACATCATCTCCTGCCCTATTTTCAGAAAAGACAAGACAATTTACATGCCCGGTTTGAGACAACACAGAAGAATTTAAAACGTCAGGAATTGTTACTTGAAGATTACCTGAACCTAGTTTTTAAACAAGTTGTTGAAGAACGTGAAGCTTCCTATCGGATAAATATAAAGTCTTTAAAACAATTTCCAAATTACTGGCACATCTTAATTGAACTCTTAAAAGGTTTTGGGTTTACTGATTGGACAAGCCTTACAGGTTTAATTGAGGCACAAACCGGTAAATTCATAACCTCCTCAACGCATAGAATTGTAAAAGAACGCGAATTTCTGGAGTTGTTTGAGTTACAAGATCATTCGGTTCAGCCCATTCATATTACTTTAGACGACCTGCCAAAAACGATTAAATACGAGGAAGGTGTTCTTCAAATAGAAACTTCTAAATCATTTAAAAAAACACCTCAATATATCGCTTTTCTTTCTAAAGATTTGCTTAAAACTGATATTTGTCTTCGCCCTTATCAAACCGGTGATTATTTTTGCCCCTTAGGAATGCAGGGCAGGCGAAAACTCAGTGACTTTCTTAAAGATGAAAAATTAAGTACTTTTGAAAAATCAAAAATTTGGGTACTTACGCATCAAAATGAAATCGTTTGGGTGATAAACCACAGAATAGATAACCGCTACAAAATAACAGAAAACACTCAGGAATGCTTAAAAATTCATTACTCTCCACACTCTTCTTCTTAATCGCTTTTGGATTTAAGGCCAATGCACAATTTGGCAACCCATCCGGCGATGTTTTAAACCCGATTGAATGGACAGCCAATGTTAACAAAACAGATGATATTTATACCATTTCGTTCATTGCTATCCTGGAGGATGGATGGCATATACCATCGATAAGACCTCTACCTGAAGATGCCATAGGTCCGATTGCGACAGAATTTACTTTTTTAAATCCCGATAACTATGAACTTATTGGAGGAATTAATGAACCTGAAGGCATAGAAACTTATGATGAAACATTTGAACTGGATATTAAATATTTTGAAGAAAAAGTAGCTTTTAAGCAAGACCTAAAAATTTCAGAATTTGACCAACCTGTAAAAGCAGAAGTTTACTTTAATGTTTGTGATGAAACCAGGTGCTTACCACCGGAGGTAAAAACGTTCAACCTAAAAATTCAAGAGAACGGAGACTTCATGATCCTGGCAGATAACTTAAGTGTAGACAAAAAAGACCAAAACCTGACCAATTCTTTAAAATTAGACATTAAAAATCCTGAACTGATCGCTGATGATAACACCAAAAAATCATTTTTCACTCTTTTTTTACTGGGGTTTGTAGGTGGACTGCTTGCGCTCTTAACACCATGTGTTTTCCCCATGATTCCGCTTACTGTATCCTTTTTCACAAAAGGCGCAAGAACACCAAGGCTTGGAAAGATCAATGCGATTCTATACGGCCTTTTTATATTTGGAATATACATACTATTGAGTATTCCATTTCATTTGCTGGACAGTGTTGATCCTGAAATTTTGAACAATATTTCTACCAATACCTACCTCAACATATTTTTCTTTGTGGTATTTATAGTATTTGCCATATCATTTTTCGGGTATTTTGAAATTACTTTACCTCAATCCTGGAGCAATCGCATGGATCAAAAAGCTTCAAGTATTGGTGGTATAGTTGGTATTTTCTTTATGGCACTAACTTTAGCCATTGTATCATTTTCCTGTACCGGACCGATCCTGGGTTCACTTTTGGGAGGTTCACTAACGGCAGACGGTGGCGCCATGCAATTAAGCTTTGGTATGGGTGGCTTTGGCCTCGCCCTGGCTTTACCTTTTGCCTTGTTTGCTCTCTTCCCTAACCTGCTTAAATCACTGCCTCAAAGCGGTGGCTGGTTGAATACAGTAAAAGTTGTTCTTGGGTTTTTAGAAGTTGGACTTGCTTTTAAATTTCTGTCAAACGCCGACCTGGTTGAAAACTGGGGGCTTTTAAAAAGAGAGGTCTTTATCGGAATCTGGATTCTTGTAGGTATTGGACTGATTCTTTATCTTTTAGGTAAAATTAAATTTCCTCATGATGCTAAAACCATAAAAATTGGCAAAGGCCGAATCATTAGTTCAACGCTTATCCTGGTTTTTGTTTTGTATTTGCTGCCCGGCTTAACCAACACTGCCTATGCTAACTTGAAATTAATTAGCGGTTTTCCGCCACCTTTAAATTACAGTATTTATGACAAAGGTGATGATGGACTGCTAGGTCTGGAAACGTATCATGATTTTGACGAAGGTCTTAAAAAAGCAAAAGCAACCGGAAAACCTATTTTAATTGATTTTACAGGAATGGCCTGTGTGAATTGCAGAAAAATGGAAGAAAATGTCTGGAGTGAGCCTCAGGTATACGACATTTTAGAAAATGAAGTTGTTTTGATTTCCTTATATGTTGATAAAAGGGTCAATTTGCCAAAAGACAAACAATTTAATTACGAAAAACCCAATGGTGAAATCAAGCAAATCAGAACCATAGGTGACAAATGGGCGACTTTCCAGACTGTAAATTTTCAGAATAACTCACAGCCCTATTATGTCATGATGGATACTGAGTTTAAGCTGCTCAACAGACCAACAGGCTACGAACCAGATGCAGATGAATTTCTGGCCTGGCTTAATGAAGGTTTGAAAAAAAATGTAAGCATTGAATAGCTTTTAGCTCTTAGCTTTTTAGCTGAAAATAAAAAAACAAACTAAAAAATATTTAAATGAAATTATTAGGTATAGGCTCAAGAATAAATCATCCTGTTTACGGGAAAGGTGTTGTTACCAACGTGACAGCAAAGCATTATTGGGTAACTTTTATAGACAGCGGTTTAGAAACCATAGATATAGACTCAGACTTTGAAGTTATTCAAGCCGTAGAAGATGATGTGGACACCGTAAGTTTTTATGAAGTAGAAAAAAGCCTGAAAGCTATTCTTCAAAAATGGTCGGATGTCTCAGAAGTGGTGACAATCGCAGATAAATGGAAAGGCGGCAAGATCATTTTCGAACCTAAAGACACCACCATGGCTGGAAAAGAAATGCCAATTGATACTTTTTTCCATAAAATCACCATGGTCAGAGACAGACTGCGCGTATTAGAACAAAAAATCAATTCCAGTAACCTTGAAGAGCAGGAAAAAATAGACCTGCAACAATACATTACCCGCAGCTATGGCAGCTTGACCAGCTTTAATGTTTTGTTTAAATTGAAAACACAACAGTTTAAGGGTCAAGGGAAGTCTTAGATAAATATAGATATTTAGGATTTCAGATGTACATATTTTTATTTTCTCAATTTGTATTTTCACTTTTCAAGGAAACTTATTTATAGAATTCTAAAAATTAAGGTTTTTGATTTATATCAACTTTGATTTAAAAGATCAAAAAACTTGAACGGCATCAACTGTTCCTATTTCTGATAAATACCTCACGCCCACTTGTACCATGTTGTTCTTTAAATCATCCTTCAGAATATTACAGATATGGTCACCTCCATATTTACCAAGTGCAGAAACCCCGTAAATAAATGGCCGACCTAAAAAGACAAAATCTGCACCTAAATACAAGGATTTCATGACATCTAGACCTGTTCTGATTCCACTGTCAAAGAGTACGGGGACTTTGCCTTTTACAACCTCAACAATTTTTGGTAAGGCATCTATGGCAGATATAGCACCATCAAACTGTCTTCCTCCATGATTAGAGACATAAACCGCATCCAAACCAATGTCGATGGCTTTTTTAGCATCTTCGGGGTGAAGAACGCCTTTCAAAACCACGGGACCTTTCCATGCTTTTTTTAATTCTTCACAGTAGGACCAATCCAAAGTGCCGCCTAAACGGTTACCTACAAAACCACTGGTGAATTTTAAATCTTTTGTTCCGGAATAATGTTCTACTGTTCTTAGTCTGGGTATGCCATGCTTTAGCGTTTCCCAACTCCATAGCGGATGGGTGATGCCGTCCCAGATAAGTTTTGTCGTAATTTTTGGAGGAATGGTCAAACCCGCTTTTTTACTTCGCTCTCTTCTACTCGCCATGGGCACATCTGCAGTGATTACTAAAGTCGTGAAGCCTTCATCCTGAGCTCTTTTTAACAGCGATGCTCTTACATTTTTATCTTTAGGGGGATACAATTGAAACCATCCATTATTTCCAACTAACTTTCCGATGGTCTCAGGCGTTTCAGTAGCCACTGTACTTAAACAAAATGGAATATTATGACGCTCTGCGGTTTGTGCCAAATACTGTTCAACTTTTGGCCACATGAGACCGGTTAAGCCAACAGGTGCTATGCCAATAGGGCAGTCATATACTTTGTTAAATAATTTTGTTTTGACATCGGCATTTAGCTCTCCTTTGCAAAAACGAGGTATAAATCTGATATTTTTAAAGCTATTTTGATTTTGCGCCAATAATTGTTCTTTTCCTGTACCTGAATTCAAATATTCCCAGGCTACATGTGGAATTCGCTTTTTGGCCTTATCTGCCACATCTGATATGCGTGGGAATTTATTCTGATAGTTATTGAGCTTTTTTTCAATATTCATGAGATAAAAGTAGTAATAATTGATAAATCCTTAATATCAACCAAATTTACATAACTACCAGAGATGGCCGTAACAAGAAAATTCATCGCTTTTAAATAAGAAAGCCCACTGCTATATCAAGAAGTGGACCTTGTCATTAAAATTTAAGTTAAGAACTAGTCTTTGTGCATAAAAGATTGTTTTCCAAGCAATTCTTCTTCTGTCTCCACATTATCCTCGTCAGGCACACAACAATCTACCGGGCACACCGCTGCACATTGCGGTTCTTCGTGAAAGCCCATACATTCAGTGCATTTATCTGTAACTATATAATAAAATTCATCACTTACCGGCTCCTGCACTTCTTCTGCATTTGCCTGTTTACCATTTGGGAGTACAATATCGCCTGTTAAATCAGTGCCATCAGAATAACGCCAATCGTCTGCTCCTTCGTATATCGCGGTGTTTGGGCACTCAGGCTCACAAGCTCCACAATTTATACATTCGTCTGTAATCTTAATCGCCATGTTTTTCTTTTATTGTAATTTTGTTCAAAATTAAGCATAAAAGAAAAAAACAACAAGTTAATGCCCACTTTTGAAGAACGAAAAGCAGCTTTTATTGAGTTAGGTCAGTATATTGGAAGCCTGATTGATGAAAGCTCCCTTAATTCTACTCATAAAGACCAAAAATTCGATCAGGTATTGAGATTGGCTCAGGCAGAAAACCAGTGGTTTACCGAAAGTAATATCTGTTTTGCATTGAAGGAGTGGTCTAAAGCGCTTGATGCGTCTTCAATTGAACAATGGTTATCCGGCTATAAGCTTGAGCAAATGCAGCATAATAAGATTATAGGAGTAGTGATGGCCGGTAATATTCCTATGGTAGGATTTCATGATTTTCTTTCAGTTCTGATTTGCGGACATGATCTAATGGCTAAATTGTCATCAAACGACAAGAGACTTTTGCCATACCTTGCCGAAAAATTGAGCAAGATAGAGCCCGGATTTAAATCTAAAATTAATTTTGAAGAAAATCAATTGAAAAATTTTGATGCTGTCATCGCCACCGGTAGCAATAATACAGCGAGATATTTTGAGTATTATTTTAAGGATAAGCCACATATTATAAGGAAAAACAGGAATGGTGTAGCTGTTCTTACAGGGCGTGAAACCCATGAAGACTTTGAAAACCTTGGCAAAGACATTTTTCAGTATTTTGGTTTAGGTTGCAGAAATGTTTCAAAAATCTTTGTCCCTGAAGGTTATGATTTTGATCATTTTTTTAAAGGTATTTCGAATTATGAACATTACATAAATCACCATAAATACGCTAACAATTATGATTACAACAAAGCGGTTTATCTCATGAGCGACATAAAATTTCTGGACAATGGCTTTGTTATGCTAAAAGAAGATGAGAGCTTCTCATCTCCAATTGGTGTTGTGAATTACGAGACCTACGCCAACGATATGGATTTAGAAAAATGTTTAAACCAACAAAAAAATAACATTCAGTGTACAATCGGTAAACATAAGCTTTGTAGCTTTGATTTTGGAAAAGCCCAACATCCAAAATTAACCGATTATGCGGATGGGATAGACACAATCAATTTTTTAAAAAATATAGATCATCATTATGAAAAAACACAATTTTAGCGCAGGCCCTTGTATTCTTCCTCAAGAAGTATTTAAAAAAGCTTCTGAAGCTGTCTTGGATTTTAATGGCTCAGGACTATCAATTCTTGAAATTTCACACAGAAGCGCTGCTTTTGTAGATGTCATGGAAGAAGCCAGAGCGCTTTCTTTAGAGTTGCTTGGTCTTAATGACAAAGGTTATAAAGCATTATTTCTTCAAGGAGGTGCCAGTATGCAATTCATCATGGCTGCGTTTAACCTTATGGAGAAAAAAGCTGCTTATCTGGATACAGGCACCTGGTCTGCAAAAGCCATAAAAGAGGCAAAATTGCTTGGAGAAGTAGAAGTTGTTGCAAGTTCCAAAGACAAAAATTATAATTACATTCCAAAAGACTACAGTATTCCTTCAGATGTAGATTACTTTCACTGCACCAGTAATAATACCATTTTTGGGACATCAATACAGGAGTTCAAAGAGACTAAGGTGCCAGTAGTTTGTGATATGAGTAGCGATATTTTTTCACGTCAGCTGGACTTCAGCAAGTTTGATCTCATCTATGCGGGTGCACAAAAGAATATGGGACCGGCCGGAGCAACTTTGGTAGTAGTAAAAGAAGATATTCTGGGCAAAGTGAGCAGAAACATTCCTTCTATGCTGGACTATAAGGTCCACATTGGTAAGGACAGTATGTTTAACACACCACCGGTTTTTGCTATTTATACCTCTCTGTTGAACCTGAGATGGTTAAAAGAAAAAGGTGGTATTGAAGCCATCGAAAAGATAAATAAGAAAAAAGCAGAATTGATCTATTCTGAAATAGATCTGAATCCACTGTTTAAAGGATTTGCCAATAAACCGGACCGCTCTAATATGAATGCCACATTCAATCTGGTAGATGATACCCTTAAAGAAAGGTTCGACGCTCTGCTGAAAGAAGCCGGTATCAATGGATTAAACGGCCACAGAAGTGTCGGTGGATACCGTGCATCAATGTACAATGCCTTACCAAAAAAATCAGTTGGTGTTTTGGTTGAAGTCATGGATGAATTAGAAAGAAAATCTTAATCTTAAATAAAATAACAATACGATGAAAATATTAGCAAATGATGGCATTTCTCAGGCCGGTGTAGATATGCTGGAAAAAGCAAGTCATGAAGTTATACAAACCAAAGTGGCTCAGGAACAACTTTCAAATTACATGAATGAAAATCACGTGGAGGTTCTTCTCGTGCGAAGTGCTACTAAGGTCAGAAAGGATTTGATTGATTCCTGCCCTGACCTGAAAATTATTGGCCGTGGTGGTGTTGGCATGGATAATATAGATGTTGATTATGCAAAATCTAAAGGTTTGCATGTCATCAACACTCCTGCAGCCTCATCCGATTCTGTTGCAGAATTGGTGATGGCTCATGCACTGGGAGGTTTTAGATTTTTGCACCAGGCGAATCGCGAGATGCCGCTTGAGGGCGAATCAAAGTTTAAAGACCTCAAAAAGGCTTATGCTAAAGGGGTAGAATTAAAAGGTAAGACCATTGGTATTGTTGGCATGGGACGAATTGGTCAGGCAGTGGCCAAATGTGCTATAGGTTTGGGCATGAACGTAGTCGCCCATGATAAATTTATGGAAGAAGCTGATGTGAAAATTGAGTTTTTTGACGGACAACATTTGACATTTAAACTGAAAAGCATAGATTTTGATGACTTGCTTTCACAGGCTGATGTTATTACCTTCCATGTTCCGGCACAAAAAGACTATATCCTGGGTAAAAGTGAAATTGAAAAAATGAAAGACGGTGCTGCTGTCATCAACACGGCTCGCGGTGGTGTGATTGATGAAAAAGCCGTGGTTGACGCACTAGAAAACGGCAAATTAAAATTTGCAGCTATCGATGTTTTTGAAAAAGAACCAACACCCGAAATAAAACTGCTTATGCAGTCAAAACTTTCATTAAGTCCGCATATTGGCGGCGCAACTAATGAAGCACAAAGCAGAATTGGAACCGAACTCGCACAACAAATCATAGAATTAAGCTAAAATGCAGAGGTTTTTAGTCTTTATATTAATTCTGTTTGCAAATTACAATTTGTTAAATGCTCAATCTCAAACAGGTATTGCTTCTGTGAGACATTTAGCTCATGAGGGCACGCTCACCAAATCCGGAGAGTTTTTCTCGCATGATAGTCTCGTAGCATCTCACAGAAGCATACCATTTGGGTCAATTGTAAGGATTACCAACCTCAAAAATCAAAAAACTGTCGATGTTAGAATAAATGACAGAGGTCCATTTATAAATGGATTAATAATAGACTTATCTGAAGTCGCAGGACAGCAAATAGGTCTTTCCGTGAAAAGTAAAGCCAAAGTTAAACTTGATATCATCCATTTAGAAGATGAATTTCAGTTAAATAAATTTGACAGTAATCTGGCAGAAGATGGCGAATTTTCGATTAAAATAGGAAGTTTTGGAGAAAAAGAAAACGCCACAAGATTTGCCAGGAAGCTCTTTACAGATTACAATTTGAAAAACATCAGTATGAAGATTGATGATTATAACGGAAGTCCAAGCTACAATGTCTTTATTGGTCGTTTCCCAACAAGAGCAATCGCAGAACAATATCTTGCTCAACTCCCTGAGAATCTTCAAAACGGTTACGTCACTACTTTTGATTAAGCCTTTTTTATTCATTTCCAAATATATTTATGCTTATATTTAAGGGATGAAAAAATTAGCATATTATATTATTGTCTTTACGCTTGCACTGATATTTGCATGTAATTCGGTGAAGACAGATTCAGCATTAAAAAGCAAGAGCCCGACCAAAAATTCTAAACTGGATACCATTGAAATTGTAAACGACAGTTTGGAATATAAGGTCATTATCCTCGAAGTTGGTTTCAATGCATGGCTTCAAACCCAAAGGCCACGTGGTTTTTATTCTCAGCAATACTTAGAGCTAAAAAACAGGCAATATGTGACTACTTATAACAATCGTTTTTTGGAGCCTTTTAAATATTCAAGAGATTTGTATCCGTTTTTCATTGATTATGACTTTAAAACAGATTATGGTTATGAAGTAAATTATCTGCTATACCATTATTTTTTGTTCTTTGAGGAGCGTTATAATCAAAATCTAAAATTCTAGGCCAATTATCGCTTTAAGGTGAGATGTCCTGAAATAGAATTGCCTGAATTCAATACTATTTTATACCAGTAATCCTGCGGTGGCAGTAATTTTCCGTTGTAAGTACCATCCCAGCCAACAAGTTCCGGTGAACTTTCAAAAATGAGCTTACCATACCTGTCAAAAATATAGATGGTCTTGATATCATTCTCATTTTGTCTGATACCTTCAATTTGCCAATAATCATTAAAACCATCCCCATTAGGCGTAAAGAAACCGGGGATCCTTAAGGCAATGAAGTCTACACTTACTTCACCACAACCATTTTTATCCCGTACAAAAAAAGTATTTTCGGTTGCTGAGATAGTAAATGTATTTGAATCTGTATAATTGCCATTATTAAGAGCGTATTCATAATCACCACTGCCTTCTGCTGATATAATAAGTTGATTTTCAATCCCAACAAATCCAGTTTGTGAATAGGTAACGATTGGAGCACTTGAGGCTATAACATCAAAGCTTTTCGAGTTTGTACAGATCAACTCTTCATTTCCAATTTGTTGCACACTTGTAATATCGACTGAGTAATTGCCGGGTTCAGAAATCGTAATGTTTTCAGTAGTTTCGCCTGTACTCCAATCATAAAAAATCTCACCCTGAGGATTAATAACAGAAGCATTTAACGTGATAGATTCCCCGTCATTTTCACAGAGCAAAAAGTCTGAAGTGTTATCCACAAAAAGCGGTGCATCAATTTTCTGAAGAATTACCGGCGCAATTCCACAGGAATCATCTGAATTTATTCTTGCATAAACGGTATAGGGTAAAAGTGTCGTTTCAATCTCCAGAAAACCTGAAATGATCTCATTGGACTGACTTATAGCATCACTTTCTGAATCATAAAGGTCTACCTGACCCGTATTTACGTCGAAGGTATTCGCAACCTGACTTAAAATGGCCTGAAGCGCAAATGAAGTTGGTGATGTTTCCTGAACCGGACAAACTGCCGAAAAGACCTGTGGCAATTGATTGGTTTGACCGCTTAATGTGACCTCTTGAATTCCAACGCAGTTACTTGGCGCAAGAATACGCGCATAAACTGTCTCATTTGCAGAAACATTACCGTAATTGCCTGGATTCTCAATTGGATCTGACGCAGTTTCTGCATCTTCAAAAGTATTATAAAAATTCAACACCTGAAGATTGGCATCTATCTGACCGGAAATATCAAAAAGATTATAAATACCAAGTCCGTTTTCATCTATACAGGTTGAGATCGTCAGATTGTCCGGTAGGTTTATCTCATCATAAAATACCTCAATCTCGTCTTCTGCTGTGCAACCACTCGGTAAATCGACCTCAACACTGTAAATGCCACTTCCGAAATTATCCTGTGAGACAGTCAGGCTGTTTGTCGTATTCGTAATTTGCTGACCATCAAAAAACCATCTAATGGCTAATGCCTCATCATTTTCGATTTGCAGATTGACCACTTCACCTTCACAAAGCGTTTGATTTTGTCCCAGATCCACACCAACGTTAAAGCTGTTTGCCTCTATAAATACAGCAGAATCAAATCTAAAATTGGTTTCATCTGCGATGACAAGCTTTATTTCATAAGCCTGCCCTGCTGTAACATCTGTTTCAGCTGTGAGAATTGTGGTTTGGCCATTAAAATTAATAGGTGAAACCAAATCGTTAAACTGACCAAAATACTCTTCATTTAAAGCGTCACACGCACCCGGAATTTCAGGTCTTACGGTAGTTACCTGTACTGGCGTGTTTGTTCCGGGAACCAAAGCCAGATTTTGATACGTGCCACCAACCGGCCTTATCAAAAAGGCAAAAGCATCGGAAAACTGACAGGTTGTGGGTTCATTTTCACGGTATTCTTCTGAAGCAAAAATGTATCTGAAATTGATGCTGCTGGCCTGTGGAACAAAAGAGAATTCAAAAATTGTTGCATTAAGCGTATTACTAATGCCAAGTGCATTTTCCAGATCCTGATCACCATTCCAGTTTGGTGCATCGTCATCACTTAAGCTATTATTTGGTCCCGGAACGTTGCTCAAACGACCTGTAGTTAGCACCAGACCTTCACTAAAAGGAAAACCTGAAATACCGGCATTAAAGTACCCGTAACTTAATTCTCCATTCGAAAAATTACCGCTTACTGTATTATTAACTATAATATTATCAACGCAATTCGTTCCAAATAAAACATCTTCTATCAATTCCTGTTCAGTATAAGTATTAGAATTTACAGAAATATTCTGTGCTAAAATAGAATGACATATTAAAAAAAGGGTACTAAAAAAACTAAATCTAAATGTTTTCAAGAATAGAATAATTAAATAATTAAGGTGAAATGGAAATTTCCTAAACCCTGACAGAATCCGGTACCAGAACAGTGTAGTCTCCACCATTTCTTATGACATCTCTTACTATTGATGAAGAAATATAACTCTTGCCACTGGATGTCAATAAAAAAACGGTTTCAATTTTTTCTAATTTACGATTGGTATGGGCAATAGCTTTTTCAAATTCAAAATCGGCCGGATTTCTAAGGCCTCTCAAAATGAAGTCAGCTTTGTTTTTAATACAAAAATCAACTGTTAAACCCTCGTAAGTGTCAACTATGATCTTAGGTTCATTTTTAAAAGTATCAAGTAAAAACTGAACCCTTTCTTCCAGACTGAACATATAATTCTTATTGGCATTCACCCCAATCGCAAGTATGATCTCATCAAATAACGTTAAGCCTCTGTTGATGATATCATAATGCCCTAAGGTAAGCGGATCAAAGGAGCCTGGAAAAACAGCACGTTTCATGTTTTAATTTTTTACAAAAGTATGAAAAAATAAGAGAGTTGCCTTAAGCCTTTTCAATCGCATTGATGAACAACTCTTTAATATCTATCCCTGCGGCAGCGGCTTGTTGTGGTAGAATGCTGGCCTCTGTTAATCCCGGGCAGGCATTGATCTCTAGAAAGTGAGGTTTACCGTTGTGAAAAATAAACTCTGAACGAGTTAAACCTTTCATTTTTAATATTTTAAAGATTTTTACCGCCAAACCCTGTACTTCTTTTGTTATGTCCTGACCTAAATTTGCCGGTGTGATTTCCTGGGATTTCCCATGATACTTGGCTTCAAAATCAAAAAATTCATTTTCAGAAATAATTTCTGTGATGGGCAAGGCCATCACCTCATCATTGTAGTTCACCACGCCTACTGAAACTTCCCTGCCGTCAAGAAAGGACTCTATGATGACTTCATCATCCTCTTTCAATGCATGTTGAATAGCCGCTTCAATATCTGACTCTTTTTTGACCTTGGTGATCCCGAAACTACTTCCTGCTCTGTTCGCTTTTACAAAACACGGCAAACCAACTGTTTCAACAATTTCTTTAGCATTGATGGCTTCTCCTTTGTTATAAAAATAATTTTTAGCTGTAGGTATGCCGTAAGCATTTAGTACGCTTATACAGTCTCTTTTGTTGAATGATAAAGCTGCATTATAATAATCACTTGCGGTTTGCTTAATGCCGAGGTTTTGAAAATATCCCTGAATAAGGCCATCTTCACCAGGTGTCCCATGTATGGTGTTAAAAACAACATCAAAATTGATCTTTTTACCATTGAGCATAAATGAAAAATCACCCTTATCTATATCGTATTTTTGACCTTCATGCCAAATGTACCAGCGGTCTTTTAGAATGTGAGCTCTGTAGGTATTGTAGTCCTCTTTTAAAGTATCGTAAACAAAATTCCCGCTTTTTATGGAAACTTCCCATTCACTGGTATAGCCTCCCATGGCAATGGCAAGATTCTTTTTCATCAATTGAGCTTTAATTTTTCCTTCAGAACACCGACCATCTCACTTTGAACGACCTGATACTGATCTCCGGTTTTCATATTTTTTAAGGCTAATGTCCCATGCTGAATTTCATTACCTCCGACCAGTGCCACATACCAAAATTCATTTTTATCGGCGTAGGTCATTTGTTTTTTCATCTTTTCTGCGTCCGGATATAGTTCAGCTGATATGCCATTCTCTCTGCAGGTTTTGATCAGTTTCATACAATGTGCAGCTTCCTCCTGACCGAAATTTATGAATAATAATCGGTTATTTTTCACTAAAGTATCAGGAAACAAGTCGAGGCTTTCCATGACCAGATAAATCCTGTCCAGACCGAAAGAAATGCCAACACCGCTTAGATTTTTCAAACCAAAAATACCGGTAAGGTCGTCATATCTTCCACCACCACCGATAGAGCCCATTTTAACACCTTCCGGTGCCTGAACTTCAAAAATAGCACCCGTGTAATAGTTAAGGCCACGTGCAAGGGTCACATCAAAATCCAGTATCGAGCCATTTAAACCAAGGCTAAGACTTTGATCTATGATAAACTTTAGCTCTTCAACACCTTTCAGGCCAATTTCTGAGTTTGAAAGTAAAGTTTTAATATCATCTAACTTTTCCCTGATATGTCCGTCTGATAATTCAAAAATGGGCTTTAGCTTTTGCACAGCGTCCTGGCTTATACCCTTTTCCAGCATTTCTTCAATAACCTTGTCCTTGCCAATCTTATCCAGCTTGTCCAGTGCTACGGTAAAATCAATAAGTTTATCTGACTCGCCTATAATTTCCGCGATACCACTAAGGATCTTACGGTTATTCATTTTTATACGACAACCTGTCAAACCTAAGGAAGAGAAAACAGCATCGTATAGTTGTATAAATTCAACTTCCTGCCACAGGCTATCGCTGCCCACAACATCCGCATCACATTGGTAGAATTCCCTGAAACGGCCTTTTTGGGGTCGGTCTGCTCTGTATACCTGTTGAATTTGATATCTTTTGAAGGGGAAATTAAGCTCATGCTGGTGTTGGACTACATAACGTGCGAATGGAACAGTAAGATCGTAGCGAAGCGCTTTACCTGAAATCTTTGTACTTATTCTGTTTGCATCCTGAGACTGATAGGTTTTGTCATCGACTTTTTTTAAAAAATCACCCGAATCTAATATCTTAAAAATCAACCTGTCACCTTCATCACCATATTTACCCATAAGGGTTGAGGATTTTTCGAAGCTGGGTGTTTCGATAGGCTGAAAACCAAATTGATCGAAATGGGTTTTGATGGTATCAAAAATATAGTTTCGTCTGGAAAGTTCAGCAGCATTAAAATCTCTGGTGCCTTTTGGTATAGCAGGTTTTTGCGCCATGGAATCGTGTTTTGTCTTATGCTTTAATCAATTGGTTGAAATAGGTAAACAATTCACCTTTGGTAATATTTGCCCCTTGTTTGATCAGGGCAAAAATATCTTTATTGCGGTCATCACTAATGGCTTTTGTCGCCTGGTGAATTTCGACGTCGTCTTCCAAAAAGTTCTTTTGAAGCCAGTCATAACCTTCTTTGGTGGTGATGTCTATATTAGGGTGTTTGATTTGGATTTTAATCAATTCTATTTCGGTTTCAGTAAAATAAAACAGGAACATATGCTGAGGAGAAATGTGTTCTAAATATTCTACTTTTTTAAGCACACCTTCCCAAACCAGATCACTGAAAATATCCAGTTCTTCTTCTGCCACCTCAGGTTTATTTTTTTTGATATCGCTCCACTCTTCAGCAGTAATGGATTGCGTGGCCAAAAAATTGATAAACTCCTGGTGCAACTCTTCAAATTGTTCCTTTGTTAATCTTTCGTATTTCATGGGTGCAAAAGTAAGGAAAAGATGAGTTTTAAAGTAGATTTTCTCATACCTTATGGAAGAAAAGAAATATTAATCGTTTTGATTTATTACCTTATTTCATCTATTAGATTATCAATCTCTGCCCTTAATTGATTGTCTGATAATGATTTGTATTTTGATAAATTTGATTTTTTGATTTTATTACTAATAGTAATTTTGTATTCAAAATCATCCTTGCTTACAAACTTTGCCAATAAAGAAAGGTTTGCGTCTAAATCATTTAAATTGACTTTCAAAACTCTGCGATCTTCCAAAGCATTAAGTTCTTCTTGAATTTTTTGATTTACATAGTACCAATACCATGCACATTTTGATGTTTGAGATAATTTACTCCATTTTTGTGAACTCATTACACCTAATCTATCGGCTTGCAACCTGTATTTTGCCCAATCATGTTTATTTACCTCAGGATATTCATTTACTATATACCAATCTCTGCTCAGCATTGATTTTACAGTTGAATAAATATCTCTTTTAAGGTGTATAAATTTAGAATTCGGAAAATATGTTTCTAAATACGGTACTAGATTCCAAAGTCTTTGATCTGAGTGAATGATAATTTGATCTTCGGAAAGTGGCCAGATTTTATTTTTAAAAATATCATCTAATTCACTGTAATACAAATCTTTTTTCGATGGAAAATAAGCTAAATCAGTGCTAATTCTTATCAATTGATGAATATCCTCATGGTATGCTTTACACTTGGGATTTTGATTTAAAATATCAACAATTGAAGTTGTCCCTGATCGACCGGTTCCTAAAACAAATACTATATTAGCTTCTTTTTTATCTTCATATTTATATTTGAATTGTTTTATTTCTTCTTTTTTCAAAAGCCTTCCATTAATTCCCCCATATCGGTTTTTGTTAATTAAGTCTTTGTAATGATAATCATCTCTGGATTTAATACTTACAAGGGAGTCATTACCAACGATTTCCCTGGGCTGGATGTTTCTATTTACCACAGAACCCATACCTACAATAGATCCCTCACCAATGGTGACGCCAGGTAGTATTGAAACATTCATACCAATCCATACATTAGCTGCAATTCTCACAGGTTTATAGATGGTTGAATCATCATACGGTAATGCACTTGAAGTGTAATTGTGATTTACTGTATATATTGTAACATTCCTTGATATATGTGTATTATCTCCTATTATTAGACCTCCTTCCCCCGCGATATAAATATTATTGCCGATATGGACATTATTGCCAATGATAATTTTACTATGGCCTCTGAAAGTATGCTGATCACCATTTAGCCTAAAATTATAACCTACACTCTGAAATTTCTCTATTAATTGTAGTTTTTTATTTTTTAATCTATCGTGTTTGTATTTTTCTAATTCATTAAAGATTCTACTAATAATGATTCGAATACCTTTTTTTATAAGTCTTTTAATTTGATTCATACCAATTGTAATCTACATAAAAGCCCTTTCGCTTTCCTGGTAACTTACCTGTGCCATAAAAATCACCTTTTTCTGTTCGAATGTGGCCAATACCTTTTTCGTTTTGAATCATAATTTTTTTATGATGTACAGCTATATTATAAGTATAAGTCCCTTGACTCAGGGGCCACTTATTGATTTCAAGGTAAGCAGTCCCTTCCTTTTCTTGAACTATAAAATCAATGGTGTCACTTCTGCATGCGAAAAGAAAATTCATAAACTCATCAAAAAAACCAACTGAGAGGGATAATTCTTGCAAATTAGGATTTGAGTACTTTGTCTCTAAGATTACTTTTTGACCGCTCATCACTCGATTAATTTTTTTAAAATTTTCATCTAAAAACATAATCTGCGTAATTCCAACCTTTACCTCATTTTCACTTAAATAATTTATTTGACCAGAAATAGAATTAGATAAGTAAAAATCTATACCCTCATTAACACCGCCTTCAAATGAGACTTTACCGTTATCAATAACCATCAGATTATTGCACAAATTTTTTATGGCTCCCATATCATGACTGACAAACAACACCGTTCTGCCACCAGTCCCGGAAATGTCTTTCATCTTGCCAAGGGCTTTTTTTTGAAATTCGGCATCGCCTACGGCAAGTACTTCATCGATAACCAATATATCTGGCTCGAGATGTGCGGCCACGGCAAAAGCCAGACGAACACGCATTCCTGAAGAATAACGTTTTACTGGAGTATCAATATACATTTCACAACCGGAAAATTCTATAATCTCTTGTTCCTTGGATTTTATTTCGGCTTTGGTCATACCAAGAATGGCACCATTTAGAAAAATGTTTTCTCTACCAGTCAATTCCGGATGAAAGCCTGTCCCAACTTCCAAAAGAGAGGCTATTCTGCCTTTCGTCTTGATTTCACCGGTAGTGGGTAAGGTCACCCGGGATAATAGTTTCAGTAATGTAGATTTACCAGCACCATTTTTACCGATTATGCCTAAAACTTCGCCTTGTTGAACCTCAAAATTAATGTCTTTTAGCGCCCAGACATAATTTTCTTTAGCAGATTGACTTCGATCGTTGACAGCACCAACTTTGAGATAAGGATCCTCTTTTCCTCTGACCTTATGCCACCATCGGTTGAGATCATGGCTTAAAGTCCCTGTACCTACAAGCCCAAGCCGGTATTGTTTGGAGATGTTTGATGCTTTAAGTATGATATTGGACATTAGAAATAAAAACTATAAACAAATGTAATCAATGAATATCTAATTATTAAAATTTACAGCAACTATAATGATTCAAATTAAATGTTAGATTTGTAAAAAAAATGAAAAATGAATAAATTACTTTTGTTTGCATTCATTATGCTTTTAGTTGGTTGTGAAAATGATGATTCTCAACCTAGCAATAATAATACGCTCGTGGGTTCATGGGAAATTACTACATTAGTTAGTGAAGTAGCATTAGACTTAAACAATGATGATACAGCTTCTCAAAATATACATGAAGAAATAGATTGTATTATCGAAACTATTAACTTTGAAAGTGATGGCACATGGTCTGGCACGACGGGTTATGGTATTTCATTCTTTACAGAGTTACAAACTATACTTTGTTTTGATAATTCAGGAAGTGGGACATGGTCTTTAGATGGAAGTACACTTACAATTACTAACGATACTTTTACTAATACCCATACTATAACTTTAACTGAAGACACTCTTAGTTTTGATCAGATGGAAAATTTGATTCCAACTTCAGTTATAGCTACTTATGTAAAAATTTAATACCCATTGAGTTTTATGAAATAAGCTTATATTTCAGGGTAATTTGTAAATGCTTACTGGATAGCCTTAGCTTCAAAGTTAATAACTTCTTCGTTTTGTGATTGACAAGATACCTCAATAGGCCGGCAACATACTTCGCAATCTTCAATATAGGTTTGTGATGACACTGATGTGTCAATCAACATGCTGATGGTTTCCCAACAATACGGACATTGAAAAAAGTGTTCGTGCATAACTAAAACTCAATATTTAAAAGTTGACCTGTGAGTTGTAATAACTGTAATTCTGCCAGTTTTGCATCGTATTTGGCAAGATTATAACTCGTTTTTGCGTTTTGAAGATTCACCTGTGCCTGTCTGAATTCAACTGAGGTGATCTGACCAAGTTCGAATTGATTTTCAGTCCTGTTGAAATTATCAATGTTGGTCTGGACATTTTGTTCCTGCAGGTTATAAATGTATAATCTTGTCTTATAAGTATTTAAAGCATTCTGGATATCCCGGTTTACTTCAGTCTGGATTTGCTTTTTCTGAAGTTCCTGGTTTTCATAATTGATCTTTGCATTTTGAATCCTTACGGCCGTTTGACCACTGTCAAACAAATTCCAATTCAGACTTATACCGGCTGCAAGTCTATCTGACGTTTGAATGGAACCAGGAAAGAAGGGCGATTCCGGACTTACGTTCCTGTTCCAACCGTAGGATCCTACCAAATCTATAGTGGGTAAATATCCTGTTTTACTTATCTTCTGATCGTAAACGCTTAATTCAAGGTTCTTTTCAATTTGTAACAAAGATACATTGTTAAGTTTATAGTCTTCTACAAACTTTTCAATCTTCAACATAGGTGTAAAAGAAATGGTGGTGTCTACATTAAAATCCTGAAAATCTGTAGAATTAAGGACGACTTGCAAATCACGTTTAGCATTGTCTAATGTTTGTTTTTCGTTGATGAGATTAATACTGTCGTTGGCCACATCAACATCAGCATTAAGTACCTGTAATTTATTGACCTGCCCATATTCAAAGAGGTATTCCA